>NZ_JBEZKI010000002.1:0-502456 GCF_040651615.1 Streptomyces sp. NPDC048417 | reverse complement strand
AACGGCCAGGGTCCAGAAAGGCGTCGTAGTCCCGCGCTCGAACAGTCCGGCGCGGGCGTGGTCCCCGCTACTGGAGCTGTTAACAAGGAATTAGGTTGGGGACGCGGCTGGCGGGTGGCTTGCCTGCGAGCGCGGTGTGTCCGCGGTGGTGATTGTAGGAGTGCAGCCAGTCCGGGAATGCGTCGCGTCGTTCCTGCTCTGACCGGTAGGGCTTCGCGTAGGCCCATTCGTCGAGCAGGGTGCGGTTGAGGCGTTCGACCTTGCCGTTCGTCTGGGGTCGGTAGGGCCGGGTTCGCTTGTGGGCGATCCCGGCCAGAGCAAGTGCGTCGCGCCAGGTGCGGGACTTGTAGCAGGCGCCGTTGTCGGTCAGGACGCGCTCGACGGTGATCCCTGCGCTGGTGAAGTAGGCGTGGGCGCGGGTCCAGAAGGCGGTGGCGGTCTCTTTGCGCTCGTCGGTGAGGATCTCGCTGTAGGCGAGGCGGGAGTGGTCGTCGACGGCGGTGTGGATGTAGCTGTAGCCGGCCCCGGACCGCGTCTTGCGGCCGGCCTGCCGGCCCAGGGCCTTATGGCCTCCGCCGTCGGGGATGTTGCCGAGCTTCTTGATGTCCACATGCACCAGCTCGCCGGGCCTGTCCCGTTCGTAGCGGCGTATGGTCCGGCCGGTCGCGCGGTCCAGGTGCGTGAGGCGTGCCAGCCGGTAGCGGACGAGGACCCGGTGGACAGTGGAGGGCACCAGGCCCAGCAGGTGGGCGATGCGGGCCGGTCCCCAGCGGCGCAGGACCCTGACCTTGATGACCCGGCGTTCGGTGCGGGTCGGTGTCCGTCCGGGGCTGTTGTGCGGGCGGGAGGAACGGTCGGCCATCCCGGCTTCGCCGAACTGCCGGTAGCGCTCGGCCCATCGCCGGGCGGTCGTCGGTGAGACCTGGAACCGCTCGGCGGCCCGCCGCAACGGCCAGCGGTCCTCAACCACGCAGCGGGCCAGACGCAGCCGGCCGGTCTCGGTCAGGGGTGCATTACGGTGGACCACGAGGGCCTTTCTGGTCGGTGTAGACGTCGCAATCCACACCGAACCCGGAAGGCCCTCACCTGTTCAAGATCCCTCAGCCGAGACCTGCCTCACCCGCCCACAACCTCCCCGGACAGAACACCTAGCGCTGACCTGTAGCAGCTACGGCGCCTTGACGCCCAAGGCGAAGATGGAGTTCCTCTCTCAAGCCGCCAACGACGTGCGAGGCCACGGCAACGCTACTGCTGCCGCCTGGGTTCTCGGCAGGCGCGCGGAAGAAGCTGCGGCGGCCGGCGACGAGGTGGGGGCGCTCCAGGCGTTGGACCGAGCGCGCTTCGCTTACGATTTCGCTGACCACACGAGCGAGCAGCCATGGGTCAGGTTCGTGACCCCATACCGCATGGACTCGTTGGCCCTATCCGTGTACGGCCAGCTGAGGCGTCCCGAGCTCACGTCCACAGCTGACACCGCGGTCGACTGCCTCGGAGACGGACTACCGGACGGGGGCGTCGTGGTCCTCGGTGATCTCGCTTCGGCCCTACAGCGTGGGAGTGACGTCGACCAAGGCGTTTACGTGGCACGCCAGTTCGCTGCGGCGGCACAGGCCAAGCCCAACACCATGGGCAAGGAGCGGGCGGCGGCTATTGCAGCGTTGCTCCCTGACAGCGAGCAGGAACTCGCCGTTCATTTCCGGCGGTTCGCATCCTGATCCACCTCAGGTGGTACGCGGCGGGCTCAGCACACCAACGCTGTCCTACGCTCGGCCCGTCGCTCCTCAGTCCGATTCCGTCTCCTCGAAGACCCAGGACAGGTACGCCTCCGAGCCGCCGGTTACGGGCAGTGTGATCCATTGGGTGACGTCGTACGAGTGCTTCTCGTGCACCCACGCTTCTAGCGCGGGTAGACGGTCCGTCGTAGTCATGTACGAGATGCGCCACTCCTGCGCCGCCTCGACCTTCCCCTTCCACCAGTAGAAGGCGGTGATTGGCGCATCGATGTGAACGCCCGCTGCCAGCTTGCTCTCGACCGCACCTCGGGCCAGCATCTTCGCCTGCCCCTCGTCGTCGCTGGTCGTCTGCGCAATCACAATATCGTTGGCCATGCAACTACCTCTCCAACTCGGGTACCGCGACCTTACCCAGCCGTCCAGGGCACACCGAAAGCCGGTCGCTACTCCTCAAGGCGAGTGAGGCCCGACCACGACGTGTACCAGTCAGGCGGCGGCGGGCCATGCGGGGTGGGGCGTCGCTTCGGCACTGCGGTGGCAGGTTCTCTCATCAAGGAGGTCGTGCGGCTGCATGATGCAGTCGCTGGCGCCCCTTGCGCTTCACAAGCACACGACACGCGCCGCCTGATCGCGGGCCCTTCGCCCCGGCTGCCGGGTTTCCGTACGGCGCCGGGGCGGGCGGTGGATCCTGGTCATGGTGTCGGCACGTCTCACGGAGCGTCTGGCGGCAGAGCTATGACCGCCAGCGGGGACCAGTTGGGGACCACGCGGTGTGCGCGATAGTGCACGAGGGAGCCCTCTGCGCACATCCTGCGTCCTGATTAAGTCTGCTATATCCAGAAAATACCTCTGACGCTCACTCCTGGGGGTCAAGGGGTCGCAGGTTCAAATCCTGTCGTCCCGACGGTGCGAAGGGTCTTCGCAGGCGAGAGCCTGCGGGGGCCCTTTTTCGCGTGGGGTGTTTCCGGCTTCGAGGTTGAGCATGCCGCTCATCGGCACCTTTACTTGGAGGCAGGCGAAGACGCCCTTGCTGGACCTCGGCGGAGATGCCGCGTCGCCATGGAGCCGGTGCCGCTGCCGAGCGGGCGCAGGAGACCCATCAGCGGATGGGAGGCGACGAGTTCGCCGGACGGCGAGACGCCGGTGGTCCTGGCGGTGCTCTCGCGTGCCGCAGGACCGTGCGTGGCTGTGTCGTGGATGGCGCGCCCGCCTGATGAGCATGGCCGAGCCGATATAAGGCGACGTCTGCCCGTGCCAGGGGCGTGGGCAGACACCGGGGATGCGGGCGTCAGCTCAGTTGTCCACCGAGACCGCCCTCGGGGGCGATCTGGACGATGTGGGCGAGGTCTTCGGCAGTGGGCGTCAGGTCTGCCGCGGCAACGTTCTGCGCGACACGGCGCGGGTTGCCCGAACCCGGGATGGGGACGATGTAGTCCTTCTTCGCGAGCAGCCACGCCAGCGCCAACTGCGACAAGGTGACGCCCTTGTCCTGGGCGAACTTCGTCGGATCGCTGACGATGGCGATGTTCGCGTCGAAGTTCTCCGGCTGCCACCATGCCTGGGTCTGGCGGAAGTCGTTCGCGTCGTACTGGTCCCGGGGCCTGACCGCGCCGCTGAGGAATCCGCGTGCGAGCGGCGAGTAGGCGACGAAGCCGATACCGAGGTCCTCCAGGACGGGGAAGAGCGACTCGCGGTCGAGGGCGAAGATCGAGTACTGGTTCAGCAGAGCCGAGATCGGGTGCACTGCGAGGGCCCTGCGGATGGTGTCCTCGTCGGTGTTGGCGAGGCCGAGGTACTTGACCTTGCCGGCGGTGACGAACTCCTTCATCACTCCGACCACGTCCTCGATGGGAACGTCGGGGTCGGGCACGTGCTGGTAGAGCAGGTCGATCGTGTCGGTGTCGAGGTTGCGCAGGCTGTTGCCGACGGCTTCACGGACGTGTTCGGGCCGCGAGTCCGGTTCGGTCGCCTTGTTGAAGCCGAACTTGGTCGCGATCGTCACTTCGTCGCGGACCGGTGCCAGTGCGCGGTCGAGCAGTTTCTCGCCGTCTCCCCAGCCGTACATCGCGGCCGTGTCGAAGTGGGTCACGCCCAGTTCGTGGGCGCCCCGGACAGCTGCCACCGACTCGGTGTCCTCGGAGGGGCCGTAGCCGATCACGGTGCCCATCGCGCCGTAGCCGATCGCTGCTACAGCCAAGCCCTGGCTGCCCAGGGTCCTCTTCTCCACGAGTTGCTCCTCCATTCAAAACCGAACTGTTCGGTCAATCGTGATCAGTAGGGGAGTTCTGCCTGCCACTGGTCGCGGGGCTGGTGGTGCAGACCGAGGAAGGCCGCGGCGACGGCTTCGGCCGCGAAGCGGGGGTCGCCGCCGCCGATGTACCCGTCGATGGTGACGGTGGCCACGTGGACGTCGCTGTCCTGCTGCTGGGACAGGGCCTGGACGTAGTTGTGCAGGGCTGCTTTGCCGATCGACAGGGAGGTGTACTGCGGCGAGGGGGTCAAGGCGAGGGCGCCGCCGGTGAACAGCAGGCTGCCACGGCCGCCGTCCAGCAGCGGCCAGGATCAACCCACCCGGCGCACCGGGCCCCGGCATCCCGGCCCGGTGGGCAGTGTGGGACCTCGTCGAGGCGGCGGTCCGCACCGGCCGCGTGGACGAGGCTCGTGCCTACGTCGCCGCCGCGCAGCGAGCAGGCATCCACCTCATCTCCCCCCGCACAGCGCTGATCACGGCCGGGGCCGCGGCCGTGACTGCCGACGAGACAGAGGCCGGTCTCCAGTTCGAGGCAGCCCTGTCTCTGCCCCAAGCGGCCCGGTGGCCATGGGAACATGCACGCATCGAGCTCGCCTACGGACAATGGCTGCGCCGCACCCGTGACCCCCGTGCCCGTCTGTACCTGAGCGCCGCCCTGGAAACCTTCGACCGTATCGGCGCGAAAGCCATGGCCCACCGGGCCCGGGGCGAGCTACGCACCGCCGGCATCGCGACCCCATCCGTTCCCGACGCACCTACGGGGGGCGGCCGCCGTCACCATCGTCGGCCACGCGACGTCGCCGGGAAGGGCCTTCGCTCCCATGGGCGGGTCAGTCGGTGTCCTCGGGTACCGCGCTGAAGATGCTGATGAGTTCGTCGATCGGGTCCTGGCTGAAGCAGAGCTCGAGCCCCTCGGCGGACTCCCGGGCCTTCTCCTTGCTGCGGCGGAAGAGCGCTTCCTCGTAGACGGCAAGGGCCTTCTCGGTGTCGCCTTCGTGCTCGGCGAGGGCCTCGCCGAGTTCGGCGCCGTCCAGCATCGCCAGGTTGGCGCCCTCACCGGCGAACGGTGACATGACGTGTGCGGCGTCACCGAGCAGCGTGGTGCCGGGGACACGCTCCCAGCGGTGGCCGATGGGCAGGTTGTTGATCTTGCGTGGTACGAGGGCGGTGTCCGATGTCGCGAGCAGCGCCGTGAGGCTGTCGTCCCAGCCGTCGAACTGGGCGAGCACGGCTGCCTTGGCGGCTTCGGTGTCGCTGAAGTCGATGGCGTCGAGCCAGTCCTCGGCGACCCGCAGCGCGGTGTAGATGTGCAGGCTGCCGTCGGTCTGGTGGTGGGCGAAGAAGCCCTTGCCCTCGGCGAGCGCGAACAGCGCACCGTCTCCGACGACGGCCAGGCTGTCCGGGTGACGGGCGGCGGCGTCGAGGAGGTTGGTCTCGATGAAGGAAATGCCGGTGTAGGCGGGCCGGGCGTCCGAGACCAGGGGCCGGATACGGGACCAGGCCCCGTCGGCGCCGATGAGCAGATCGGCGGTGTGGGCGGTGCCGTCAGCGAAGGTGACCTCGTGCCGGCCGTCGCCCAGGGAGCGTGCAGCCGTGACCTTGTGGCCCCACCGGATCGTGGTCTCGGGCAGAGAGTCGAGCAGGAGGTCGCGCAGTTGGCCGCGGTCGACTTCGGGACGGTCTCCGGAGCCGTCGTCGGCCTCTTCCCAGTGGAGGGTGGCGTGCTTGTCGACTACGCGGGTGGCTTCGCCACCGGTGTGGACCAGCGCGCGGAAGCCGTCGTAGAGGCCGGCGGAGCGCAGGGCGACCTGACCGTTGTAGGTGTGGATGTCGAGCATGCCGCCCTGGGTGCGGGCACGCCGGCCGGCTTCCAGGTCGAAGACGACTGCTTCGATGCCCTTGGTGCGCAGGACGCGGGCCAGGGTCAGTCCGCCGAGTCCGGCGCCGACGATGGCGATGGGGTGGTGGGTGTTCATGGTGATTCCTTTCGCACCAGCCTGAGCCGGTGGCAGGGTCCCGGCACCTACGTGCCTGGGAGGATGTGAGGGAACGCCTGAGCGTCGCCCGGTGAGTGGGTCAGGCGGTCCTGACCGGTTCGGCCTTGGGCTTCGGCGGCTTCGGCGGCTGCGGCGCGCTGCCGGGCTTGCCGCGCAGTGGGACTTCCTCGATGAACACCGCGGCGGCGAAGGCGGCTGCGGCGCAGAGGGCGCCGACCAGGAAGATCTGCTGGGTGCCGTGGGCCACCGCGTGCAGGTAGGCGTCCTTGGCCGCCCGGACACCCCCTCGGTGGCCGAGGTGTCCGTGCGGCCGCCCTCGGCCGGAGCGCCTGCGTGGCCCTGGACGGCGCGGGTGAACAGGGACCCGAGGACCGCGACGCCGAGCGAACCGCCCAGGGTGCGGAAGAGGCCGGTGGCCGCGGAGGCGGCGCCCATGTCCCGCAGCTCGACAGCGTTCTGGGCGATGGTGTTGGCCATCTGGATGGTGAAGCCGGTGCCTATGCCGACCAGCACCATGTAGGCGCTGGTGGTGAAGCGGGAGGTGGTGGTGTCCATGGTGGACAGCAGCCCCATGCCGATGGCGAGTGAGGCGGCACCCACGACGGGGAAGATCCTGTACTTGCCGGTCCTCGTCATCACCTTGCCCGCGACCAGGGACGCGGCGACGGTGCCGGCCATCATCGGAAGCAGCAGAAGCCCGGAGTTGGAGGCGGACGCGCCCTGCACACTCTGCTGGTACAGCGGCAGGTACAGCGTGCCGCCGAACATGGCCACACCGGCGACGATCAGCAGCACGGCGGAGATCGGGAAGTTTCGGTGGCCGGTGAAGATCCGCGGCGGCAGCAGAGGTTCGTCGGTCCGCTTCTGGGACGCGATGAAGGCTGCGAGGAGCGGTACGGCGGCTGCGCCGAGCGACACGGACCCAGCGGGTGTTCTTCGGCACGACGGACGTGTCGTCGGCCGCGGGTGTGGTGGATGCGGACATGGCAGCTCACCTCTTTCGGAAACGGGGGGAGGTGGACACCATTCACCGTAACGAACATGTTCGGGACGAACAAGTTCGTCAGCGGGTGTGGGTGGGCGTGGGCCTTGCTCAGGACGATCGGCGTACCGACCGGGCTCGGCGATCGGTGCAGTCCGGACCTCTGGGGAACTACGGCGGCGGCGATGCCGGCCAGTCCCGGCCGGTCGAGCGGCGTCACGAGGTAAGAGCGGAGGATCGCCTTCCCCTGCTCGACCGGAGGCGGGTCGGGGCTGTCCTGGACCTGCCTCCGGTGCCGTGTCGATCATCGGGGCGAGCGGAGTTCGTTACGGGCCCCTGCTCGCTGTGGCGCAGACGCACGCCGCTCACGGCCGGCCCCTGTGGGCACCGTGAACTCGCGCCGAAATGAACCCAGCCGGCTGCCGCGTGACTCGCGCGCATGGGGCCGCCTAGGAGGTCAGGATGTGACGCGTGGTGTGTGCAGGATGCCGTTGAGGAGCATGTGGATCTGCCACGTCCGACGCGTCTGCGGAGTCCCCGACAGCAGCTCGGAACCGAGCGCGGCGACGTGGGGCGTATCGGCCGCGGAGGCGTTCTCCACGGCGGCGGCGACCGCGTTCCACTCCTCCTCGGAGTCGGGCGAGCCGTCCCGCCCGGCGTGCTCGGCCGCACTGGCGGTGGCCATCTGAAGCAGTACGTCCACGCCCCAGGCTGCTTGGCCGTTCGGTACGCCACCCAGGCTGAGCAGCGCCAGCAGCGCCTCCAGCAGGTTCAGATAGTTGGGGCCCGAAGGCCGGGCGACCAGTGCGGCCCTGGCGAGGCTCGGGTACTGGTAGAGGAGATCGCTGTAGGAAGCGAGAACGGCCTCGATCCGCGCGCGCCAGTCCCCGTCCCCGGCGGCCGGCCCCAAGTCGACCTCGCCCAGCAGTTCGTCGAGGATCGCCGCATGCAGCTCGGCAGTGTTGGCCACGTACACGTACAGCGAGGCCGGGCCGGTGTCGAGCTCCTTGGCCAGCCGGCGCATCGTGACCCGCTCCAGCCCCTCCGCACGCATGACCCGGACCGCGGTCGCGACGATCCCGTCACGGGTCAGGGCCGGCTTGGCCGGGCGCTCCCGGCGGCTGAGGGGCTGAGATCGGGCAGTCATGCCACGAGCCTACCGAACATGTTCGTACACAGGCCCGAGCTTCGCTGCTGCTGTGTTGGCGCAGACGTTGTCGCACGGTCCGGCCGGTGTACTCGGCGACGAAATCGTCAACAATTTGGTCGACAAGTATTGCGCCCAGTTTGCCGGAAGGCTACGTTCCTGCGCCGTACAGCCATTGTCGAGGTGGAGCGGCCCGTCGGTCCTCCCCGCCGTCATGGCGTCCCGCACGCTTTCCGATCCGGCGACCGAACGGAGATCCGAGCATGCTCCAGCTGTTCCGATGGTGGAGGGGGAAGTCGGCGGCCTTCCTGGCCACCCTCGCCGCCACCGTGGCGCTCGTGACCGGTGCGAGTCTGGCGCTCGCCTACGGCGCGACCGGCGATGCGCAGGCCGCCGACTCGAGCTCGGCGAACGCCACGACGACCAGCAGCACGTCCTCCGGGATCGCACCGGCCGTGTCCTGCTCCGGGATGGCCCAGCTGGACCTGGCGAGCGCGGTCCCCGGCGTCCCCTTCGAGATCACCTCGGCCGCCGAACTCGCCGCGAGCGGCAACACGCTCGGCAACTGGGCCGCCTGTGATGTGAAGGGCGTGATCGCCCCGCAGATCCACTTCGAGATCAAGCTCCCCGAGACCGGCTGGCAGGCCAACTACCTCCAGGTCGGGTGCGGCGGCCTGTGCGGCAACACCAACGTCACCAACGCGCCCGCCTCGACCGGCTGCGTCCCGCTGACCACCGGCGCCTTCGCCGTCGCCTCCAGCGACGAGGGCCACTACCAGGGCGGCGGGCTCTTCTCCAGCGACCCGACGCTGCGCGCCGACTTCGGCTACAAGTCCGACCACGAGCTGGTCCAGGCGTCCAAGGCCATCATCGAGAAGTACTACGGGCAGGCGGTCACGCACTCCTACTTCGACGGCTGCTCGCAGGGCGGCCACCAGGCACTGACCGAGGCACAGCGTTATCCGACCGACTTCGACGGCATCATCGCCGGCGCCCCGGCCAACAACTTCACCGCGCTGAACACCTTCTCGCACGCCTGGACCGCCCAGTCCGTGTACCTCGACGGCGGCCCGGCCACCCTCACCAACGCCGACCTCGCGGACCTGCACAAGGCCGTGCTCAAGGGCTGCGGTGCGCCTGCCGACGGGATCATCGCGGACCCGCTCAGCTGCACCTGGGACCCGGCCACCATCCAGTGCAAGGCCGGACAGACCTCGACGTCCGACGCCTACTGCCTGACCGCCGACCAGGTCACCACCCTGCGCCGGATCTACGCGGGCCCCACCGACGAGCACGGCAAGCTGCTCTACCCGGGCTACCAGCTGCGCGGCTCCGAGCTGAACTGGGCCGGGATCATCACCCCGGCGACCGCCACCGGCGCCTCCGGCGACATCGGCTTCGTCCGCGAGACCCTGCGCTACCAGATCTTCGACTCCCCGCAGCCGGCCCTGACGTACAAGGACATCAAGTTCACGGCCGCCTATTACAAGAAGGTCATGCAGCCCAACGAGGGGATGTACGACGCCACCGACCCCGACCTCAGGGCGTTCAAGAAGGCCGGTGGCAAGCTGATCCTCTGGCACGGACTGGGCGACCAGCACATCCCGGCGGTCGGAACCATGGCCTACTACAAGGCCGTTGAGAAGGTCATGGGCGGCGAGGCGGCCACCAAGAGCTTCGCCCGGCTGTTCCTGCTCCCCGGCGTCGCGCACTGCGGCGGCGGCCAGGGCCCGGACACCTTCGACGCGCTGACCGCGATCACCGACTGGGTCACCCAGGGCGACGCCCCGGACAGCCTGACGACCAAGTCGGTCGACAGCAGCGGGAGCACCACCGCGTCCCGCCCGGTCTACCCCTTCCCGTACTACGCCAAGAACACCACGGGCGGCTCGGCCACCGACCCGGGCAGCTACACCCCCGTCAAGTCCACCGCGGAGGCCGGCCTGAAGCTCGACTGGCTCGGTTCCTTCCGCTCCGGCTACGAGACCGTCGGCAACTGGGTCGGTGGCAAGTGGCTCATCACCAAGGGCAAGTCCTGACACCGGTCCACCCCGAGCGGTGACACCGTCGCGGCTCCCCTTTCGGACGGGGGCCGCGACGGCGTCGGAGACGGGAGCCGCTCACGTCACCTGCGCCGGGTCACTGGGGTGGCGGGTCAGCGGCACCGTGTCGACCGTGCTCCGGCCGGCCATCGGGAGGGACCGCAGGATCTCCCGCAGCCGGCCGGCCCCGGGCGCCTGCCACAGGCCGATGCCCCGGCCCCCGCCCGGCAGCGTCCACAGGCGGATCAGATGGCCCCCGGCGGCCATGTCGCGTACGCGCTTCGACTCCGCCGGGCTCCCGGGCCCCGTTCCGGACGGCATGTCCGCGACGAACGTGACCAGGTACTCCTCGCTGTCCGCCGCGATCGGGACCTCGCCCCGGCCCGGATCGGCGGGGTGCGGGGCGAGCTCGGCGGGGACGTCGGTCCGCCAGACGCGCAACGGCATCGCGGCGAGCGTGCGCTCCAGGGCGTCCGGGCCCTCGTCGTCGAACAGGCCGATCGAGCGCCATTCACCCGGCCCCAGCGGCGGCCGCCACAGCCGCAGCAGGCGCCTCCGCGCGGCGAGTTCGCGGCTGTGCGCCGCCTCCCGTGCCCGGACCTCGGCCACCTCCCGCTCCGTCGTGCCGTCCGGCACCCGGGTGGTCATCGTGACCAGGTACTCCATCTCGGCCCTCCTCGGTGGTCGGCCCTTCCAGGATCGGCCCGGCCGATTCCCCGCGCCCCTTCGGCGTCCGGCCGGAGTACTCTGGCGAGCGATAGTTTGAACTCTCAAACATTCGCTCATCGGAGAACGTCATGCGCGTCGCGATCACCGGATCCACCGGACTCATCGGTTCCGCCCTCACCCGCTCCCTCCTCACCGGCGGCCACCGCGTGCTGCGTCTGACGCGCGGCCGGACCGCGTCGCAGCCGGCCGACGGCAGCGAATCCGCCTCCTGGGAGCCCGGCGCCCGGCTGGACCCGGCAGTCCTGGACGGTGTCGACGCCGTGGTGCACCTGGCCGGAGCCGGGATCGGCGACCGGCGCTGGACCGAGACGTACAAGCAGGAGATCCGGCTCAGCCGCCTCCAGGGGACGCGCACCGTCGCCGAGGCCTGCGCCGAGGCCGCCGAGCCGCCCCGGGTACTGGTCTCGGCCTCGGCCACCGGCTACTACGGCGACACCGGCGACCGCGTGGTCACGGAGGCCGACCCGGCCGGGAGCGACTTCCTGGCCTCCGTCTGTGTGGGCTGGGAGGCCGCCGCCGCGCCGGCCGAACGGGCCGGTGTCCGGGTCGTCCACCCGCGTACCGGTCTCGTGGTCTCCGCCGACGGCGGTGCCTGGGGCAAGCTCTTCCCGCTCTTCCGGTTCGGTCTCGGCGGCAGGCTCGGTTCCGGCGACCAGTTCTGGCCCTTCATCTCCCTGCCCGACCACATCGCCGCGCTCCGCCACGTGATCGACCACGCGGACATCGCCGGACCGGTCAACTTCACGGCCCCCGAACCGCTGACGAACCGTGAGATCACCCGTGCGACGGGCCGGATCCTGCACCGGCCCACCCTCGCCGCGGTCCCCGCCTTCGCACTGAGGGCCGTCCTCGGCGAGTTCTCCGTGGGGATCACCGCCAGCTGCCGTGCCGTGCCCGCGGGCCTGCTGAAGACGGGCTTCGCCTTCCGGCAGCCCGGCATCGACGACGCCCTTCGCGCGGCCCTGCGGAAGGGGTAGGCGACCGGCACGACCCCGCTCGGCTCCCCGGTGGTCGCCGCGATCTCCCGGGTTAACCCGTCGTTATGTGCCCGAACCGTCCGGAGGGATCCGCATCCGAGCCGTCCCCCGTCGCGGGGGCGCGGGCGAGGACGCTGACGCTGGCTCTTCGGCAGGCGGCGGCGAGTGTCGGGGGAGTGGGCGCCCTGCTGCACCGGTGGGACCGGCGTGAGCGAGCTGGTCGGCAACGTCGTCCGGCACGCCAAGGGCCCCATGCGGCTACGGCTGCTCCGCAGCCGCATCCTGACCTGCGAGGTCTACGACGGCAGCCTCAGCACCCCGCGCATCCGGCACGCCACCTACACCGACGAGGGCGGCCGCGGTCTCCCGTTGGTCGCCGCCCTGTCGCGGCGCTGGGGCGCCCGCTACCTCAGCGACTCCAAGTGCATCTGGGCCGAGCAGGACATCCCAAGCGTCACCAGCCGGGTCGGCGCCGCCTCCTGAGCGGGTCGGTTCCATGAGTGACATGTCTGAGGTGAGAGGTATTAGTTGACCTGTCAATGTGGAGCTACCGTGAAGGCATGGGCCTTCGCCACGCACTCCTCGGTCTCCTGGCCGACCGACCCGCCAGCGGCTACGACCTGCTGAAGCTCTTCGACACCTCGCTGGCCCATGTCTGGCCGGCCACCCAGAGCCAGTTGTACGGGGAGCTGAACCGGCTGGCGGCGGCCGGGCCGTCCCCGGCGGTCCTCAGCCCACGCAGCCCACATGCGCCAGGGCCTGCTTCAGGAGCACGCCGTGACCGCCGGGCATCTCGCTCTGCACGGCCTCGGAGACCGCGTCCCGCGGGCTGAACCACACCAAGTCCAGGGCGTCCTGGCGGGGCCGGCAGTCACCGGTCACCGGCACGATGTAGGCCAGCGACACCGCGTGCTGCCGCGGGTCGTGGTACGGCGTGACGCCCAGCGTCGGGAAGTACTCGGCCACCGTGAACGGCTGCAGGGAGGCCGGCACCCGGGGCAGTGCGACCGGGCCGAGGTCCTTCTCCAGGTGGCGCAACAGGGCGTCGCGGACCCGCTCGTGGTGCAGGACACGGCCGGAGACGAGGGTCCGGCTGACCGTTCCGTCCGGGCCGATGCGGAGCAGCAGTCCGATGCTGGTGACTTCGCCGCTGTCGTCCACGCGCACGGGCACGGCCTCCACGTACAGGATCGGCATACGGGCGCGAGCCATCTCCAGCTCGTCGGAGGACAGCCAACCGGGCGTGGTTTCGGTCATGTCAGACATTGCTTGATCATACTTTCCGGGTGGGGCGCGCGCTCAGTCGCGGCCGGGGTCCGATACGGGAAGTCCGTAGAGGCGACGGGCGTTGTCACGTCCTGTCCAGGCGGCGATCCTCACTGCGTCGGCGGGGCTCAGTTCGTCGGCGTCCACCCGCTCCTGGAGCAGTCCGGCCAGCCCCTGCCGGAAGGACAGGGCGCCGAGATGGTGGAACTCGGACACACCATAAGCGTCAGAGCTGTACAGCAGTTTGCGGAACGGGGTGATCTCCATCGCCTCCGCCAGCACCGAACCCGCCCGGGCCGGGCCCACATAGTGCAGGGTGAGCCCGACGTCGAGGTGCACATGCTCGAACACCGTGGCCAGATAGGCGGCTTGGCGCTGGTACGGCCAGCAGTGCAGCAGCAGTACCGGGACGGTGCCGGCGGTCAGCCGCAGCCAGTCGGTGAGCAGGGCCGGGTCCGCCAGGTGCAGCCGCAGGTCCGAGTCCCCGAAACCGGCGTGGAGTTGGAGCGGCAGCCCGAGGGCGACGGCGGTCCACAGCAGGTGGCGCATCAGCACCGGGTCCGTGAGCCTGCCGCCCCGCGCGAACCACAGCGCGGCCGCCCGGGTCACCTCGGAGTACGTCGGCCGCGCCGGATCCAGGTCGAAGCCGGTGCGGTAGGCGGCGACCGACTTGACCGCGATCACCCCCGGCCGCCGTACCGCCTCCTCGGCCGCCGCCCGGAACGCGGCCGCGTACTCGCCGGCGTCGATGCCCCGCGCGGCCACCTCCTCGGCGATGCTCTCCAGCCGGACCACCTCGTAGGCGGCGGCGCCGGACGCGTCCGCGAGGTCGGCGGGCGAGGTGACCGGGTGCGGGGCGTAGCCGGTGTCCACGCAGAACGTCTCCGCGTGCGCGGCCGTGAGGAACCGGCGGTTGACCTCCTGCCAGCCGAGTTCGGCGCGGCGCGCCAGGTAGTCGGCGGCGGGCGCGTGCCGCTCCAGGTCGAGCAGGGGCGCGCAGTGCCGTCGTACGGCCACCCCGACCGGACTGTCGAACGGTGACACGCCCGGCCGGACCGTGCCCTCGGTGAGCAGCGACTCGAACTCCGCCGGGCCGAGGTCGGCGGTGACCGCTCCGTGGCAGTGGTGGTCGACGAGGGGGAGCGCGTCGAGAGTCTCCTGGACCGGTCCCGCCATCAGTACTTCCAGCGGTAGGCCGCCGCCACCCCGGCGTCGTCGAGCCCGGCGACGGCCGCCGTCTCGCCTTCGCGTACGGCGACCACCGCGTCCGCGAGGACCGGGCCGAGGGCCATGCGCACCACCTTGTCCTCGCGGAACGCGTCCACGGCCTGCGCCAGCGAGGTCGGCAGCCGTCGTACGCCCCGGGCCACCGCCTCGTCCGGGATCAGCCGGGCCGGGTCGTCGACGACCTCCTCGGGGAGGGCCGCGCCCGAGACGAACCCGTCGAGTCCCGCGGCGATGACGCAGCCGAGGGCGAGATACGGGTTGGCGGCCAGGTCGGCCGGTTTGACCTCAAGATTGGCGTCCTGGCTCTGGCGGCCGGTCGTGCCCGTGATGACCCGGACGCCGGTCTCCCGCGTCTCCCGGCCCCAGGCCGTGAACGCCCCCGCCCACTGGGAGGGTTTGAGTCGCAGATAGCTGGCCGGGCTCGGCGCGATCACCGCCGTCAGCGCGGGCAGATGGGTCAGCAGCCCGGCCACGAAGGACTCGGCCTCGCCCGTCATGCCGTACCGGCCGTCGCCCCCGGCGTGCAGATTGACCCCGTGACGCCAGACGGAGAGGTGGAGGTGGCCGCCGTTGCCGACGCCGCGTTCGGTGACGGCCGGGGAGAAGGAGGCCCGCAGGCCGTGCCGCTGCGAGACCGCGCGGATGGTCTGCCGTACCAGGACGCTCTGGTCGGCCGCGGCCACCGGATCCAGCGCGTCGGTGGAGAGCTCGAACTGGCCGGGGGCGTACTCGGGATGGAACTGGGCGACCGGCACCTGCTGCGCGTCCAGAGCCGCGAGCAGGTCGGACGCGTAGTCGCTCAGCTCGATCTGCCGGGCGGCGCCGTACGCCGGGCCCTGGGCCGCCGGGGCGAACTCGTCGGCCGGGGCTGCGGCCCGGCCCAGCGCCCACTCGATCTCGACGCCCGCCTTGAAGGTGAGGCCGAGCCGTTCCTCGGCGTCGGCGACGGTCCGGCGCAGGAAGGTGCGGCTGCACCCCGGGTGCCGGTGGCCCTCCTGGGTGATCCGGTCGACGGGGGCCCAGGCCCAGCCGGGCTGTGCGGCCAGCACCACCAGACGGTCCAGGTCCGGGTAGAGGCGCAGATCGCCGTCGGGCGAGCCGAGGACGTCGGTGCGCACGATCGCGTCGTTCGCCAGGAAGGTGTCGAACACCGGGGACATGCCGACGCCCCACGCCACCGCCTGCTGGAGCCGCTGCCAGGGGACCGTCTTCACCCGGCAGATCCCGGCGGTGTCCACGTAGGCCAGCACGATCGCCCGCACGCCCTGCGCGGACAGCTCATGGGCGAGGGCATGCGCCCGGGGGAGATCACCGGGGCGCCCGCCGGGCACGGGGTCGACAAGGGGTGGCATACGACGTCCTCCTCGACGGGCTCGGATGCACACGTCCCGGTCAGGGTTTCACGGCGACCGTGCCGAACTGCGGCACCGGCGCCGGGGAGTCGGCCCCGGCGCGGCGCGCCACTGCGAGCACCGAAACCGGGCCCGGCGCCGGCGGATCGATCCCGTCGAGGAAGCCGGCGATCCCGGCGCGGCTCCGGGCGGCGGTCGGCGGGGTGGCGTGGCCGTTCCAGAGCCGCGTCGCCGCGACGTTGCCCTGGCCGCCCACCTCCGCGTCGGCCGAACGCCGTCGGCCGACATGGTGCCGTCCGGTGATCGCGCCGTCACAGGAATCCCCCCGACCGTTTCCGGTCCCGTCAGCCGTATGAGGGACACTGGTGTGCGAATGCCGTCCCCCACCGGAAGCAGGACATGCCCGTCTCGCCCGCGTCCCTCCTCGCCACGCCCGGCCTCCCCGCCGGTCCCGCCGACATCCGCCTCGTCGTCACCGACATGGACGGCACGCTCCTCGACGACGAGAAGCGCATCCCCGAGGGACTGTGGCCGATGCTGGCCGAACTGCGCCGCCGCGGTGTGCTGTTCAGCCCGGCGAGCGGCCGCCAGTACGCCACCCTGGCCCGGCAGTTCGCGGACGTCGCCGACGGCATGGTGTTCATCGCGGAGAACGGCACCTATGTGGTGCGCGACGGCGTCGAGCTCAGCTCGGACGTCCTGGACCCGGCCGTCGCCGGCGGTCTCGCCCGGACCGTACGGCGGCTGGTCGCCGACGGCGTCGACGTGGGTGCCGTGGTCTGCGGCAAGCGGTCCGCGTACGTGGAGCGCACGGACGAGGCGTTCCTCGCCGAGGTCCGCCGCTACTACGTCGAACACCGGGTCGTCGACGACCTCACCGCCGTCGACGACGACG
Organism: Streptomyces sp. NPDC048417; assembly: GCF_040651615.1. Taxonomy (NCBI): domain Bacteria; kingdom Bacillati; phylum Actinomycetota; class Actinomycetes; order Kitasatosporales; family Streptomycetaceae; genus Streptomyces; species Streptomyces sp. NPDC048417. The sequence goes on along the minus strand of NZ_JBEZKI010000002.1, from coordinate 485,858 downwards.
TGATCAAGGTCGCGCTCTTCGACTTCGGCCCGGCCGAGCGCACCACCGCCCCGGCGCTGGCCGACTTCGCCGCCACCCACCAGGTCGTGGTCTCCGGCGAGCACTGGGTCGACGTGATGAACCGCACCGCGAACAAGGGCACCGCCCTGCGCGGTCTCCAGCGCGAGCTGGGCATCACCCCCGCCCAGACCATGGTCTTCGGCGACTACCTGAACGACCTGGAGATGCTCGACGCCGCCGACTGGTCCTTCGCCATGGCCAACGCCCACCCGGACGTCATCCGCCGGGCCCGCCATCTCGCCCCGTCCAACAACGACAACGGCGTGCTGCGCACCGTCGCCCGGATCCTGGGCCTCTGAGCCGACTCGGGTCCGGGCGCTCCCTGGACCGCTGGTGGCCGGTGGAGCCGACGACGATGCGGGCGGCACCGTCGGCGGCCGGCGCGTTCACGGTGCGGCGCTCATGGCCTGACCAGGCGGTCCTGCTCCACCGGGGGTGTGCCGTCGTGCCAGGGCAGGGGCTTGCCGAAGCGGACCAGCTCGCCGTAGAGGGCGGGGTCGACGTGGTCGGCGAAGACCAGGTCGAGGACGGCGCCGGCGGCGTCGGCGGGGGACTGGGCCTGGCTGTAGTCGCTGAACCAGGGGCGGGAGGTGGCGGTGTCGACCATGCCGGGGCAGACCGAGGCGATCAGGGTGCCGGAGGTCAGGTCCTGTTCCCGGCGTTCGGCGGCGAGGGCGCGTACGGCGGCGACCTGGGCCACCTTCGACGGCACGTTCAGCCACACGGGCCAGCCCGCCTCCGTGGCGGTGTGCTGGTGGACGGCGCTGCGCCAGGACTCCACGGCGTACTCGACCTGGTCGAGGGTGGCGCCGTCGAACAGGTGGTGCAGCCGGGGGTCGAGGTGGCCGAGCGTGCCGAGCGAGCTGGCGACCACCAGCAGCCGGCCGCCCGGGCGCAGGACGGGACCGAAGGAGCGCAGGATCGCGTGGGTGGCGGTGTTGGAGACGTCGATGAACTCGTCGGCCCGCTCGGACTGCGACTCGTCGGGCAGTACCCGGGCGACCGCGTTGGACACGACGATGTCCACCCCGCCGTAGCGGGCGCGGAGCTCGTCGGCGAGACGGGCGACGGCGTCGGTGTCGGTGACGTCCAGGACCCGGCCCTCGACCCGGGCGCGGGTGCCGGGCAGCCGGGCGACCTCGACGGCGGCGTCCGTCACCCGCCGCTGGTCGCGACCGGTGAGCAGGACCAGGTCGTCCGGGGTCAGCCGGGCGGCCAGGCCTTCGACGAGGGCGCGGCCGAGTCCTTGGTTGGCGCCGGTCACCAGGGCGATACGGGAAATCTTCATGCCCACAACGCTAGGAACGCCAGGTCCATGAGTCCAACGAAAGTCCGGCACAGGTGGTATGCGTAAACGTCATGGACTTCAACGACGTGTCGCTGACCGCGCTGCGGGTCTTCCGCGCCGTGGCCGAACAGGGCACCTTCACCGCGGCGGCCGCCACGCTGGGCTACACCCAGTCCGCGGTGTCCCGGCAGATCGCCGCGATCGAGCGGGCGGCGGGCGCCGAACTGCTGGAACGGCGGCGCGACGGGGTGCGGCTCACCGCGGCCGGCCGGGTCGTCATGCGGCGCGTGACCGTCGTCCTCGACGAGATCGAGGCGGCGGCGCGGGAGCTTTCAGGCCTGCCGGAAGGGGCCGGGACGGTCCGGCTGGGCTGGTTCCCCACCGCGGGCGCCGTGCTGGTACCCCGGGCCCTGGCCGCGCTCCGCCGGACCGACCCCGCACTGCTGGTCATCGGCCGCGAGGGCACCACCCCGGCCCTGGTCCGCGCGCTGCGGGCCGGCAGCCTGGACCTCGCGCTGATCGCGTCGGCGCCGCCGTTCCGGCCGCCGGACGCCGAGTCACCACCGCTGCTGCTCCAGACCCTCACCGAGCGCGCCCTGTGCCTCGCGCTGCCGTCCGCCCACCCCCTGGCCCGCGGCGGCTTCGTCGATGTGGCCGACCTGCGCGGACAGCGCTGGATCGCCGGCCCTGCGGCCGGCGAGGACCGGCTGATGGGGGTGTGGCCCGGGCTGGACGAGCGGCCCGACATCGTCCACACCGCCCGTGACTGGCTGGCCAAGCTCCAACTCGTCGCCGCGGGCTGCGGGTTGACCACCGTACCGGCCGCCCTCGCCGCCGCCGCTCCGCCGGGCGTCCGGATCCTGCCCGTGCGCGGCGGACCTCAGGAACAGCGGCGCCAGCTGCTGGCCCGGCTGCCCCAGGCCCCGACACGGGCGGTCACCCGCGTGGCGGCGGCCCTGCGGGCGGCGGCGCTCGAAACGGACATACCGGAGGGGCCCGACTGAGCCTCCCCGAAGCTCAGTTGTTCTCGGCCGCGAACATCCAGCGCTGCTTCTCCAGGTCGGCGGTGAGGGAGATCAGCAGGTCCTGGGTGACGGGGTCGGGTTCGTCGGTCGCGGCGATCCGCTCGCGCAGCCGTCCGATCGCCGCCTCCAGCGTCCGCGTCATCAGGTCGACGACCTCGTCGTCCCGCAGCCAGCCGTCCTTGGTACCGGGCAGCGAGAAGGCCGCGGCGATCGTCTCCGGGCGGCCGTCCGGAGACACGCCCAGCGCGGCGGCACGTTCCGCGACGGTGTCCGAGTAGGAGCGTGCGGCGGCGACCACCTCGTCGAGCTGGAGATGGATCGAACGGAACCGGGGCCCCACGATGTTCCAGTGCGCCTGCTTCCCGATCAGCGACAGCCCGAGCAGATCCACCAGGGTGTCCTGGAGAGCGGTCCCGGTGACCCGGAGCGCCTCGTCGGACAGCGTGCTCTTCACCACGGTCATGCGTGCGTTTCCCTTCTGTGCTGCGGTCGCCGGCCGGGTGCCCGTGCCCAGCGGGTGCAAACGGATCAACGTGCTCGCCGGACCGGCCGCACCCCCGGGAGGACGCCGTACGCAGGACCGATCGGCGAGACGGTACTTACCGGATCGGCTTGTCCGGACATAGCATCGGTCCCCGCATGAACACCATGACCCTCTGGCACATATCCGGCTGGGAGTTCGCCGCCCTGGCCCTCGCCGCGCTGCTCGTCGGCTTCTCCAAGACCGCCGTCAGCGGGGCCAACACCGTCAGCCTCGCCGTCTTCGCCGCGATCCTCCCGGCCCGCGCCTCCACCGGCGTCCTGCTCCCGATCCTGATCGCGGGCGACGTACTGGCCGTCGCCACCTACCGCAGGCACGCCCACTGGCCCACGCTGTGGCGGCTGTTCCCCGCGGTCGCGGCCGGCGTGATGATCGGCACGCTGTTCCTGGTGTGGGCCGACGACCAGGTCGTACGGACCTCGATCGGCGCGATCCTGCTGCTGATGGCCGGTGTCACCCTGTGGCGCCGCCGCAAGGCCGACGGCCCCGACGACCCGGACGCGGTCACCACCCGGGCGGGCCGGGTGAAGGCCCGTTCGTACGGCGTCCTCGGCGGCTTCACCACCATGGTCGCCAATGCCGGCGGCCCGGTGATGTCGCTGTACCTGCTGTCGGCCGGCTTCCGCAAGCTCGGCTTCCTGGGCACCTCGGCGTTCTTCTTCCTGATCGTGAACCTCTCCAAGGTCCCCTTCAGCGCCGGACTCGGTCTGATCGACGGCAACTCGCTGCTGCTCGACGCCGCGCTCGTGGTGTTCGTCGTACCCGGCGCGCTCCTCGGCAAGTGGGCGGTGGAGCGTATCAACCAGCGGCTGTTCGAGCAGCTGGTCATCGCGGCGACGGTCGTCGGCGGTCTCCAGCTGCTTCTGCGCTAGTGCTTGTGACCGGAAAGGTCTGCCGGAAGCTCGCGGCGTCCGGTGCGGTGCATCGCAGGGCGGAGCATCGCCCGCGTACTGGACGTACTCGGGTGATGCGACAACGCGGCGTGGGGGCACCTCCCGGCCGAAGGCTGGGAGAGTGCCGTGCCGGGCGTCGCGAGCCGGTGAACCTCTCCGGTCGCAGCACCAGCCGCTCCGGCGGCCCGGGAATGCGACCGGGGGAGGCGTTGTTACAACCACCGTGATTGACATGCTCGGATCAGTGATTCCGGGTGTGGGCGAAGGGAGAACCTCATGGCACGCAGCACCGCGCGTCCCGTAGTCAGGCTGAGGTCGACGGCCGGGACCGGTGTCACCTATGTGACCCGCAAGAACCGCCGCAACGACCCCGACCGGCTGGTCCTGCGCAAGTACGACCCGGTGGCCGGCGCGCACGTGGACTTCCGCGAAGAGCGCTGAACCGCCGAGAACGACCGGGCCCGAACCCTCCGGAACCACCACCGGACCGAGGCCCCAGGAAGGAAACCCCATGAAGCCCCGCATCCATCCCGACTCCCGGCTCGTCGTCTTCCGCGACCGTGCCGCGGACGTCGCGTTCCTGACCCGCTCCACCGCCGATTCGTCCCGGACGGTCGAGTGGGAGGACGGCAACACGTACCCGGTGATCGACGTCGAGGTCTCGTCCGCGTCGCACCCCTTCTACACCGGCAGGTCGCGGGTCCTGGACAGCGCCGGCCGGGTGGAGCGCTTCGAACGCCGCTACGGCCGCACCGCCGCCGCCCGCGGCTGACCCGGCCCCGCGGCCGACACGAGGAGAACGGAACCATGAAGGTACGCAAGTCCCTGCGCTCACTGAAGGCCAAGCCCGGCGCCCAGGTGGTCCGCCGACGCGGCGTGGTCTACGTGATCAACAAGAAGGACCCCCGCTTCAAGGCCCGCCAGGGCTGACGGGAGTCGCTTCCCACGACGGCCGCCCGGCCCCCCGCCGGGCGGCCGTCCCGCGTCCCGGGCCCGCCGAAGGGCCCCCCGCCGGGCGGCCGTCCCGCGTCCCGGGCCCGCCGAAGGGCCCCGTACGCTCGCCCCATGTCCCCGCACGTCCTGATCCTCGGCGGCACCACCGAGGCCCGCGAACTGGCCGCCGCGCTCGCCGCGCACCCCGGTGTCCGCGTCACGACCTCCTTGGCGGGGCGTGTCACCCGGCCGGGCGCGCTGGCCGGCGAGGTACGCGTCGGAGGCTTCGGCGGGGCGGAAGGCCTCGCCGACTGGCTGCGCGCCCAGGGTGTGGACGCCCTCGTGGACGCCACCCACCCCTTCGCCGAGACGATCACCGCGAACGCGGCCCTGGCGGCGGCACGGACCGGCGTCCCGGCCCTGGTGCTGCGCCGTCCGGGCTGGCGCCCCGGCGCCGGGGACCGCTGGCACCCGGTCGCGTCCCTGCCCGCCGCGGCGGACCTGCTGGCGGGCTTCGGCCCCAGGGTTCTCCTGACGACCGGACGCCTGGGCCTGTCCGCCTTCGCCCACCTGGCGGACCGGCACTTCGTCGTCCGCTCGGTGGAGCCCCCCGAGCCCCCGCTGCCCCCGCACACCGAAGTGCTGCTGGCCCGCGGCCCGTTCACGGTGGCCGACGAGACCGCGCTGCTGCGCGAGAACCTGATCGACGTCCTGGTCACGAAGGACAGCGGGGGAGCGGCGACGGCCGCCAAGCTCACGGCCGCACGCGAACTGGGCCTGCCCGTGGTCGTCGTACGCCGCCCGCCGCTGCCGTCCGGGGTGACGACGGTGCCCGACGTGGCGGGTGTACTGGGGCGGCTGGGCCTGGGGCGGCTGGGTCTCGGGCCCACGTGACCGGCCGGGGACCGCGTGACCGGCTGAGGCCCGCGTGACCGGCCGAGGCCCGCGACGGGCCGACGGCGCATCGCCTGACCGTGGCGGGACGACGTATCGGCTGACCGTGGCCCCCATGACCGTGGCCCGGTCGTGGCCCGGCCCTGGCCCGGTCGTGGCCCGGCCCGGCCCTGGCTCGGTCGCGGTGGCCGGCGCGTCGAGGTCAGACTGCCTTGGCGGCGGCCGGCTCCAACTCCGCGGCGCGGTCGGAGAGTCCGTCGGTGAGGTCCTCGACCAGGAGCCGTTTGGCGATCGTGTCGACGGCGGCGCGCAGGTCGGCACCCGAAGGGTGCCCGAGGTCGTCCTGGACACGGTCCTCGAGCCAGGCGCCCCAGGCTCTGCCGATGGTCCGGGCCTCCTGGTCGCCTGCCGCGGTGAGGGAGAGGAAGGTGCCCGCGCGGGTGAGATAGCCCTCGTCGACCATACGGTCGTAGACCGGCAGCAGTACCTCCGGGGGCAGCCGGCGGCGGGCGGCGATCAGGCCGAGGTTGCCGTGGCCGACCAGTCGGGTGAGCAGTTCGACCTGCATCACGGCCCAGGCGCCGGCCACGTCCAGCCGGGTACCGGACTCTCGGATGAGACGGCGGCCGGTCTCCAGGTCCGCCCGGCCGATGATCTTCGCCACGGCCGCTTCCAGCACCCGCTGCGAGTCCGGCCCGTGCGGTGAGGCGAACCCCTCGCCCATGTCGGTGGAGCCGAGCCGTGCGCTGTCCCGCAGCTGGACCTGCTTCAGGAACAGGGCGACCACGAACCCGACGGCCGCCACCGGTACCGTCCACAGGAACACCGTGTGGATGGTGTCGGCGTACGCCTGGATGATCGGCTCGGCGGCCGGCGCGGGCAGCCGGTGGAGGCCTTCCGGGCTGGTGGCCGCCTTGGCGATGACCGCCGGGTCGAGGACGCTCGCCTTGGTGGCGGCGGTGATCCCGTCCGCCAGGTTCGGCTTCAGCGCGTTGGTGTAGATGGTGCCGAAGACGGCCGTACCGAACGAACTGCCCAGCGTACGGAAGAAGGTGACGCCCGACGTCGCGGTGCCCAGGTCGGTGTAGTCGACGGTGTTCTGCACGGCGATCGTCAGCACCTGCATGGACAGACCGATGCCGGTGCCCAGCACGAACATGTACAGCGACTCCAGCCAGGCGCCGGTGCCCGGCCCCATCAGGGACATCAGATACAGGCCGGCGCCCATGACCAGCGAGCCGACGATCGGGAAGATCCGGTACTGACCGGTCTTGCTGACCACGTTGCCGCTGAAGATCGACGCGATGAGCAGGCCGATCACCATCGGGAGCGTACGGACACCCGAGATCGTCGCCGAGTCCCCGTCGACGTACTGGAGATAGCTCGGCAGATAGGTCATCGCGCCGAGCATCGCGAAACCGACGATGAAGCTGAGGATCGAGCAGACAGTGAAGACCGGGTTGCCGAAAAGCCGCATCGGCAGCATCGGTTCCTTCGCCCGGGTCTCCACCCAGCAGAACAGTGCGAGCGCCACCGCACCGCCCACGAACAGGCCGATGACGGTGCCCGAACCCCACGCGTACTGGTTGCCGCCCCAACTCGTGGCGAGGATCAGTGAGCTGGCGCCGACAGCGACCAGCGCGATGCCCAGATAGTCGATCACCGGCCGGGACGCCGACTTCACCACCGGGATCGTGCGGGCGGCCGCGGCCACCACCAGGATCGCGATGGGCACGTTGACGTAGAACGCCCAGCGCCAGGAGAGATGGTCGGTGAACAGCCCGCCGAGCAGCGGCCCGATGACGGTGGCCACGCCGAACACCGCACCGATCGCACCCTGGTACTTGCCGCGCTCCCGCAGCGGGATGACATCGGCGATCAGCGCCATCGCGGTCACCATCAGCCCGCCCGCGCCGATGCCCTGCATCGCCCGCCAGCTGATCAGCAGCGACATGTTGGTGGCCAGACCGCACAGGAACGAGCCCGTGATGAACACGATCGCCGAGACCTGGAAGACCACCTTGCGGCCGAACAGGTCGCCGAACTTGCCGACAAGGACGGTCGCCACGGTCTCCGCGAGCAGATATGACGTGACCACCCACGACATGTGCGCGGCACCGCCCAGGTCCGACACGATCGTCGGAAGCGCGGTGCCCACGATCGTCTGGTCCAGGGCCGCGAGCAGGATTCCCAGCACGATCGTCACGAAGACGACGTTGCGCCGGCGGGTGTCCAGCACGGGCGGCTGGGACGCGTCGGGCAGTTCGGACGCCTCGGTCACTGTCACGTTGTCACCCTCACACCGGTGGGCTACCGGCGCATGCCGGACTGGCCCACCCGGGTACCGCTCAGCCCTCTTTCTGAACCCCCGGGTGGCGGCGCAGCAGATATGTGTCCATGATCCATCCCTTGCGCTCCCGCGCCTCGGCCCGCAGCCGCTCGATACGCGGACCGGCCTCGGCGAGCGGACCGGAGACCAGGATCTCGTCGGGGGTGCCGAGGTAGGCGCCCCAGTAGATGTCGATGTCCTGGTCCGCGTACTGCCGGAAGGTCTGGTGCGCGTCCAGCATCACGACCACGTCGTCGACGCCGTCCGGGAGTCCCTCGGCGAGCCGCCGCCCGGTGGTGATCTGCACCGGCCGGGCCACCCGGTTCAGTCCTGTGCGATGGCGGGCCACCAGCGCCGACACACTGCTGATGCCGGGCACCACGTCGTACTCGAACGTCACCGCGCCGCGGGCCAGCACCTCTTCCAGGATCGCGAGCGTGCTGTCGTACAACGAGGGATCGCCCCACACCAGGAAGGCACCGGTCTGCTCCGCGCCGAGTTCCTCGCGGATCAGCCGCTCGTAGATGTCCGCGCGGGCGCTGCGCCAGTCACCGACGGCCGGCGAGTACGCCCCGCCGCTCGCGGCCCGGTCGCGGTCCGGGTCCCGCGCCTCCACCAACCGGTAGCCGCCGTCCGGTATGTGCGTGTCGAGCATGTCCCGGCGCAGCCGGGTCAGATCGCTCTTGACCTCGCCCTTGTCGAGGAGGAAGAACACGTCCGTGCTCCTCAGCGCCCGGACCGCCTGGAGGGTGAGCTGGTCGGGGTCGCCCGCGCCGATACCGATGACATGAATCTTTCGCACGCCCCCGAGTCTGCCGCATGCCACTGACAGCGGGTCCCCCCGGTGCTACCGGGTGCCGCGCAACCGCGGCGCCTCGGCCCCGGCCTCGACGCTCCCGGCACCGCTTTCCACCCGCCCGGCCAGCTCCCGCGCCCACTCGGCGAGCCCGTCGAGCTCCATGCCGTACGGCCGCCGGACCCCGCTGCCGGCCGCCCACTCCTCGATCGCGCCCGCGCCGCGCCGCAGCAGCCGCGCCCCGCCGGTCAGGTTCCCCCGGGCCGCGTGCGTGAGCCCCACGGCAAGCTGGGCCAGCCCCCGCCACAGCGTCCGCTCCTCCTCGGGCCCGGACTTCCAGGCGTCCTCGAACACCTCGTGGGCGTGGAAGGGCTTCCCGGCGTCCAGCAGCGCCTGCGCCTCGACGAGGGTCTCCGGCGGAGTCCGTACGACGCCCTCGGCCTGCCGCTCCACCCCCGGCGCGTCGTACGGCAGCGGCCGCCCCAGTCCGTCGCGCGGCCGTGCGCTGCGCGCCCGCCCCTCGGCGTCCCGGTCCCGTGCCCCTGTCCCGGCGTTTCCCATACGGCCCATACGACCGATTGTCCCCCCTCCCCACGCCCTCTTTCGGGCCGCCCGGGGACGTGGGGTAAAGTGCTGTTCGCGTGATCACGCGGGTCACCGCGAGTGAGCGCACCGGGACGTGGCGCAGCTTGGTAGCGCACTTGACTGGGGGTCAAGGGGTCGCAGGTTCAAATCCTGTCGTCCCGACTGGAGACAGTCGCAGGTCAGGGCCGGTTTCGGATGCCTCCGAAACCGGCCTTCGATCATTCTTGGGGACCAGGTGGGACCGGCGCCCTTGACCGGGTTCAGCGGGTCACGACGATCGGGCTTGGCAGTGAGCGTGGTGCGCGTAGCACGCTGAGGTGTGCGGAGAGCGCCGCTCCGGCGGCCGTGATCTTGTGTACGTCCGGGTGCAGGTAGCGCTGAGTGGTGGTCAGGGATCCGTGGCCGGCGATGCGTCGCAGGACGTGTACCTGGACTCCGGCGTCGGCGAACCAGGTCAGTCCGGTGTGCCGGAGGTCGTGGCGGCGCAGGTGTTCGTAGCCGAGTTTGGTGACCACGTCGTCCCAGTGTGTGGCGTCGCGCAGGACGGCTGTGGAGATGCGTCCGCCGCGCGGGCCGGTGAACAGGCGGGCGTCGGGATTGGGTCCGGCGGACAGGACGCGCTGGGCGACGAGGGGACGGATCTCCTCGACGATGGGAACCCTGCGGGCCCGCTTGCCCTTGGTGTCCTTGTCGGTCAGTCCGCCGGGCGCGGGTGTGGTCTGACGCCGCACGTTCCAAACCACTGGGTGGTGTCGATGTCCCCGACACGGCAGCCTGAGACCTCGCCGATCCGTGCAGCGGTGCACGCGGCGAAGACGACCACGTCTCCCCAGCCGCGGTACTGGTCGTGGGAGGCGGCAACGAGGGTGTCGGCCAGCGCGACGAGGGTTTCCCAGTCGGGCAGGGCCAGCGCCCGTGGGTCGAGGAGTTCGTCCTCGGCGTGCTTGTAGAGCTTCTGCCAGCCGGTCACCCGGGCCGGGTTGATCTTGATGATGCCATCGCGGACTGCCTGCTCCATGACGCGGACCAGGACGGCGATGGTGTTCTTCACCGTGGAGCGGCTGTGCTCGTCGGCGATCCAGTTCTGCACGGTGCGGTCGACGACGCCATTGGTGATCATCCGCACCGCGAGGTGGCCCAGGGCGGGGACCACGCGCATCCGCCACCCCGACAGGTAGGGGTCCAGCGTTTTCAACTCCAGGCCGCGCAGGGCGAGGTCCATGTTCGCTTCGCCGTTTTCGGCGAGCTTCATGGTGGCCAGCGATGGGCTCAGTCCGGCCTGCGCGGCCTCGATGATGGCCTGGAGCCATTCCTGGGCCTCTTCTTCGCTGTCCTTTCCCTCGGACAGTGACTGGCGGTGCTTGCTGGTCGGATCGGTCCACCGGACACGCGCCCGATAGGGAGTGTCTTATCGGCCATTGAGTCCCTTGGCCGGGACGGTACGTCGGTGGCGCAGCCATTCCTCGACGTCAAGGGCGCTGTACATGACGACGCGTTCCGAGACCGTGACGAAGGGCGGCCCCTGGGGAGGCTGGGCGGTGCGCCAGCGGCGCAGGGTTGAGGCGTCCACTCGCAGGCATGCAGCGAGGTCACTGGTTGAATACCAGGCGCTGGTCAGGAGAGGCGCTCCGCTATCAGTGGAGACGGCATGATGGTGAGCAGCTGCAGGGTCCGCTGTGGCCTCCTTATCGCGATGAGGTTCGGCGTTGGCAATGGCTGCTATGCTCGCCGCGCACCTCGCGCCATACCCGGCCGTGCAGAGCAGCGAGGGTGCCCTCCGCCGAACACTCGTTGAACTGCATTTCCCACACCCCGTGAAGGGTGGCGTCAGCAGAGCTCAGTGCCGCAACCTCAGCCGGCACGCCCTTGTGCGCGACTTCGCGCGCCACCAGGTCGGCGTTGAAGAACTGCCTTTTCGCCGAGTCCAGTTCGACGTGGCCGGCCTCGGTCATCTGCCGCACGAACAGAGCCGAGTCGAGCGCCGCCGCCTTGTCCTCCTCCACGTCCAGCACGAGGCGTATCTGCTCCTGGGCGGGGGCGGCGGCCGCCGTGAAGGGTTCGTAATAGGCGCGGCGTACCTGGTCACCTTCGGGGCTCAGTAGCTTCTTCACGAGCTGAGCTTGGTCTCGTCCCACAGCTCGATGACGAGGCCATGCGCCTTCTCCTGCTTCTTCTTCCAGCCGTCCCACCATTGGGCTGCCGGCCCGTCCATGCTGGAGGGGATGCACAGGATCCAGAGCGTGATGGTGTGACCGTTGGCCGCCGCGGCTTTCAGCCCGTTCGCGAGGGACTCGCGAATCTGCTGCGACTGGCTGGTTGTGGTCTTCGGCATGAAGTACTTGGACTGCCAGACCGTGATGGCGCCCCCGAGGCGCCGGCGAAAGCGTCGATTCCCCAGTCGCCCGGATTCGCGGCGATCATCCGGACGTTCGGATTGGTCGCACTCGCGAGCTGCGCGAGCATCTTCTCGAAGTCGGCCCGTGCCCAGTCCGCGCTTCCGGTCCGCAGTTCGTGCACTCCGAAATGGATGGGCGGAACACCAGCTGCCACCGGCATGGAGTTGTCCAACCTGCACCCCCGCATCCCGCAGGCAACCCGAGTGAACTGCGTTCAGCGGGCTGTTCACCCTGCGCCACACACAGTAACGGCCGTCAGCGTACGTGTTACGGAATCACTCGATCAAGGTGCTTGCGGTCGGCAGTATCCCGGCAGCGGCACGGTGGACGGGTCTGGTGTGCAGAGACAGCGGCAGTCCACTCGTCCCGTTGGCGTGGGCGATGATCTCCGCAGTGATAGACATGACCGTCTCCTCGGGTGTACGTGCTCCCAGGTCGAGACCGATGGGGGAACGCAATGCGGCTAGTTGCTGTGCCTCGACACCGCTCCCGCAGGAGGCGCGGCCGCTCCTCGTGTGTGCGGCGGGAGCCCATCGCGCCGACGTAGCCGACGGGCAGCGTGAGCGCCCGGCGCAGGAGAGGGATGTCGCACTTGGCGTCGTGGGTGAGGACGCAGATGGCTGTAGGGGCACCGACCGCCGTGCGTTCCAGGTAGCGGTGGGGCCAGTCGACACGGACGCCGCTGACGCCCACCTACTGCCTGCACGACACCTCGACGTACGGCACGGCCCCATCCGCCCCAGCAGGTGCGGCCATACAACACCCCCAGTGCGCTCACCCCTAGCGACTAGATTCACTGTCAGAGAAGCCGAAACGACTGGGTTCGATGTCAAACGACTCGATTGGTGTAGAGTCTCGCGGCTCGTGCCGGACGTCGGTCGCGTGACCTGCAAGTCCGTCCGCTGTCTCACGCCGTGTCGGATGCTCGGCGTCTCAGCTCCGTGTCGGTGAACCGAGGGCGTCGCCGCCTGCTCCGGCGGAGGGGGGCGTTCACCGAGTCCGGTACGGCTGCGGTTCGATGTGTCCTGGCCGTCACCGGTTCGGCTCAGTGTCGTTTTTGATCGCGTTGGCTGTCGCTGTGCGGGACGGGATGGTGACCTTGGTGGAGCAGTCTGTGAACGCGCGGCGCGGGTGGCTGACCGGTGGGCAAAGGCGTTGTATGTGGGCGGCGCAGTCGTGGCGGTGAGCGGGCCGGTTCTTCGCATCAGGGATGTCCGCAAGAGTTATGGACGGCGTTCGGTGCTGCGCGGGGTGTCGCTGGATCTGTTTCCAGGTCAGCTGGTGGGCATCGTGGGCGAGAACGGCGCGGGCAAGAGCACGTTGTTGCGCATCCTGGTGGGCGACCTCGCACCGGACACAGGTGTGGTGGAGCGTCATGGGGTGGTGGGCAGTTGCCCGCAGGACACTGTGCTGCACGGTGCCTTCTCGGTCGAGCAGCATCTGCGGTTCTTCCAGGCGGCCTACGGTCTGGACAGTCCGGGTCGGGCCTTTGAATTGCTCGATCAGCTGAACTGCACGGGCTATCGGGGCGAACGCCTGGAAACGCTCAGCGGCGGCACCCGGCAGAAACTCAACCTGGTGCTGGCGCTCATGCACGATCCGCAGTTGTTGCTCCTGGATGAGCCGTATCAGGGCTTCGACTGGGAGACCTACCTGCGGTTCTGGGACCTGGCGGCGGCCTTGCGTGATCGGGGCTGCGCGGTGCTGGTGGTCTCCCATCTCGCCTACGACGCTGCCCGTCTCGACACCCTGTACCGCCTCGACGGGGGGCGCCTGTGTGAGACGGAGCAAGGCGCAGCCGGCGGAGGGTCGTCGTGAATCGCTGGTGGTCATGCTTTGGTACGGCGATGCGGTTCGCGGTTGTCGAGCAGGCGCGTAACAGGCTGGCGTTGCTCCTTGTGGTTCTGTTCGTGCCGCTGTGGACGACTCTGGCCTTTGAGGTCGTGGCCCGATTGCCGCTGCGGTTCTATGTCCGCCCCGTCGGCCGCTTTGTGGTCATGGACGGCAACGTGTTGACCCAGGTGACCGGGGCGCTGCAGGCCCTGGCGCTGGTGGTCGGTTTCATGATGTTCGTCTCCACGGCCCGGTCGGTGCTCTTCGACCGGCGTCTGGTGCAGGCCGGTTACCCGCGGTCTTGTCTGGCCGTGGCGAAGTGCTCCTCGCTCGTGATGGTGGCGGCCGCGGTTGCCGTCTACGCCACCGCGTGGGTGCACCTGTTCTGGCGGCCGGTGCAGCCCGTGGTGTTCGCCGTGGGAATGTTCACCGGTGCCCTGGTCTACGGCGGCATCGGCATCGTGCTCGCGTCGGTGCTGCGCAGCGAGCTGGCCGGCATGTTCCTGGCGATCATGATCAGTTCCATCGATCTGCTGCTGCAGAACCCACTGATCAATCCGAACGCGGACAGTGCCCTCGTGCGCTACCTGCCCGCGTACGGGGCAGTGCAGAGTTGCGTTGCCGCCGCTGGACTGCATGTGGTGCCCTGGAGCGGCCTGCTGCTGGGGGCCGGTTGGGCGCTGGGAACGGCGGCATTGGGCATGGGCGCCTTCGCTGTACGCACTCGGACCTACCGGGCGGCTGCCGGGATCGCCCAGGAGGCGGCGGACGGCGTCGCGAAAACCGCCCCAGCGCCATGACCTCTCGCCACGCCCCCGGTGTCTGGCGTGACCAGCCTCGTCTGGGGTCGTTGTCGGGGTGGGCGTTGGTCCAGGGATGTCGGAACCGAAATGGCGGGGGCTTGGAGTGTCCGAGCAGGAGGCTGCGGCGACGGACTCGGCAGAGCGTGCATCGGGCCCCGCCCATCTGGGCCATGCGGCGCCGGAGATCAGAGTAGCGTCGCGTGGTGAGGCGCCCTTCGCGTGGCTGGTGAGTGAGGGGTTCGAGCCGAGAAACTGGATGGTGTTCCTGACTGTGCTGCTGGGCTGGCACGCTGACGGATTCGCAGGTGTCGGCTGGGGTGTGTTCGCGGCTGTGTTCACCGCAGTTGTGCCCACGGTGATCCTGGGATTCGGCGAGCGGCACAACTACTGGGGCGACCGGCAGGTGCGCGATCGCCAGGACCGTGTGGTGGCCGCCCCGGGTGTCCTGGCATCGGTCATCGTCGGCACGGCGCTGCTGTTCGTGCTGGGGGCTCCCAGCGAGGTGAGCGCGTTGGTCGCCGCAATGCTTGCCGTCCTTCTCGCCCTGATGGTCATCACCTTCTCCTGGAAGGTATCGGTGCATTCGGCTGTCGCCGCGTGCGCCGTCGTCATCCTCGTGTCGGTCTTCGGGCCCTGGGCGTGCCTGCTGGTTCCAGTGGTCCCGTTGATCGGCTGGTCCCGCATCCGGCTGCGCTGCCACACTGCCGCGCAGGTAACCGTCGGGGCCGTCATGGGAGCAGCTGTCGGCGGCGTAGCGTTCGGTGTCCTGCGGTGACGGGCTCCGGTGTCTTTCCCGGTCCCAGCCCCGCTGACCTCATCCTGTGCGACGCCGAACGGCGAGCGGAGCACCCCGACGCCATGTCTACCATCGGCGTGCTGCTGCACCTGACCGGCACCGTCCCCGACCTGGCCGAGCTGTGCGATCACGTGGTCTCACGCCTTCCCGGACTGCCCTGCCTGACGCACGTGCTGAGCAGCGACGGAACGACCGCGCAGTGGCTGCCCGCCACCCCGGACATGGAGCGCCACATCTGTGCCGTGCGTGTGGACAACAAGCCGCAGTCCCTGGACGCCGCGGTCCGCGGCCTTCTGCGAGAACCTCTGCCGCAAGGAGCCCCGGCCTGGCGCATGATCCTGCTGCACGGTCATGTCACGGACGGGTTCGCGCTGCTGTACCTCGCCCACCACGCCGTACAGGACGGCGCCAATCTGGCCGCGGTGACGGAGAGCCTGTTCGGGCCATCCCTGCTGCCCGAGCAGTCGGCCGTGGTGGCGCGAGGCGTCCCGCACACGCCGCGGCCCCGCCTGGGGCAGGTGGTGCGCAGCACCGCGACGCTGCTGCGCCACTTCAGGAAACAGACTCTGTGGACGTCACCGTCCCAGCCGCTGTCCAGCCGCCGCCACACACTGTGGACCCACGTGCCCTCTTCCTGGCTGCGTACCGCGGCGCGCACCGGCAAGGCCAGCACCAACGACGTCTACCTCACCGCCCTGGCGCACGCGATTGCGGAATGGGCCGACAGCGGATGGCCGCGCGCCGCAGATGTTGCGATCCCCGTCATGGTCCCGGTCAACCTCCGCACCGCCGACGAAGTGGCGGCCCCCGGTAACCGGCTTTTCCTGACCCGCGTCGCCCTCCCGGGCGGCAGCATGCCCCTCAGCCGGCGGCTGGCGTCCACCCGCGCGGCCACCGTCGCCCTGAAGTCCGCCGAGCACAAGGCAGTCCTGCGCGCCGCCCTCGCCCGCCCTCCGCTGTGGGCGTTTGAGCGCCTCGTGGCGATGAGTACCGATCCTGGCCGGCTCACCGTCTGCGCCTCGTCCTTCGTGCTGCGCCACCGTCTTGGCTACGGCGACGCGGTGGTGGAGCGCGTGGATCCCATCATCTGCTGCCCGCCGGGTGTTCCCGCGGCGGTCGTGATGTGCGTCTACGAGGACGTGGCGAGCGCGTGCTTCCGCATCGACGAAGCCCTCCCCGGCGCCGAGAGCCTGCCCGCCCGCTGGCGTCAGGCCCTGGAAGAGATGACCATCCCCAGCCAGTGAGCTGCGGCTTGAGGTCCGGTCCGCTGCCCGGTGAGGGCAGCGGACCGCTGTCTTCACGGGCCGCTCACCGGACGCGCTCGACGCTCCACAGCGGCAACAGCTCGAAGAACGTGACCGCCTCCTGACGCCACCGCGGCCGCCAGTTTGCGGCTTCGGCCGAAGCCAGTTCCGCATAGCGCCGCATGTCCGCCCGCAGCTTCTGCTCAACGCCGCAGCGTTGGCCGATCTCCCGGACAGCAGCAATAGTCTCCGGGGAACAACAGGCGTCACCGAGCGCCGACTCCACCATCGTGCGCTCGCTACCGCTGACCGCCGCCAGGAGCGCGCCGACCGTGTAACTGCGCTTACCGGCCCGGATGTCGGTGCCGGTGGGCTTACCCATGGTCCGCGCGTCTCCGAAGAGGTCCAGGTAGTCGTCGCGCAGCTGTCCGCAGATCCCGAGCAGCCGGGCGTAGCGGCGCAGTTCGTCATCGAAGCGATCCGGCTGCTCACCCGCGGCCAAGAGCCCCAGCTGCAGGGGCGCGAGAATCGAGTAACGGGCGCTTTTGTAGTCGGACACGCAGTGCAGCAGTTCCTCGGACGGGAGGTCGGTGAAGTCCCTCTCTACGTCGATGATCTGTCCCAGGAACGTGTCGGACGCCGCCCTGGTCTGCACTTCGACCATGGCATGGCACACCGGGAGGGAAGACTCGGAGTCGAGGAGGACCTGCAGGGAAAGGGCCAGCGCAAGGTCACCGGCGAGCACGGCCAGCCCGAGCGCGGCCTGCGGATCACCGGGGAACTTCGCCCGGTAGGCGTAGTAGGTGGAGGGGCCGCCACGGCGGGTGGGGCTGTCGTCGATGATGTCGTCGTGGACCAGCCCGTGCGTCTGCAGCAGTTCGATGCTCAGCGCGGCTTCCTCCAGGCCGGCAACGGGCTCGGTCGTCACCAGCCGGGCCGCCTCATAGAGCAGCGCCACCCGCAGGCGCTTGCCCCCACGCAGGGACATATCCCTCAGCAGATCCACGCATTCAGGTGTGAACCGGCTGAGTGCCGGCGCGTCCAACGCGCTGTGCAGGCTCTGGAAGTACTGCTCAAACCGTGTGTTGAAGCGCAGTTCGTATGCAGCGAAACGTCCCTTGATCTGTTCGGCGAGGACGGCGGTTTCGGTCACGCGAGAGTCTTTCCGTTCCGGAGGGACGCGCGGAACGCGCGTCAGTTCTGACAGTGGTCAGTAGCACGGCGCTTCGCTGCACCGGCCCCGCACCGATCCGCGAGGCCGGTGACAGCCCGTCGGCCTGCCCACGGCGCTTCCGGGCCGTGAGCAGTGTCAGGAGGTGTACTGCGTAGCGGTCACCGCCAGCCGGCGCAGGGCGTTCGAGGCCGACGGCGGAAACCCGGCAGACTTCAGGACCCGCAGCACCTGCTCATAGCGCGAGGCGATCATGTCCTCCGTACGCGCACGAGCTCCGGTCGACTCCAGGATGGCCCGCACCTGCGCAGCTCCGTCCTCATCCAGATCGGCCCGGCCCACCAGGTGACGAAGACGCTGCCGCTGCCCAACGTCGGCCGCCTGCAAGCCCAGGGCCAGCAGGACGGTCCGCTTGCCCTCCCGCAGATCACCCAGGCCCGGCGCACAGGCACCGTCCGCGCTGCCGAACACATCCAGGAGATCATCCCTGATCTGGAACGCCTCCCCCAGCGGAATACCCAGCGCCGTACAGACGTCCAACGTCGCCGCATCCGTTCCGGCGACAGCAGCCCCCAGCTGCAGCGGGCGCTCAACCGTCGCGGTGGCCGTCTTGTAGCGGATGATCTCCAGGGCCGCCTCGACGTCGTCATCCCCGCGGCCGGTACCCATCACATCCAGATACTGGCCGTACATCACCTCCTCCAGCATCGCGTCATACAGTCCGTGCACAGCCCGGTGCCGCTCGCCATCCAGCTCGGCTGTGTGCAGCAGCTCCTGGGCCCAGATCAGAGCGAGATTGCCCACCAGGAGGGCGCCGCCCGCACCGAGGCGCTCCGCACGCTCGCAGGGCCCAAGGCGCGCCCGAAGAACACGATGGACAGCAGGGCGGCCGCGACGGCTGACGGAGTCGTCCATGATGTCGTCGTGGATGAGGGCGAAAGCCACGAACATCTCCAGGGACGCTGCCACGCGAACGACGGACGCGGTGTCCTCGCCCCTGCCCGCGGCATGCCACCCCACCACACACAGCAGAGCCCGGATGCGCTTGCCGCCGGCGGCCAGGAAGCCCCGCAAGGTCTCCACCACCTCCGGCGTATGGCCCCTTTCTGCCGCCGCCCGGGCTTTGCCCGCAAGAAAGGTTTCCAGCACCGCATCGACCTCCTCCCGCACAGCACGCAGGTCGATCTCCCCGGCATCAATGACGCTCAAGGTCACCGGCTCACCACTCCGACAGCGGGCGCAGGTACGCTCCCGTGACCGGTAGCCCCCAGGTTCCGGTTACCGTGCGCGGCTGAGCAGCCCCGATCTTGGACACCGCCAGTGCTTTCATAGCTCCGGGTCACCCGTTTGATCTTCATACCCCGTCAACGAGCAAGGTCCCCTCAAAACACGCGTGGCTCCCGACTTCGGGCGCGATGCAACGCCTCTCTCGACGACACGGTGCGGCTCGGTCAGCTGATCTCCGCCGTCCCCGAAGCTGATGGACTGATGGCCTCAAGACATGTGCCACACCCCGATGACGAACGCCCTAGCTGTATTGCCCTGTGAGGTTGGGGACGCGGCTGGCGGGTGGTTGCCCGTTGAGCGCGGTGTGTCCGCGGTGGTGATTGTAGGTGTGCAGCCAGTCGGGGAAGGCGTCGCGCCGTTCCTGTTCGGAGCGGTAGGGGCGGGCGTAGGCCCATTCATCGAGCAGGGTGCGGTTGAGGCGTTCGACCTTGCCGTTGGTCTGCGGCCGGTAGGGCCGGGTTCGCTTGTGGGTGATCCCTGCCGCGGTGAGGGCGTCGCGCCAGAGACGGGACTTGTAGCAGGAGCCGTTGTCGGTCAGGACGCGTTCGACGACATGGCCGGGTTCATGGCCGCGGCGATCTTCACCACGTCCGCGCCGTCGGGCAGCGGGATGCTGTGGCGGCTGTCGATGACGGTCCGGGTGCCCATCGGGCGGACGAGTTCGTCATCGGCGACGAAGTACACCAGGCGGCCGTCCTCGCGCCGGCCGACCCCGTCGACGCCGGGCACCATCGGCAGCTTGCCGGTGCTGGTGTAGTGGCTGCCCGACGCACCGGTACGCACCCGGGGGTGCAGGCCCACCGCGAGGACGTCGACGACAGCCTGATCCGCGTCGGAGGGGGCGGGCAGATCGAAGGGCTCGTAGCGGGGCGGGTTGTCGAACGAGCTGACTACGGCGGCGTGGATGTCCATGGCTGCTCTCCTCAGGTTTGGTACGCGGGACGAAGGATTTAGTAGGTATCGCGAAGGGTTTAGTTCGTGACACGAATCAAATTAGTAGGTGCCACGTACCTTTGCAAGTAGGATCGGGGCATGACGTCATCCCGCGACATGCCGCCCCCGCCCGCATCGTCGCCCGCAGAAGAGGACTTCGGGCTGGTCGACGCGCTCGCTCAGCTGTCGTTCCTGGTGCAGGGCGCTCTGGCCGAGATCGCAGGGCAGCACGACCTGTCGGTCGTCCAGACCCGAATGCTCGGGATACTGCGGGACCGGGAGCCGACGATGAACCAGCTCGGTCGGCACCTCGGCCTCGACAAGTCCTCGATCACGGGCCTGGTCGACCGGGCACAGCGCCGGGGTCTGGTCACCCGTACCGCCAGCGCCGTCGACCGCCGCTCCTACCAGGTGTCGATCACCGACGCCGGTCGGCAACTCGTCGAACAGGTCGCCGCTCAGTTCGCCGAGCAGATCGAGAGGTGTGTCGAGCCGCTGCCCGAAACCGACCGGAAGCGGCTGTCTCGGATGGCGACCCGGATCGTGACCGCCGACGCCCACGACCGCGGCATCGACCTGCGCACCACGCCCCACTGACCGGGCTCCGTCAGAGGGAGCTACGCGGCACCGTCACCACGTGCTTGCCCACGGCGCCGCCGCGCTCGAACGCCTCATGCGCCGCGGCGATGTCCGCGAGCGGATACACGCTGTCGATCACCGGGCGCAGCGCTCCCGACGTGACCCGGTCGGCCACATCGCGCAATACGGGGGTTTCGGGGTTGGCGCTGAAGGTGCGGATGCGGCGGGAACCGTACACGCTGGACGCGGCGATCGCGGCCAGGGCCGACGGGGACAGCCCGACGGTGACCATCCGGCCGCCCGTGGCCAACCGGCTTCGGTAGCAGTGCAGTTCCGTGCCGACGGTGTCGACGATGACGTCGAACGGCCCGATCCGGTCCGAGGTGGTGGAGCGGTAGTCCAGGACCTCGTCTGCGCCGAGGTCGGTGAGGAGTTCGGCGTGCCGGTCGCGGGCCAGCGCGGTCACATGGCCACCCATGGCGTGGGCCAGTTGCACGGCGGCCGTGCCGACTCCGCCGGCCGCGCCCCGGACCAGGACCCGTTCCCCGTCCGCCAGGTGCACGCTGTCGCGCAGCGCGATCAGCGCCGTAGAACCCGCGACCACCAAGGCCGCCGCTTCGACCGACGAAAGGTCCGCCGGGGCGGCCGAGATCCGGCCCGCGGGGACCACGACGTACTCGGCCGCCCCGGCGACGGAGTGCCGCTGACGAGGATGCACCATGCCCCACACCCGGTCCCCTACCCGGTAACCCTCGACCCCGGCGCCGGTCGCGGCGACCACTCCCGCGAAGTCCAGGCCCACACCGATCGGGAACCGGCGTCCCGAGATCATCTTCACTTCCCCCGCGCGGACGATCACGTCGTGTCCGTTCACGCTGGACGCCTCGACCGACACCAGAACCTCGCCCGCGCCAGGAGCGGGACGGTCGACGTCATTGATCTGCAGGGCATCCGCTGCACCGAAACTCGTGATCTGAGCGGCCTTCATGGCGCGTTCCTTCCGTGGTGGGCCGTGTGGTTGCTCCGATGCTGGACCCCGCAAGCGGCAGCACGGTCGTTCTCCTCTTCCTGGGTCTGGCAGACCCACCCTCGCGGGCCGCGCCGACGGCATACTGGCGCCGTGACCGACTCACCCCTCGCCATGAGAGACGATCCCCGGCGCGAACTCGCGGAGTTCCTGCGAACCCGCCGAACCCGGCTGCGGCCGCAGGACGTCGGTCTGGAACCCGGCCCGCGGCGGCGTGTGGCCGGGCTGCGGCGGGAGGAACTGGCCCTGCTGGCGGGGGTGAGTTCGGACTACTACCAGCGCATGGAGCAGGGACGCGACGTACGCCCCTCCGAACAGGTCCTGGACGCCCTCGCGCGCGCCCTGAGCTTCTCCGCCGAGGAGACCCGGCACCTGCACAGCCTTGCCGCCGCCGCGCGCACGCCGGCGCGCCCGCCGCGTTCGCGCGAACCGGAGGAAGTCCCGGAGACCACAAAGCGGTTGCTGCGCACGATGCCCTCGCCCGCGCTGGTCGTCGGCCGTTTCCTGGACGTGCTGGCGTGGAACCCGCTCGGCGGTGTCCTGCTGGGGGAGTTCACCCGGCAGCCGCAGAGGGAGCGGAACCTGCTGGCGCTGTTCCTGCACCCCGAGGCCGACCGGGCGTGCCCGAACCGGGCGGCCACTGTCGCGGAGCTGATCGGGATGCTGCGGACGCAGGTCGCCGCCGATCCCGGCCACCCGCGCGCGGTCGAGCTGGTGGGTGAACTCGCCGTCCGCAGCGACGAGTTCGCGGCCCTGTGGGCGCTGCACAACGTGGCGGAACCCACCTGCGGCCAAATGCGCCTCAACCACCCCCAGGTCGGCGAACTGAACCTGGACTGGGACGCCTACCCGATACCGGGCAACCCCGGCCCCGCGCTCATGGTCTGCACCGCCGCCGAAGGCAGCCCCGACGCCGAGCGACTCCAACAGCTCGCCGGCCTGCTGGGCACCCCCTGACCCAGCACGGAATCCAATCCCGCGGGCCAGTTCGAGCTCGGAGCGGAGGCGGAGGGCGCCTTCCTTTCGGAAAGTCGGCTGCCCCTGGACGTCCGCCCGGGTTCGGGTCGCGGGGGCGCCGACGGGAGTTGTCAGCCAGGCCAAGTGCCGGGTCAGCCGACGGGTGGCGGTGGCGCCGCCGCGGTCGACGGTGGCTTCGGCGCCGGCGAATTCACTTCAGCCAGGCCCGGCTGTACTGGCTCAGCATGTCTCCCATCGAGCGCGAACACATCGTCGCTGCCCACACCTTCGAGCTCGGCGAGTGCTGGGAGACGGCGATCAAGGAACAGGCGCTGAAGGTGCTCGCCAACATTGACCCGGACCTCTGCACGCACGTCGCGGCCGGTCCGGGGTTCCGGTCCCCGAGGCGATCCTCCCGCCTGCGGTGGTCGAACCGAGCCCCGCCCTCTCCCAACTCGCTGCGGACGATCTGGACGGCCTATGGGAAGTGCGCCGGGACCGCCCAGTCCACCGAGTTCGACGCGATTCTGCCGACCGGGGCACCGGCTCCGGCCGCCGACGCCTACGAGGCGCGCGATGCCAAGGTCGACGACGATGCTGCCGTGGCCACCGCCATCGCCCCACGCCTGCTGCTGACGGTGACCGAGGCGTACCGCCATGGCAAGGCCATCGGGGCCTGGGGCGAGGAGGCCGTGCCTTGGAGGCAGCCGGCTACCGGAATTCATTCGCAGTGCATCGGCCTTCAGGCCGGTGGTGATGCGAATCTGATGGTGGCGACGCGGAGCGTCGCGGATTCAGGTCCGGCGGAGCCGGACACCGCAGTTCCTCGCCTGCGGCGCGGAGCGTCGCGCGGGCTGGTCCCGGCGGAGCCGGGCGGTGCTCACACCGGCCGGTTCTGCTGTTCGATGTACTGCCTGACCACGGAGAGCGGGGCGCCACCGACGGTTCCGGCGAAGTAAGACCCGGACCACAGCTTGCTGGCCCGCCAGTAGTGGCGTACCAGGTCGGGGAACTCTCGGCGCAAGCGGCGGGAGGAGACGCCCTTGAGGGAGTTGACCAGCTTGGTCACGGCGACCTTGGGCGGGAAGTTCACCAGCAGGTGGACGTGGTTGTCCTCACCGTTGAACTCCACCAGCTCGCACTCGAAGTCCGTACACACCGACCGCGTGATCTCTTCCATACGCCTCAAGTGGGCATCGGTGAACACCTTGTGCCGGAACCTTGGTCACGAAGACCAAATGGACGTGCATCACGAAAGTGCAGTGCCTACCAGTTCTGATCTTCTGCATATCGCCCATAACCCAAGTACGTATCGTGATCGTCATGCAGCTCCGGTACTCCTTCGGGTTGTACCCGGACACCGGCCAACAGAGGTCGTTGGCGAGGGCGTTCGGGTGCGCCCGTGTCGTGTTCGACGACGCGGTCCGCGCCCGTGAGGAGGCCAAAGCGGCCAAGCAGCCGTTCCCCAAGGCCGCAGAGCTGTCCAAGAGGCTGATCACCGAGGCGAAGCAGACGACGGAGCGGTCCTGGCTGGGCGAGGTCTCCGCGGTGGTGCTCCAGCAGTCCCTGCGGGACGCCGAGACCGCGTACCGCACCTTCTTCGCCTCCCTCACCGGCGATCGCAAGGGGCCCAAGATCGGTGCTCCCCGTTTCAAGTCCCGCAAGGGCAGCCGTCAGTCGATCCGGTTCACCGCCAACGCCCGCTGGTCCATCACCGACAAGGGCCGCCTGAACCTGCCGAAGATCGGCACGGTGAAAGTGAAGTGGTCCCGGACCCTGCCCAGCACACCCTCCTCCGTCACCGTCATCAAGGACGCGGCCGGCAGGTATTTCGCCTCCTTCGTCATCGACACCGACCCCGCCACCGACCAGGCGCGGATGCCCGAAACCGACCGCACCATCGGCATCGACCTCGGCCTCACCCTCCCCCAGACTCCGTCCGGGGGGACCCCCATCGCGGTCCTGTCCGACGGCACGAAAATCGACTCCCCGCGCTTCCTGCGGCGCGCGGAGAAGAAGCTGAAGAAGGCCCAGCGGGAGCTGTCCCGTAAGCAGAAGGGAAGCAAGAACCGCGAAAAGGCCCGTCTGAAGGTCGCCCGCGCCCACGTCAAGGTCGCCGACGCACGCCGCGAGTTCCACCACCAGCTCTCCACCAGGCTGATCTCCGAGAACCAAGGGATCGCCGTGGAGGACCTGTCGGTGGCGGGACCGGCCCGCACCAGACTGGCCAAGTCCGTGCACGACGCCGGATGGTCCTCGTTCGTCAGCATGCTGGAGTACAAAGCGGCCCGGTACGGCCGGACCTCCTCCTGGCCGAGGCCTTCGAGCGGCGCCGCACCCTGACACACGAGGGGGCCACGCCGAAATCGACGCCGGGAAGACCCATCACCACGGGCGGCGAGCCTCCAGTTGGCGCGGTTCCGGCTCGTCGACGGTGAAGCCGAGGCCGGGTCCCTGGGGGAGTGGCGATGGAGCCGTCAACCGACCCTCCGTGGCTCAACGCCCCTCGCGCAGCAGCCGTGCGATGCCTGCCGGGCTGAAGGCGTCCCGGGTGGCCAGGGCGATGCCGCCGTGTAGGCCGGAGCCGCCCTTGAGCTGGGTCGCGGTGATGGTGAGTTTGCGGGTGGCCAGCGGGAGGGCCCGCTGGTACACGGCGGCCCGTACGGCGGAGACGAGGTCGTCGCGCAGTTCGCTGAGAGGTCCGGCCAGCACCACGGTGCGCGGGTTGAACATGTGGACCAGCATGGCCACCACCTCGCCGATCTCCGTGGCGGCCTGACGCACGGCGTGCAGGGCGGTCGGGTCGCCGGCGGCGATACGCCGGGCGAGTTCGCGGGCGCCGTGCAGCGGATCCTCGGCGGTCGACTCGGCAATGCCGAGGCCTCGCAGTACCGCCTTATGGGAGGCCAGCGCTCCCACGCAGCCGACGTTGCCGCAGGCGCACAGGACGTTGCTACCGCTCACGGCCCGGATGTGGCCGATGTCGCCGGCGGCGCCGTCGGCGCCGCGGTACACGTCATCGGGCGTGGTGATGAGACCGGCCCCGATGCCGCTCGCGATCTTGACGCACAGCAGCGGAGTCTCCAGCCGGGCCTGCGCGGCCTCGCCCAGCGCCATCAGGTTGACGTCGTTGTCCACCACGATGGGTGCGTGGAAGCGCTCCCGGAGGTACTCGGCGACGGGAAAGCCGTCCCAGCCGGGCATGCCCGTCGGCTGCACCGCACACCCCTGCTCGAAGTCCACCGGCCCGGGCAGACCGACGACCACCTCCCGTACGCGGTCGGGAGCGCGCCGATGCTTCTCCAGCAGCCCGTGCAGCCGTTCGGTCACCGCGTCCAGCACCACTTGCGGTCCCGCGTCGATCCGGACGTCCACCGTCTCCCGCGCGATCACCCGACGGGTCAGATCGGCGAGAGCGATCTGCGACTCCGCGGTGTCGACGTCCACGACGATCACGCTCCCTGCCTGCGGGCTGATCGTCAGCACACGCGGCGGCCGGCCCCGCACTGACCGTCTGGACTCGACCTCCTCCAGAATCCCGGTGCCGACGAGATGGTCGACCTGCTGGCCCACGGTCGACCGGGCCAGGCCACTGCGCCGGGCGATCTCGGCGCGGTTGGTCGCCTGGCCGGAGACCACGAGCCCCAGCACCCGGCGCAGCGCGAGCGGCACGGAGGAGGACCCGACCTCTTCCTCGGCGCTGCCGTCATCTTTATGCATTCACGTGAACGTAATGCCGACCCCTTGTGTCCGTCAATAGAGTCCGAACGGTGAGGACTGGCGGCGGACTAAGCCGACATGTTTCCCGAATTACATCGTCTTTTAGGCCTTGAAGAAAATTAAATTGGTTCTCTTGTGCTGTGTTGGCGAACTAAACGATGGTGTTGCGCAACGCGGCGTTCAGGCCGCGGTCGGTCGCTGGACAACGACGGAGGTGCACCCGTGAGTGGCTCGATGCGGGCAGTGGTGGTCGGGGCCGGAATGATCGGCGCCGTCCACGCCCGGGCGATCCGCGCCGCGGGCGGCTCTGTGGCCGGAGTGATCGCTTCGACCCCCGAGCGCAGCGCGAGGATTGCCGACGAGTGGGCGGTGCCCGCCCGCTATCCCGACCTCCCGGCGGCGCTCGCCGACGACAGCGTCACGGTCGTCCACGTGTGCACCCCGAACGCGCTGCACGTGCGGCAGGCGGAGGCGGCCCTGCGTGCCGGGAAGCACGTGATCTGCGAGAAGCCGCTGGCCACGTCCGCCGCCGACGCCGAAGGGCTCACGCGGCTGGCGGGGGAGGCGGGACTTGTACTCGCCGTCCCCTTCGTCTACCGCTACCACCCGCTCGTCCGGGAGATCCGCGACCGTCGGCTGCGCGGCGAGTTCGGGGCGTGGCAGCTGATCCACGGCAGCTATCTGCAGGACTGGATGCTCTCCGCCGACGCCATGTCCTGGCGGGTCGACCCGTCGGACGGCGGACCGTCGAGGGCGTTCGCGGACATCGGCTCGCACTGGTGCGACCTGGTCGAATGGGTCGCCGGAGTCCGCTTCACCGAGCTGACCGCGAGGCTTGGCACCACGGTCGCCACCCGCCCCGCCGGCGCCGGTGTGAGCTTCTCGACCGCCGCCAGGGGACCGCGGATCCAGGTGCGCACCGAGGACGTGGCGACCGTGCTGCTGCGCACCGGCGACGGGGTTCTCGGCACGCTGACGGTGTCCCAGGTGTCGGCCGGCCGCAAGAACCGGCTGTGGTTCGAGCTCGACGGCTCCGCGGGCAGCGCGGTCTTCGACCAGGAGAACCCCGAGACGGCGTGGCTCGGCGCCCCCGACGGAGCGCGCATCCTCATACGCGACCCCGGCCACGGTTCGGCCGAGCAGCGCCGGCTCTCCCACCTGCCCGCCGGTCACGCGCAGGGCTATGGCGACTGCTTCGCCGCCTTCGTCGCCGATGCCTACGCGGCGATCCGCGGAGCGACGCCCGAGGGCCTGCCCACCGGCGCCGACGGCGTGCGCTCGGCCCGGATCGTCGAAGCCGTGCTGACCTCTGCCGAGTCGCTCACCTGGACCGACATCGCTTCCGCACCCGCAGCCCTGGAGGCCACCGTATGAAACTCGGCATGCTCACCGCCTGTCTGCCCCGGCTCTCCCTTGCCGAGATCGCCGCCTGGGCGAGCGAGGCCGGCTACGAGGCACTGGAAGTCGCCGCCTGGCCGGACACCGGGGGCCGCGACTTCGAAGCGGCCCACCTCCCCGTGGCCGGCTTCGACGACCGGGCGGCCGACGCGACACGAACCCTGCTGAAGAAGCACAGCCTCAGCATCTCCGCCCTCGCCTACTACGAGAACAATCTCCATCCCGACCCAGAGCGACGCGCCGCGATCCACGCCCACCTGAAGACGGTCGTGGACACGGCGGCCACCCTGGACGTCCCGTACGTGGGCACCTTCGTCGGCCGCGACTGGACCCGCCCGGTGGCGCACAACATGGCCGAGGCCGAGAAGGTCTTCCCCGAACTCGTCGAGTATGCGGGCGAGAAGGGGGTGAAGCTCATCATCGAGAACTGCGTGATGGAGGGCTGGCACCCTGACGGTTACCCGGGCAACCTCGCCTACTCGCCCGAGCTGTGGGAGTGGATGTTCTCCCTCGGTCTGTACCTGAACTGGGACCCCTCGCACCTGACCTGGATCGGCATCGACCCGGTCACGACCATCGCGCCGTACGCCGACCGTATCGTCCACGCCCAGGCCAAGGACCTGCAGATCCTGCCCGGCAAGGTGGACCGCTACGGCTTCTTCGGCAAGGCGGCACAGCGCAACGACGCCTGGGACACCGGCTGGTGGCGCTACCGCGTGCCGGGCCGTGGCCAGGTCGACTGGAACGCCGTCGTGGACGCCCTGTACGAGAACGGCTTCACCGGAACCCTCTCCGTCGAGCACGAGGACCCGGTGTGGAGCGGCACCGAGGAGCGGGTCAAGACCGGCCTGCGGATCGCGCACCGGACCCTACGCCCCCTCGTCATCGCCTGAAACCACCTCAACCACCCACGGACCACGGGAGATTCATGGCTCAGCAGCAAGCACGGCACCGCATCGGGATCCTGGGCGCGGGCAACATCTTCGGCCGCTATGTCGAGGGCCTGCGCACCTTCCCGGAGTTCGAGGTGGTCCGTGTGGCCGACGTCGACACGGGCCGCGCCCGGCAGGCCGCGGACGAGTACGGCATAGCGGCCTGGGGAGACGGCGACGAACTCCTCGACGACGACTCCGTCGAGATCGTCGTCAACATCACCCCGCCGCAGTTCCATGCCAAGACCGTCATCGCCGCGCTGGAGGCCGGCAAGCACGTCTACGTCGAGAAGCCGCTCGCGGCCACGGTCGCCGAGGCCCGTGAGGTCCTCGACGCCGCCACGCGCAGCACGGCGCTGCTGGGGTCGGCCCCTGACACCTTCCTCGGCAGCGCCGTGCAGACCGCCCGGCACGCGATCGACGCCGGTCTGATCGGGGAGACCGTCGGCGCCACAGCCTTCGTACGCTCCAGCCGCTCGGAGACCTGGCACCCGGACCCGCGCGCCTTCTACGGCCCCGGTGGCGGCCCCGTCCTCGACATGGGTCCCTACTACCTGGCCGCGCTCGTCAACTGTCTGGGCCCGGTCGCCCAGGTGTCCGCAGCCACCCGCATCGGTGCGCCCACCCGCAAGGTCACCAGCCCCGGGCGCGTGGTCGACGAGATCACGGTCGAGGTTCCGACGCACGCCTCCGCCACCCTGACCTTCGCCTCCGGAGCCATCGGCACCACGCTCATGAGCTTCGACGTCTGGGACACCGAGTTGCCCCGCATCGAGGTCTACGGCACCGAGGGCACCCTGGCCCTGCCCAACCCCAACTTCTTCGACGGCGACGTACGCCTCAAGCGGCACGGAGACGAGGAGTGGCAGGTGCTCAGCCCGGTCACCGAGCTCTTCGGCGCCGTGGACACCCCCGAGCAGCACCGCCGTGGACTCGGCGTCCGCGACCTCGCCGGCGCGATCGACGGCGGGCCGCACCGCGCGAACGCCCAGTTCGCCCTCCACGTCCTGGAGGTTCTCGCGAGCTTCGAGACCTCCCAGCGGGAGAACCGTTTCGTCACGCCGACCAGCAGCTGTGAACGCCCCGAGCCGCGCCCCGCCCACCGAGAGGACCGCACCGCATGAAGATCAGGCAGGACCGTCTGGCCATCAACCCCCTGCAGTGGGTCGCGAGCGCCGACGGCTGGATCGACCCCACGCTCGCCCCGCCGCTCGACCAGCAGCTCACGGTCATCCGTGACGCCGGCATCACCTCCCTGCACAGCGCCGTCCCCGGCGACCTGACCGCGCGGGCGTACGCCGAGAAGCTCGCCGAGTACGGCATAAGCCCCGCGCCCGGCTACATCCCGGTCCGCCTGACCGACGACGCGACCGAGCGGCAGACCTTCCGCGACACGGCCGCGCGGGTCGCCGCACAGCACGCGGAACTCGGTGTGCCCACCGTCTTCCTCGCCATGGGAATGGCAAAGGACGCCGAGCGCGTGGCCCGTCCCGCCGTCGGGCACCTGGCGGAGCAGGGACGCCTGGAACGGGTACGGGACCTGCTTGCCGAGATCGCCGGGATCATCCGTGCGGAAGGGATCACCCCGGCCTTCCACCCGCATGTGGGCACCTGGGCCGAGACCGAGCTGGAGGCCCGGTTCGTCCTGGACACCGTCGACTCCTCCCTCCTCGCCTTCGGCCCCGACATGGGCCACCTGGCGTGGGCCGGCGCCGACCCGGCGCAGCTCGTGCGCGACTATGCGGACCGGGTGGCGAGTGTCCACATCAAGGACCTGGACCTCGGCCTCGCCGCGCAGGCCAGAGAGGCCGGCTGGGACTACCGCAAGACCGTCCTGGCGGGGCTGTGGTCGGAACCCGGCCACGGAAACGCCGACATAGAAGGATTCATCGGCGCCCTGCCCGACGACTTCGACGGGTGGCTGATCATCGAGGTCGACCGGGGCGCCCGGCCGACGCCGGACGAGAGCGTGCGGCTCTGCGGCGAGTGGGCCGCGCGGCAGGCGTAGGCATGACCGGCTTACGCGGCGCGACAGCGGTACCGGCAGTGCACCGCCGGCAGCGGGGCGACCCGGGGGACTCCAGGAGACTGAGGATTGAGACAGGTGGAGAGAACATGCGCAAGACAGTGGCGTTCATCGGCGCCGGAATCCTGACAGCGACAGTCGCGGCTTGTGGCGGTGGCGCTCAGGCCGCCGGCTCGGACAAGACCCTGACCCTCGCGGAGTCGGTCACGGCGACGCCGTGGGACCTGGCGAAGGCGAGCATGGGCCCCGAGGCCCAGTACTACCAGCCGGTGTACGACACCCTGATCCGGCTGAACACCAAGGGGGAGCCCACCCCCAACCTGGCCACCTCGTGGACGTACGACAAGGCCCAGACGACCCTGACCCTGAAACTGCGCGACGGGGTGAAGTTCACCGACGGCACCGCGCTCGACGCGGACGCGGTGCGCCAGAACCTGCTGCACACCAAGAGCGGGACGGGAACCGCGGCCGGCGAGATCCAGGACATCACCGGCGTCGACGTCGTCGACGCCCACACCGTGGCCGTCAGACTGAGCCACCCCACGGCAGCGGTACTGCCCGCATTGGGCCAGGTCTCCGGCATGATCGCCAGCCCCAAGGCGCTCGACGGCCCCAAGACCCCGATCGGCTCGGGCCCGTACAAGCTGGACACGAGCGCCACCACCGCCGGGCAGACGTACACCTACACCCGTAACCCGGACTACTGGAACGCGAAGGCCTTCCCCTACGGCAAGATCGTCATCAAGTACCTGGCCGACCCGACGGCACGCACCAACGCCCTGCTGTCCGGCCAGCTCGACGGCGCCACCCTCAACCTCAACCGGGTGAAGACCGTCAAGGGCCGGGGCCTGAACGTCGTCACCTACCAGCCCGGCGACGTCGAGGGCCTCTACATCTGGGACCGCGCCGGTAAGAAGGTGCCCGCCCTCGGCAAGCTGAAGGTCCGGCAGGCGCTGAACTACGCCTTCGACAAGCAGGCCCTCATCAAGTCGACGAAGACCGGCCTCGGTACCCCGACCACACAGGTCTTCGCCAAGGGCGAGGACGGCTACCAGGCCGCGCTGGACGACACGTACTCCTACGATCCGAAGAAGGCCAAGGAACTGCTGGCCGAGGCCGGCTACCCGAACGGCTTCGCCGTCACCATCCCCGACTTCTCCGCGATCTTCCCGCAGGAGCAGGCCGCGCTCACCCAGTCCCTCAAGGACATCGGCATCAAGGTCACCCTGGACAGCCTGCCCAGCGACCAGATCTTCAGCGCCATGCTGTCCGGCAAGTACGCGATGTCGTACTTCAAACTGGGTGCGCCCACCGCCTGGGACAAGGTTCAGCTGGAGCTGACGAACAAGTCCACCTGGAATCCGTTCAAGTACGACGACCCGAAGGCGGACGACCTCATCGCTCGCATCGGCAAGGCGACCGGGACCGCGCGGGAGAAGCTCTTCGAGCAGCTCAACACCTATGTCGTCGACCAGGCCTGGAACGCGCCCTGGAGCGTCATCGCCAACGCGTACGCGACCGCGAAGGACGTCAAGGTGACACCCCAGCCCGGGGGCCAGTACCCGCCGATCTACAACTACACGCCGGCGAAGTAGTCACCGGCCCTCTCCGGCACGCGGAAGGAGGAACTGACCGTGCTCGTCTTCTTGTTCCGGCGCATCGCCGCCGGTGCCGTCCTGGTGGTCGTCGTGGCCACCGCGACGTTCCTACTGCTCAGCCTCACGGGCACCGATGTGGCCCGCAATGTCCTGGGCGAGACGGCCTCGCGGTCCGCGGTGGCCCAGAAGAGCCATGAACTCGGCCTGGACCAGCCCCTGATGGAGCGGTACTGGCACTGGATCGAACAGGCAGTGCAGGGCAACCTGGGCTCTTCGTGGTTCACCGGCGACTCGGTGAACCAGTCCCTGATGGACACGCTGCCGGTCACCCTCTCCGTGGTGCTCGCCGGAATGCTGGTCGCGGCGGTGCTCAGTGTGGCACTGGGCGCCGCGGCGGCACTGCGCGGCGGCTGGGTGGACCGTCTCGTCCAGTTCGCCGCGGTACTCGGCACCGCGGTACCGAGCTTCCTGATCGCCCTGGTCCTCGCCGTCACCCTGGCGGTACGGCTCGGATGGCTGCCCGCCACCGGCTATGTCGCCCTCGGCGAGTCCGGCACCGGCTGGCTGGAGTCCATCACCCTGCCCGCTCTGTCCCTGGCCGTCGCCGCGACCGCGGCCACCGCGATGCAGGTGCGCGGCGCGCTGATCGACGTGCTGCGCGCCGACTTCGTCCGCACCCTGCGCAGCCGGGGCCTGACCACCCGCAGCGTCGTGTTCCGGCACGCCCTGCGCAACGCGGCGCCACCCGCCCTGACCGTCCTCGCCCTGCAGTTCATCGGCCTGATCGGCGGCGCCGTCGTCGTGGAGAAGGTGTTCGGTCTGCCGGGCATCGGAACCCTCGCCAACTCGGCCGCCGTACGCGGTGACGCGCCTGTGCTGCTGGGCACGGTCGTCGTCACCGTCGTGATCGTCGTCGCCGTCAACCTGCTGCTGGACATCGCGTACGGCTGGCTCAACCCCAAGGTGCGTGTCTCATGACCGAAGTGGCCCCGGCTCCGGCCCCCGGCCGAGACCGCCTCCTGCGCCGGACCCTGCGCGCCCCCCTGACCGTCGTCTGCCTGGTCGTCCTGGGCCTGGTGATCGCGGCGAGTCTCGCGGCACCGCTCCTCACCGACCAGGCCCCCGACCGCAGTGTCCTCGGCGACACACTCGCGCCCATGTCGGGTGTCCACCCCCTCGGCGGTGACGGCGTCGGCCGGGACGTCCTGTCCCGGCTGCTGTACGGCGGGCGCACCAGCCTGGTAGGCGGCACCCTCGCCGTCCTCGTCGCTTTCGCCGTCGGCGCACCGCTCGGCCTGATCAGCGGCTTCTACCGGGGCTGGTTCGATGCCGTGGCCGGCTGGATCACCAACGTCATCATGGCCGTACCCGCGATCATCGTGATGCTCGTGGTCATGGCAGCCATCTCACAGGACCTCGACGTCGCCATGATCGTCCTCGGCGTGATCATGGCTCCGATGGTCTTCCGCCTCATCCGCGCCTCGGTGCTCGCGGTCCGCGAGGAGCTGTACGTGGACGCGGCCCGCGTCTCCGGGCTCGGCGACGCACGGATCATGCGCCGGCACATCCTGCCCGTGGTGATCGCGCCGTCCGTCATCCAGGCGACCCAGGTGTTCGCCGTGGCGATCGGCATCCAGGCGGGCCTCGCCTTCCTCGGCCTGGGCAAAGCGTCCCAGGCCAGCTGGGGCGGGATGCTGAACGACGCCTTCACCAACGTCTACAACGCACCCGCGCTCCTGGTCTGGCCGGGCCTAGCCATGGGCCTGACCATCGTGGCGTCCAGCCTCCTCGGCAACGCCGTGCGGGACGCCCTGGGCACGACCGAACCCCGGGCGACCAAGCGCCGTAGGCCACCCGCTCCCCGCACGGCCGCGACGTCGGCCGCCGAGGCGCCGGCGGACCGACTGCTCACCGTGGCGAACCTGCGGGTCGGCTACGGTGAGAAGACCGTCGTCGACGGGGTGAGCATCACCGTCTCACGCGGCGAGGTCCTCGGCCTGGTGGGGGAGTCGGGCTCCGGCAAGAGCCAGACGGCGTTCTCCGTCCTCGGACTGCTGCCGTACGAGGCGGAGGTGGCGGCCGACCAACTCGTCTTCGACGGCAAGGAGTTGCTGAGCCTGGACCTCGCGGCGCTCAACGCCCTGCGCGGCCGCGGGATCGGCTACATCCCCCAGGAACCCATGTCCAACCTGGACCCCTGCTTCCGGATCGGCTCCCAGCTCGTGGAGCCCATGCGCAAGCATCTGGGGCTGTCCCGGGCCGAGGCCCGCACCAAGGCGCTCGATCTCCTCGCCCGGGTCGGCATCCCGGACCCCGAGCGGGTGTTCAGGTCCTACCCGCACCAGATCTCCGGCGGCATGGCCCAGCGCGTCCTCATCGCCGGCGCCGTCAGCTGCGACCCGCACCTACTGATCGCCGACGAGCCGACCACGGCGCTCGACGTCACGGTCCAGGCCGAGGTGCTCGACCTGATGCGCTCGCTCCAGCAGGAGCGCGAGATGGGGATGCTCATCGTCACGCACGACTTCGGCGTCGTGGCCGACATCTGTGACCGGGTCGCGGTGATGCAGCAGGGGCGCATCGTGGAGACCGCGCCGGCCGGGCGGATCTTCGCGGCGCCCGAGCACGAGTACACCCGGATGCTGCTGGACTCGACGCTCGAAGGCGGACCCGCGCGCGGTGCGCTGCGCACCCCCACCCTGCCGCTGAAGGAGGTGACGTCATGACCGACCCACTGCTCGAACTCGACGACGTCGTCGTGGAATACCCGGCGAAGGGCCGCGGCAGGAAGCCGTTCCGTGTCCTGCAGGGCGTCTCCCTGTCCATCGCGCCCGGCGAGACGCTCGGCCTGGTCGGCGAGTCCGGCTCCGGGAAGACGACGCTGGGCCGGGCCGTCCTCGGCCTCGCGCCCGTCACCAGCGGCGAGATCCGCTACGCCGGCACGCCCGTCTCCCGCCTCGGCAAGCGGGAGCGGCGGGCGCTCAGCAAGGACATCCAGGTCGTCTTCCAGGACCCCTACACCTCGCTGAATCCGGCCATGACGGTCATGGACATCCTCACCGAACCGCTGCTGGTGGCCGGCGTCGCCCGCGCCGAGGCGCAGGGGCGGGTGCAGAAGCTGCTCGACCGTGTCCACCTCCCGCACGACGCGGCAAACCGGCTGCCCCGGGAGTTCTCCGGCGGCCAGCGGCAGCGCATCGCCATCGCCCGCGCCCTGTGCCGTGACCCCCGGCTGATCGTCTGCGACGAACCGGTCAGCGCCCTCGACCTGACGACCCAGGCCCGGGTGCTCGACCTGTTCATCGAGATCCAGGAGGCGACCGGAGTGGCGTACCTCTTCGTCACCCACGACCTGTCCGTGGTGCGGCACATCAGCCACCGCGTGGCCGTGCTCTACCGCGGCGAGATCGTCGAGACCGGCGACGCTGCCCAGATCACCGAACGCCCCGAACACGCCTACACCAAGCGGTTGTTGCTCGCCGCTCCGGTGCCGGACCCGAAGCGGCAGGCGCAGCGCCGCGCGGAGCGGCAGAGGGCGGCCGCGTCATGACCGACGAGGTGACGGCCACCCTCACCCGCTACCTCGCCCTGTGCGACGTACCCGCGAGAGCGGAGGGCGAGTTGGGGGAGCTCTTCACCGAGGACGCCGTGTGGGAGGGCGGTGGCGGCGCGTACGCCGGGAAGTTCGGCCGCACCGTGGGCCGCGAGGCGATCGTCGCGATGCTGTCGGACTACCTGCCGCCCAGTCCGCACTTCCGCACCAACGTCCACCTCCTGTTTCCCGGGACGTTGGACCTCAAGGACGCCACGGCGCACGGCAGTTGGTCCATGCAGCAGCTCTCGCGGTACGAGTCCGGCAGCGCCGAGGTGATGGTCGCGCGTCTCGATGTGACCTTCCGGCTCGACGGCGACCGGCCTCGCATCTGTGTCTTCCGTACCGAACGACTCTTCAGCGCACCGCTGCCGGAGGGGTGATGAAGGACCGCACCATGCTTCTGACCTGCTACGCCGACACCCACCGCTATGGCTGGCACCACGTCGACCTGTTCACCCACGACCACACCGGCCGCGAGGTCAACTGGGTCCACTGGACGGTCGACGAGGACGGCCCCGACGGAGCCGACGCGGCGACCGCCCGCGTCGAGCCCGCCCTGCGCCGCACGACCGAGTGGCGGCGCGGAATCAGCGCCGACGGCAGCGAGTACTGGACCGCCCAGGCCGCCTGGGACGGCTGAGATGTGCCTCGTGTACATCCTCGACGACGACGAGGAGCTCGGCGAGTCGCTCGCCTGGCTCCTGGAGTCGGTCGGTATCCGCTCGGAGCGTTTCCAGGACGCCCGGACCTTTCTGCGCTCCTACGATCGCACCCGGCCGGCCTGTCTGGTCCTGGACGTCCGCATGCCCGAACTCAGCGGCTTCGGCGTCCAGGAACTGCTGAACGAGACCGGGTCACCGCTGCCGGTCGTCTTCGTCTCCGCGCACGGCGACATCCGGATGTCCGTGCGCGCGATGCAGAACGGCGCCGTCGACTTCCTGGAGAAGCCGTACGACCCCCAGCACCTGCTCGACGTCGTGCAGAACGCCCAGCGCACCGCACGCGAACGCTTCGACCGTGAGGCTCAACAGAGCCGACTCCGGGCCAAGTTGGACTCCCTGACCGGGCGGGAGCGGGAAGTGCTCGCGTTGTCGGTCGAGGGCGCGTCCAACAAACAGATCGCGGGGCGGCTCGGCATCAGCGCCAAGACCGTGGACGTGCACCGGGCCCGCATCCGCGAGAAGACCGGTGCCGAGAGCGTCCCCGCCCTGGTCCTGGACGTGCTCCGGCTGGACGCGTGGTGAGCAGAGGCATGCCCGTGGACGAACTTGCTCCGACCGACTTCCACGAGCTGACCGAAGCGCTGAAGTACTGCGTCCTCCTCCACGACGCCCGCACCTTCGACATCCTCTGGGCCAACCGCGCCGCCTGCGACCTGCTCGGCTGGACCGTCGACGAGCTGAAGCCGCTCAAGGCGCCGGACATGAGCAAGAACGCCCGCCAGTACAGCCGCGAACTCGGCCACCGCTGGCTCGGGCACGCGGTCGAGCACGGCATCAGCGCCACCGAGTGGTGCTACCGCTCCAAGAACGGCGAGGAGATCCTCACCGAGGCGATCGCGATCCGCGTCGAACTGGCGGCGCGTACGGCGGTGATGGTCCAGTTCCGCGACATCGCCGAGGAGAAGGCGGTCCGGCGCGACCTGTCCCGCACCGAGAACAGGCTGCACGCCTTCCTCGGCGGCCTGGCCGAGGGGATCGTCGTCCTCGACGACGCGAACCGGGTCGTCTTCGCCAGCGAGGCCGCGTCCCGCGAGCTCGGCGGCGACCTCGACGGGGCGGACTTCACCGCCTACTGCTGCGACGGGCCCGTCCCCGAGCGCGAGGGCCGCTACCGCTTCGCCGCCCCGGGCGGCACACCCCGCTGGTACGCCGCGACCTGCCAGCGCATCGACATCGAGAGCGACCTGCGCGGGCGGATGCTCCTCTTCTACGACATCACCGACCGCGTCCGCGCCGAGGAACAGCACCGACGCGACACCCAGCATCTCGACCACCTCGCCCGCTACAACGCCATGGGTGACATGGCGATGGCGATCGCCCACGAGGTCAGCCAGCCGCTGGCGGCCGCGTACAACTTCGTCGAGGGAGCGCGCGGCCGCCTCAACCTCGGCTCCGGTTCCCACGACGAGTCCGTGGCCTGGGGGCTGGACAACGCCGTACGGCAGATCGAGCGGGCCCGCCGGATCCTGGGCAGCCTGCGCGGTTACGTCGGCCGGCTGGAGCAGTCCGAGCAGCTGACCGACCTCAACGCGATCGTGCGCGACTGCGCCTACTTCGTCGAACTGCGGGCCCAGGAGCATGCGGTGGCCGTCGAGTTCGACCTCGCCGCCGATCCGCTGCCGGTCCTGTGCGAGAACGTGCTCATCGGGCAGGTCGTGATGAACCTCGCCTTCAACGCGGTCGATGAGATGGCCCGTTGGCCGGAGGCGGAACGCACCGTGCGGGTCGTCACCCGGCTCGGCGACGACGGCCGCCCCGAACTCGCGGTCCGCGACCAGGGACACGGGCCGCCGACGGACGAGCGGATCTTCGAGGGAGTCTTCACCTCCAAGGAGAACGGCAGCGGCATCGGTCTCGCCCTGAGCCATCGCATCGTCACCCGGCACGGCGGCACCATCGGCGTCCACGCGAACGAGCCGCGCGGCGCGGTCTTCTGGTTCGCGCTGCCGACGGCCCCGACGCGAGCAGAAGCAGGGAGCACATGACCGACCACCGACCGCGAGTCACCGACGTACGGGCCGAGCACCACCGGCAGCCCCTCGGCATCGGCGAACGGCGCCCCCGGCTGTCCTGGCGGACGGCCATCGACCGGCCCGGCTGGTGCCAGACGGCGTACGAGATACAGCTCACCGAGGAGCACCGCGAGGTGGGCCGGACCCACCGCCGGTCCACCGAGTCGGTGCTCGTCCCCTGGCCGGGTGATCCGCTGACCTCGCGCCGCCGCGTCGAGGTGGCGGTTCGCGTCTGGGGGCCGGACGGCGAGGGGCCCACCCCGTGGTCGGATCCGCTCACCGTCGAGGCCGGGCTGCTGGAGCCCTCCGACTGGTCGGCCGACATGGTCTCGCCCGCCCGGACGGAGCCCGTCGGCCGTCATCTCCCGCCGCCCGTCCTGCGGGGCACCTTCCGCCCGCGCGGTCCGGTCACCTCGGCCCGTCTCTACGCCACCGCCCACGGCGTGTACGAGACGGAACTCAACGGCGAACGGACCGATGACCAGGTCCTGGCCCCCGGCTGGACCCACTACCCCGAACGCCTGCGCTACCAGACGCACGACATCACCGGCCTGCTGCACGACGGCGACAACGAGATCCGCGTCCTGCTGGCCGACGGCTGGTTCCGAGGGCGGCTCGGCTTCGGCGGCGGAACGCGCGACATCTACGGCGACCGGCTCGCCGCCCTCGTGCAGATCGAGGTCCGGTACGCCGACGGCACCGCCGAGACGTTCGGCAGCGGCCTCGACTGGCAGGCCGCACACGGTCCGATCCTGTCTTCCGGGATCTACGAGGGCGAGGAGTACGACGCCCGCCGGGAGCCCACGGACTGGCGCCCCGTGCGGCTGGTGCCGTACGACCCGGCCCGGCTGGTCGCGCCCGACGGGCCGCCGGTGCGCCGCACCGCGGTCCTGGACCCCGTCGCCGTCCTCACCTCACCCACCGGCCGGACGATCCTCGATTTCGGCCAGAACCTCGTCGGCCGGCTCCGCGTCCGGGTCGAGGGGGAGACCGGACACACGGTCACGCTGCGCCATGCCGAGGTACTGGAGGACGGCGAACTGTGCGTCCGTCCCCTCCGCGAGGCACGGGCCACGGACACCTACACCCTGTGGGGGACGCCCGGCGGCGAGCAGTGGGAGCCGCGCTTCACCTTCCACGGTTTCCGCTACGCCGAAGTCACCGGCTGGCCGGGGGAGTTGGCGCCGGGTGACGTCCAGGCCGTCGTCCTGCACACCGATATGCGCCGCACCGGATGGTTCGAGTGCTCCGAGCCGCTGCTGAACCGCCTGCACGAGAACGTGGTGTGGGGCATGCGCGGGAACTTCGTCGACATCCCCACCGACTGTCCCCAGCGGGACGAACGCCTCGGCTGGACCGGCGACGTCCAGGTGTTCGCGCCCACCGCGACCTTCCTGCACGACTGCGCGGGACTGCTGCGCTCCTGGCTGACCGACCTCGCCGCCGAGCAACACCCGGACGGCAGAGTCCCGATGTTTGTGCCGCACATCCCCACCGCGTTCCCCGAACTGCGCGCCGCCGCCTGGGGCGACGCCGCCGTGATCGTGCCCTGGGTGCTGTACGAACGCTACGGCGACCCGGGGATCCTCGCCGACCAGTACGACAGCATGAAGGCCTGGGTGGACGGCATCACGCGGGTCGCCGGCGACCGGCACGTGTGGGACGGCGATCGACAGCTCGGCGACTGGCTCGACCCGTCCGCCCCGCCGGACCGCCCGGGCGACGCCCGTACCGACCCGCACCTCGTGGCCACGGCCCACTACGCCCACCCAGCCCAACTCCTCGCGCAGACCGCCGAGTTGCTCGGACGCCACGACGACCACGCCCACTACGCCAAGCTGGCCGAAGCCGTACGGGACGCGTTCCGCCGGGAGTACCTCACCCCCGACGGCCTGCTCACCAGTGACACGCAGACCGCCTACGCGCTCGCCCTGCGGTTCGGGCTCCTCGCCACGGACGCGCAACGCGCCCGCGCCGGACGGCGGTTGGCCGCACTCGTCCGCGCCGACGACTTCCACATCGGCACCGGTTTCGTCGGCACACCACTGATCTGCGACGCGCTGTGCACGGCGGGCGAGTACGACACGGCCTACCGGCTGTTGCTGCAACGAACCTGCCCGTCCTGGCTCTACCCCGTCACCATGGGCGCGACCACCGTCTGGGAACGCTGGGACAGCATGCTGCCGGACGGCACGGTCAACCCCGGCGAGATGACGTCCTTCAACCACTACGCCCTCGGCGCCGTAGCCGACTGGCTGCACCGCACCGTCGCCGGCCTCGCCCCCGCTGCCCCTGGCTACCGGCGCCTGCTCGTCCGTCCCCGCCCCGGCGGCGGTCTGACCCATGCCCGCGCCGCCCACGACACGCCCTACGGCCGCGCCGAGGTGTCCTGGTCCCGCACCGGGAGCGCGCTGCGCGTCATCGTCACGGTTCCGCCCGGCACCACCGCGCTGATCGACCTGCCGGGCACCGCGGCACCCGTCGAGGCCGGCTCCGGCACCCACCTGTTCCGAACGGAGCTGTCATGACCACTCGATACCGGCACGCCGTCCTCGTCGACGGAACCGGAGCGGCGCCAGTCTCCGACGCCGT
The DNA here is from genome assembly GCF_040651615.1 of Streptomyces sp. NPDC048417. NCBI lineage: Bacteria > Bacillati > Actinomycetota > Actinomycetes > Kitasatosporales > Streptomycetaceae > Streptomyces > Streptomyces sp. NPDC048417. Next base: position 444,893 of record NZ_JBEZKI010000002.1, on the reverse strand, counting down.
CCTGGTCGTGGACGACGACGGGCTGATCGCCTACGCGGGCCTGGCGTCCGCGGCACCGCGGACGCCCGACGCGACGGACATCGACCTCGGCGGGCGCACCCTGCTGCCCGGCTTCATCGACTGCCACGTGCACCTGTCCATGACCCCCGAACGCGGTCTGGTCGCGGGCCTGGCCGCCGACCCCACGGTGGAGACCTTCGAGATCGCGCGCCGACTGCGGGACACCCTGCACGCGGGGGTGACGACCCTTCGCGACCTCGGCGGCATACCCGCCGGCTATCGGACGGCCGTCGAGCGCGGGCTGATCGAGGGCCCCCGGCTCCAGGTCGCCGTGAAGGTGATCAGCCACACCGGCGGACACGCCGACTGCTCTCTGCCCGGCGGGATCGACGCCGCCCCGTACCTCGGTGAACTCGCCGACACGGTGGACGAGGTGCGGCTCGCCGCCCGCAGGGTGCTGCGCGCCGGGGCGGACGTCGTCAAGGTGTGCGCCACCGGGGGCATGGGCAGTCCGCACGACGATCCCGACGACGAGGGCCTGACCCAGGAGGAGATGGCGGCCGTCGTCGACGAGGCGGCCCGGCACCGGGGCCGGCCCGTGGCGGTGCACGCCCAGGGCACCGCCGGCATCCGTAACGCCCTCCGGGCCGGCGTCAGCAGCATCGAGCACGGCTACGGCGTGACCGACGAGCTGTGCGACCTGGCGCTGGAGCAGGGCACGTTCCTCGTGCCCACCCTGTCCACCGTCTTCGCCCCGCTCGACCGGACACGCATGGCCGACCATCACTACCGCAAGAAGAGCCGCTGGTCCGGCATCAGCAAGGAGAACATCGCCCACGCCATCGCCCGTGGTGTCCCGATCGCCCTGGGCACGGACTCGGGCGTCGTCCCGCACGCCCGCAATCTGCTCGAACTGTCCCACCTCGTCGACCTGGGCATGGCACCGCTCGAAGCGATCACGGCCGGCACCCTGAACGCGGCTCGCCTCCTCGGCGTCGACGACCGGCTGGGCTCCCTCGGGGCGGGAAAAACGGCCGACTTCGTGGTCGTGGACGGGGATCCGGTACGCGACATCGCTGTACTGGGCCGGCCGGAGAACGTGGTTCTGGTCGCGCGGTCGGGAGCAGTCCAAAAGGACCTCATAGGGTTGCCCGGATAAGGGAAATCCCCTACGCGATGCGGTCAAGTTCCAATAGCGGTCCGCTGGTTGCCGCGCATAGCGTGATGACACGGCGGGCGGGAGTTCCGCCCGGCAATGCGAGGAGATTCCCTCATGACGCATTTCGATCAGCTGCTGACGGTCGTAGCCGACCGGCGGGCGGAATTCGAGGAGAAGCGGCATGTGCCGCGGGATGTGATCGCCGATTTCAAGCGCGCGGGAATCTACCGGGCAGGCGTTCCGAAGCGATTCGGTGGCGATGCCCTGCCGCCCCCCGAGTTTCTCCGTCTCATCGAACGGATCTCGGTGGTCGACGGGTCGGCCGGATGGGTCGCGAGCTTCGGCTCCTCCGCGATCTACCTGGCCGCATTGCCGCTGGAGACACAGGCGGAGCTGTACGCGGACGGGCCCGACGTGGCCTTCGCAGGCGGCCTGTTCCCGGTGCAGGCCGCCGAGCGCGTCGAGGGCGGCTACCGAGTCTCAGGGCGCTGGAGGTTCGCCAGCGGCTGCAAGGGCGCCGACCTGCTCGGCGTGGGAATCAAGGCGGGCGAGGACCGGGCCGGGCGCCCGCGGACCGCCGTCCTGCGGCCCGCACAGGTGGAGATCGTCGACAACTGGGACGTCATCGGCATGCGCGGCACCGGCAGCCATGACCTCGTGGTCGACGGCGTGGACGTACCGGAGGAGTGGACGTTCGTGCGCGGCGGCGAACCCACCGTCGACGAACCGCTCTACCGCTATCCCACCGTCCCCTACGCGGCCCAGGTCCTGGCCGTCGTCGGTCTCGGCGTCGCCCGCGCGGCCCTCGACCACGTCATCGCCCAGGGCGGCCGCTCCAGTTTCACCGGCGCCCCGAAGCCCGCCGAACGCGCCACCTACCGCATCGCGGTCGGGCAGGCCGAGGCCCAACTCCGCTCCGCACGCTCCTTCTTCTACGAGACCACCGAGGATGTGTGGGCCACGGTCGAGGCGGGCGACCCCGCGACGGCCGAACAGGCGAGCCTGCTGAGGCTGGCCTCCGCGCACCTCGCCAAGATTTCCTTCGAGGTCGTCCGGGCCGCCTACCAGCTCGGCGGCATCGGCGCCATCACCGACGGCAGCCCCCTCCAGCGCTACCTGCGTGACGCGTCGGTCGTGCCGCAGCACGCCTTCCTCCAGGAGGGCATGTACGACGGCGCCGGCGCGGTCCTCATGGGCGTCCAGCCCTTCCCCGGCTATCTGTAGAAAGGCAGGAACCCCGTGTCCGACGCACCCCTGCGCGTGCTGTTCTGCATAGGCGTCAACCAGAACTTCTTCGACCTGCCCACAGGACAGGGCAAGACCGTCTGGGACGGCTTCACGACCATGCTCGGCCAGCTGTACGAACTGCCCGGAGTCACCGTCCTGGGCACCATCGACGACGACCTGCACATGGTCGGTCCGTCCGACTCCTGGCCCTGGACCTGTTACGTCCTCGCCGACGTCGTCGACCAGGCCGCCGTTGCAGCCGCCTGCAACCTCTTCCGCACCGTCCAGGTCGGCGAGCACGGCCTATGGCGCTACATGAAGATCGAGGCCCGCCTCGGCCGCCCGCTCCCCGAGCCGGAGGTGACCCGATGACGCACTCGCCGCTCGTCGAAGCCGACCGCGTCGCCGGCACCCTCTACACCGACCCGGCCCTCTTCGAAAGGGAGATGGACCGCATCTTCCACCGCACCTGGGTGTGGGTCGCCCACGAGAGCGAGATCGCCAAGGCCGGCGACTTCAAGACGGCCTGGGTGGGCCGCCGTCCCGTCATCGTCACCCGGGACCGGCGCGGCGGCATCAACGTCCTCCTCAACCGCTGCCGTCATCGCGGCGCCAGCGTCTGCGAGACCCCCAAGGGCAACGGCAACGGCTTCACCTGCCCCTACCACGCCTGGTCGTACGCGCTGGACGGCACCCTGCGAGGCATCCCGTACCCCGAAGGCTACGAGGACGTGCTGGAGAAGAAGGACCTCCCGCTCCAGCGGCTCAAGGTGGCCACGTACGCGGGCATGGTCTTCGCCAGCTTCAGCGAGGACATCGAGCCGCTGGAGGACTTCCTCGGCGGGGCCAGGCTGTGGATCGACCGATTCATGAAGCAGGGCGCGGGCTACCCGATCAAGGTGCAGGGCGAGCACCGGTTCCGCTTCAACGGCAACTGGAAGATCCAGCTGGAGAACACCACCGACTGGTACCACTTCCCGATCGTGCACCGCTCCTGGATGTCCTCGGTCGACGCCGAGACCGCGAGCATGCTGTCGATCATGACCGACGAGACCGCGGTCACCCACGCCCTCGGCAACGGTCACAGCGTCTCCATCTCCGTCGCCGAACACGCCGACCTGGACGCGGACGACGGCACCGAGAAACTCCAGGACCGCTTCAGCCACATCGTCGAGGAACTGTCGAAGGACCTGCCGCCGGAGAAGGTGAGGCGCATCGTCCGCTCCCTCCACGGCGCCGGGTTCAACCTCAACCTGTTCCCGAACGTGGCCATGTCGATGGCGTTCTTCCGCGTCCTGCGCCCCATCTCGGTCACGGAGACGGAGATCCGGCACGTCGCCCTCGGCCTGGACGGCGGCCCCGAGATCGTCAACCGCGAACGCCTGCGCATCCACGAGCACTTCCAGGGCCCCTTCGGCTTCGGCAGCCCCGACGACGCCGAGGCCTGGAACCGGGTCCAGCGCGGTGTGGCCGGCGGCGTGGACATGCCGATCCTGGTCAACCGCGGCCTTGGCCGGGAGAAGCCCGACGACCTCGGGCAGCCCACCTCCCACGCGACCGACGAGACCGGGATGCGGGAGGCGTACGACATGTGGAAGAGGATGATGACCGATGGCAACTGAGGCCCCGAGCACGGCTGTTGAGCTGCCGCTGGGCGATCCCTGCGCCCTCGCCGCCGTCTCCCTGATCTGGCACGAGGCCCATCTGCTCGACGCTCGCCGCTACGAGGAGTGGGACGAGCTGTGGTCCGAGGGCGGCGAGTACGTCATTCCGATCGACCGTGATGTCACGGACTTCGCCTCGCGCCTCAACCTCGTCTACGACGACGACCGTATGCGCCGGATGCGGATCGAGCGGCTCACCGGCGGGATGTCCATCTCCGCGGCGGCGGCCGCCCGCACCGTCCGCTCGGTCTCCCGCTTCGTCGTCACCGGCCGCGAGACCGACGCGATCGAGATCTGCTCCGCGCAGATCCTCGTCGGCTACAAACGCGAGGAGACCTTCGTCCTCGCCGCCGACGTCACCCACCGGATCCTGTTCGGCGCGGACGGTCCCCGCATCTCGCGGAAGATCGTCCAGCTGGTCAACTCCGAGGACACCGTGACCGCTTCGGGGTTCCTGCTGTGAGCCCGCACGAGGAGGGCGAACGGCGCGTCGCGCTGGTGACGGGCGCGGCCGGGGGCCTGGGCGCCTGCATCGCCGGACGGCTGTACGACCGCGGCTACTGCGTCGCGCTCACCGACCTGGACGAGGAGGCCGCGGCCAAGGCGGCGGCGGAGCTCGACCCCGAGGGGCACCACGCTGTCGGACTCGCACTCGACGTCCGCGACAAGGACGCCTTCGTCACGGTCCGGGACCGGTTGACCGAGCGTTGGGGCGCCGTCCACGTCCTGGTCAACAACGCCGGACACGCCAAGGTCGAACCACTGATGGAGATCACGCCGGAGAGCTTCGACGCCGTGGTGGACACCAACCTCAACGGCACCTTCTTCGGCTGTCAGGTCTTCGGCACCTACTTCGCCGAACGCGGCTACGGACGCATCGTCAACATCGCCTCCCTGGCCGGCCAGAACGGCGGGACGGCGACCGGCGCGCACTACGCGGCGGCGAAGGGGGGAGTGGCCACCCTGACGAAGGTGTTCGCCCGCGACCTCGGCTCGCACGGGGTGACGGTGAACGCCATCTCCCCGGGACCGCAGGACCTTCCGGTGGTCCGCGAGACCGTCGCGCCGGAGCGGCTCGCGCAGATCGAGGCGACCATCCCCGTCGGTCGGCTCGGCCGTCCGCGCTTCGTCGCCGACATGGCCGTCCTGCTCGCGGCCGAGCACGCGGACGCGGTCACCGGAGCCTGCTGGGACGCCAACGGCGGCCTGTACATGCGCTGACAGCGCCGTCAGCTCCCGATCCGACCTCCGAAGGCAGACGGATGTTCCCTGTCACCGTCACCGACACCCACCACGAAACCGGCACGATCAAGGTCCTCCGACTCGTCCGCCTCGACGGAGTACCCCTCGCCCCGTACGCGTCCGGCGCGCACATCGACGTCACCGGCCCCACCGGGATCACCCGCCCCTACTCGCTGTGCGGGCCGCCGGACGACACCGGTGCCTACACCATCGCCGTCAAGCGCGAGGAGAACTCCCGCGGCGGCTCCCACGCCCTGTACGACAAGACCGAGCCGGGCATCGAACTGACCGTCGGTCCGCCCCGGCAACTGTTCGGCCTTGCTCCCGACGCGACCGAGCACCATCTGGTCGCGGCCGGCATCGGGATCACGCCCCTGCTCGCGATGGCGTACGAACTGCACGACAGGGGAGCAGAGTTCACTCTGCACTACGTGGCGAGGAGCCGGGCGGAGGCGGCCTTCGCCGGACTTCTGGAGAAGTCCGCCTTCACCGAGCGTGTGGTCCGCCACTTCGGGCTCGGCAGGCAGTCGGCCGGCGCCGCGCTCACCGCGCAACTGGCCGGCCTTCCGGCGGGCGCCCACGTCTACACCTGCGGGCCCCAGGACTTCATGACGTACGTCCGCGAGGTCGCCGCGCGCAGTGTGCCCGAGGAGCGGATCCACTCGGAGCTGTTCCAGGCCGGTGGGCCCTCGGACGCGGGCGGGGCCTTCGAGGTCGAACTCGACACCGGTGAGATCTACACCGTGCCGCCCGGCAGGAGCATCGCCGAGGTGCTGGAGGACAACGGCGTCCCGCTGGAGACCTCCTGTCGCGAGGGCATCTGCGGGACCTGTGTCCTACGGGTGGTCGAGGGCGAACCCGACCACCGCGACCACTGCCTGACCGCGAAGGAGAAGGCGGCCGGAGACCAGATCGCCGCCTGCGTGTCACGGGCGAAGTCGGCGCGACTGGTGGTCGAGCTGTGGTGACCACCGCGAGCACTCCGAGGTACGACGACAACGAGAGGAAGGGCGAAGCCGTGCCCCCCAGCCGGACCGACTTCCGCGAGGCGATGGCCCACCTCCCGGCAGCCGTCAACATCCTGACCACGGACGGGCCGAACGGCCGCTGCGGCATCACCCTCAGCGCCGTCTGCTCGGTGACCGACGACCCGCCGACCGTCCTGGTGTGCGTGAACCGCGGCAGCGCCATGCACGACGTCTTCCGGGCGAACGGACGCGTGGGTCTCAACGTCCTCGGCGGAGAGCAGCAGGAACTCGCCCTGCACTTCGCCGGAGCCACCGAGGTGGCCATGGCCGAACGCTTCACCTGGGACATCTGGGACCGCACCCATGATGTCCCGGTCCTCAAGGAAGCCCTCGTCACGGCGATCGGCACGATCAAGCACACCGTGCCCATGGGCTCCCACAGCGTGCTGTTCGTCGACATCGAGCAGATCCGCACCCGCCCCGGGGGCCAGAGCCTCGTCTACTTCAACCGCGCCTTCCACCGGCTCGACGCCGACCCCCTCGTACCGGAAGGCACCCGCTCATGACCACCGTAGAGGACGCGCTACGACGTCTGGAGCGGACCGAGCCGGACATCCGCGCCTGGGTCCGCGTGGACGCCGAGGGTGCCCGCGCGGCTGCCGAGCGGGCACCGGACGGACCGCTCAGGGGCCTGCCGTTCGGGGTCAAGGACATCATCGATGTGGCCGGGCTGCCCACCGAGTGCGGCTCTCCGCTGCGCCGCGGAAGGACCGCCGGGCGCGACGCCTGGCTCGTGGACCGGCTGCGCAGGGCAGGCGCCGTTCCCCTCGGCAAGACGGTGACGACCGAGTTCGCGTACTTCCAGCCCGGCCCCACCCGCAACCCGCACGATGTGGCCCACACCCCGGGCGGCTCGTCCAGCGGCTCGGCCGCCGCCGTCGCGGCCGGCGTCGTGCCCCTCGCCCTGGGCTCACAGACCGCGGGCTCGCTGACCCGGCCCGCCTCCTTCTGCGGCGTCGCCGGATATGTTGCCCCGGTCGGTGCCTGGCCGACGACCGGAGTCACCGGCCTCAGCCCGACCCTGGACGCACCAGGACTGCTCACCGAGCACGTGGACGATCTGGCCGCCGCCGTGGAGGCCGTCGACGGCACGCGGTGTGAGGCCCCGGACACCACGGTACGGGTGCTGGTGTGGCCCGGCACGGAGCTGGCCGAGGTCCACCCGGCGATGCTCGACGCCTTGCAGAGCACGGTGCGGAGCCTGGCCGCGGCCGGCGCGGAGACGGACGACCTCGCGGGACGGGTCCGTACGCCGGAACTCGCCGAGACGCACGCCACCGTCATGGCGTACGAGGCCGCCCGCTCGCTCGCGGCCGAAGCGAAACATCCCGGATCCCTGAGCCGCCACCTGAACGACCTCCTGGCACGCGGGCGCGACACCCCGGCGGACGAGTACCGGGCCGCGCTCGCCGTCAGGGACGAAGCCCGCACCCGGATCCTCGAACTCCTCGACCACGCCGATGTGATCCTGGGCCCGGCGGCCCCCGGCCCCGCCCCGCACGGACTGGACGCCACCGGCACCCCGATCCTGAGCCGTCCCTGGCAGTTGCTCGGCCTGCCCGTCGTGACCGTCCCAGGTCACCGGGACCCGTACGGCATGCCGCTGGGCCTGCAACTCATCGGCCACCCCGCGCGCGTGGGCCGCTTGTTGGGCATCGCTCGGCAGGTCGAGGGGACCGCACGATGAAGATCACCGCGATCGAGACCGTCCCGTATGCGATCCCCTACTCCAAGCCGCTCAAGTTCGCGAGCGGCGAGGTGCACACCGCCGAACACGTCCTGGTCCGGGTGCACACCGACGAGGGACTGACCGGTGTGGCCGACGCGCCGCCCCGCCCCTTCACCTACGGCGAGACGCAGGCGTCCGTGATCGGCGTGATCGAGAAGATCTTCGCGCCGCAGCTGGTGGGCGCGGACGTGTTCACCCGCGAGCAGATCCGGGCCCGGCTGCATCGCACCGTCGGTAATCCGGCCGCCAAGTCGGCCCTCGACATGGCGCTGTGGGACATCGCGGGCCAGGCACTGGACCTGCCTGTCACCCAGCTGCTCGGCGGCTGGACCGACCGGATGCGGGTCAGTCACATGCTCGGCTTCGACGCGCCGCGGCGGATGGCCGACGAGGCCGTGCGGATCCGGGACACGTACGGCATCACGGTCTTCAAGGTGAAGGTCGGCCGCCGCCCCGCCCGCCTCGACCTCGATGTCTGCCGGGCTCTGCGGGAAACTCTCGGCGACGAGACCGAGTTGTACGTCGACGGCAACCGCGGGTGGACCGCTTCGGAGGCCGCGGACGCGCTGCGCGAACTGGACGAGCTCGGGATGACGCTCGCCGAGGAGCTGTGCCCGGCCGACGACGTCCTCGGCCGCCGTTGGCTCGTCGGCCAGAGCCGTATCCCCTTCGTCGCGGACGAGTCCGCCACCACGCCGGCCGAGGTGACCCGTTCCCTGCTCGACGGCGCCGCCACCGCGATCAGCATCAAGACGGCCCGCACCGGCTTCACCGATTCCCAGCGCGTGCTGTTCCAGTGCGAGGGGCTCGGGGCCGAGGTCGTGATGGGCAATCAGATCGACAGCCAGCTGGGCACGGTGTGCACCGTCGCCTTCGGCACCGCCTACGCTTCCTCGTCCCGCCGGGCCGGTGAACTCTCCAACTTCCTCGACATGAGCGACGACCTGCTCACCGAACCACTGGTGATCACCGACGGGACGCTCGCCGTCCGTGACCGACCCGGGCTGGGCGTCGCGATCGACGACGCCAAGCTCGCCCGCTACCGCCAGGACCACTGACACCCCCTGCTTTCGAAGGAGCCGCACACCATGTCCGACACCACCACCCTCAAGGCCACGGCCGCCGGATCCGGGGCCTCGGCCACGGAACGCTTCCTCACCGACAAGACCGGGGCGTCCGGGTCGCGTACCGACGCCGCACGCGTCAACACCCTGGCCACGGCGCTGATCACTGCCGTCCACGACGTCATCCGCAGCCACCAGGTGACGTACGAGGAGTACAACGCCCTCAAGTCCTGGCTGATCTCCGTCGGCCAGGACGGTGAGTGGCCCCTCTTCCTCGACGTGTGGATCGAGCACGTCGTCGAAGAGGTCGTCACCGCGGCCCGGCAGGGCAGCAAGGGCACCATCGAGGGTCCGTACTACGTGCCCGGCGCCCCTGCTCTGCCCAGCGTCAGCTCCCTTCCCATGCGGGACACCGAGGCGGGCACCCCGCTCCTCTTCCAGGGGCAGGTCACCGGCGTCGACGGCGAGCCGCTGGCCGGCGCCCTGCTGGAGATGTGGCAGGCCGACGACGACGGACTGTACGCACAGTTCGCACCCGGCATACCGGAGTGGAACCTGCGGGGCAGCATCGTCACGGACGACGACGGCCGGTTCGCGGTGACCACCATCCAGCCGGCCCCCTACCAGATCCCCACCGACGGCTCCTGCGGCCGACTCATCGCCGCGGCCGATTGGCACCCCTGGCGCCCCGCTCACCTGCACCTGAGGGTCTCGGCCCACGGACACGAACCGCTCACCACGCAGCTCTACTTCACGGGCGGCGCTCACCTCCAGGACGACGTGGCCTCCGCCGTGAAGCCCGAGCTCGTCCTCGACCCGCGGTCGAACGGAACAGGCGCATGCGAGGTCACGTACGACTTCGTCCTCGACCCCAACTCCTGACCGCTGTAAGCCATCCCCCTCTCGACCGCCGTCAGGAGGCCACCATGCTCTTCGCCGTCCAAATGACCGTGAACCTGCCACCCGACCTGGACGCCGACCTCAGGGACGCAACCCTCACCGCAGAGAAGGAGTACGCGCAGAGGCTCCAACTGTCCGGCGAATGGCGGCACTTGTGGCGTTGCGTCGGCCAGTTCGCGAATCTCAGCATCTTCGATGTCACCAGCAACGACCGGCTCAACGACATCCTGTGGGGCCTGCCGCTCTTCCCGTACATGGACATCACCGTGACGTCGCTGGCCCGGCACCGCTCCGCCATCGACTGACGCGATTCCAGCGTGACGGTATTGGTGAACGTGGCGACGGCGGCCACGTGCCCCGACGGCGGCGTCGGGGTGGCGGGCCGAGGTAGAAACCGGTGATTGGACGCCGACTTGGCGGCAATGCCGACGGCCGCGCCGGTCAGCCAGGGCAGCAAGGGATGGGCAGAAGCGACGCGACTCTCGGTGCCCGGAGTGGGATCGATACTTCCGGCGAACTGTACGGCTATAGGAAAGGTCGCGAACGCGTCGACCTCGGTGTCGTCGTAGGCGAGGACGCAGAAGGAGGGGATGATCTCCTCGCGGAAATTCTCGTACTGGTCGTCGCCCCAGACCACGACGACGTCCGGCTGGAACTCGTCGAGGGCCTCCTGGCACCCGTCGAGTCCGGCGCGCAGCCGGGCACGGTGCCGGGCGGCGGCAGCCGTCCCTTCGTCGTCGCCCCATTCCTGCTGGGCCAGTTCGGGCCAGTTCTCGGGGACTTCGCGGTCCGCCGGGATGTCGGGGTCCTTCAACGTCGTCTTCAGCAGGTTCGCCATGTGCGTGTCGGCGCCGGCCAACATCGGGTGATGCGTCAAGCCAAGACCGAGCACTTCTGCCATGCCGGGCTCCTCCAGCAAGGGGTTGGACGCTTCCCTGTCCACCGCCGCGACCCGGGCGGCATCGACCCGTAGTTCTGCTGCGCGGAACTCACCGTTGGCACCGGCATGGATCGCTTCCACGATGACGACCATGCCGCTACTGAGAACGGCGATCACGACGTGTCCCGTGCCTATCCGGTGAGCGGTGATCGGCCTCACGTCCGGTTGGGAGTCGGATCCTTGGCGGTGGATGTGTCGGCCGTGGTGCCATGGTCGACAGTCGGGCGCAGCGGGTTCGGTGGGCGCAGGTGGCGGAGGGTCGCGGCGCTGATGAGTGCGGTGGCCAGTAGGGCGCCGCAGTACAGGGTGATGCCGTGCCATGCGGTTGCGGAGTAGGCCAGTCCGCCCAGGGAGCCGCCGACGGCGCTGCCGAGGTAGTAGAGGAAGAGGTAGACCGCTGAGCCCTGTGCGCCCATCGCGGCGGAGCGGGCGGCGACCCAGCCGCTGGCGACCGCGTGGGCCGCGAAGAAGCCGATGGTGAAGACGACAAGTCCGAGGATGACCGTGACCAGGTTGGGGATCAGCATGGTGGCGAGGCCGACCAGGGCGATGACGAGTGCGGGCCACAGGACGCGGCCGCGGCCGCGGCGGTCGACGAGCCGCCCTGCGGTGGTGGAGGAGAAGGAACCGGCGATGTAGGCGACGAACAGCAGCCCGGCCGCGGTCTGGGAGAGCTGGAAGGGGGCGGCGATCAGTCGGAATCCGAGGTAGTTGTACACGGTGACGAACGCGGCCATGGCCGTGAAGCCGATGACGTACAGGCGCAGCAGGCCGCTGTCGGGCAGGGCCCTGGTGATGGCCGCCGCCAGGGCGCGGGCTTGCGGTTCGCGGCGTACGAAGCGCACGGAGGGCGGGACCGACAGGCGGAAGAAGACTGCTGCGGCGGCGGCCACCAGGCCGACCCCGCCCAGCGCCCAGCGCCAGCTTCCGGTGACCTCCAGGATGCCGTCGGCGATCAGACGGCCGGCCATTCCGCCGATGCCGTTGCCGGCGACGTACAGGCCCATCGCGTGCCCCAGCGACCCCGGGTGTACCTCCTCGGACAGGTAGGACATGGCGGTCGCCTGGAGGCCGGCCAGGGCCAGGCCCTCCAGTGCGCGGATGACCAGCAGGGTCGTGAAGTTCGACGCGAAGGCCGACGTGATGCCCAGGACCGCGGCCGAGGTCAGCGACAGCGTCATCATCCCCGTGCGACTCCACGCGTCGGACAGGACGGTCAGCGGCACGACGGCCACGGCCATGGCGGCCGTGGACACCGAGATGGTCAGTGAGGCCGCGGCGGGCGACAGGCGCAGGTCGGTGGAGAGGGCCGGCAGGAGCGCCTGGACGCAGTACAGCGTCATGAAGGTCGTGATCCCGGCGGCCAGCAGTGCCAGGGTGGCCCTTCGGAACCCCGAACCGCCCCGCGCGTGAGCGGCCGGGAGAGCGTTGCTGTCAGTCACCCGAACGACGCTAGGACGTCCTCAGGTATGCGTCCAATGCATGGAAGTGCATCTATCATTCCATCTATGGAACAGTCATTCGGTGATGCTCCGCCGGTCCACTCCAACCGTCTGGCACCGCTGGCGGGACTGTGTCCGGACCTGGTCCGCTTCGCGGCCGTGGCCCGGCTGGAGCACCTGACCGGCGCCGCCGACGAGCTGGGAGTGCCGCAGTCCACGGTCAGTCGCAGCATCGCCCGGCTGGAGGCGGCGGTCGGCACCCCGCTGTTCGATCGCGAGCGGCGCGGCCTACGACTGAACCGGCCCGGCCGCGCCTTCCTCGCCCGGGTCCAGCGAGGACTGGGGGAGTTCGCCGCAGGTTATGAGGAACTGCGCCGGATCACTGACTCTCCCGGCGCCATCTCCTTCGGCTTCCTTCCCGCCCTGGGCAGCGCCCCGGTGCCACTGCTGGTCAAATGGTTCCGCGAGGAACACCCCGGCGTCCGGTTCGACTTCGTTCAGGACAGCGCCGCGAACCTGCTGGAACACCTGCGCAACGCAGAGGTGGACCTCTGCCTGACCTCCCCGCTGCCCGACGAACCCGGCGTCACCGCCCGGCCCCTCGTCCGCGAGCCCCTGCGCCTGGCCGTGCCCGCCGAGCACCGCCTGGCCGGGCGCGGCTCGGTGCGACTGGCCGAAGCGGCGTCGGAGCACTTCGTGATGGCAAGTCCCGGCTACGGTCTGCACCATCTGGTGACGACCCTGTGCGAGTCGGCCGGTTTCACCCCGAGCGCCGCCTTCCACGGCTCGGAGATCGCCACCATCCGCGGCTTCGTCGCGGCCGGACTCGGAGTGGCCGTTCTGCCACCGTCGCACGAGGAGACCCCTGGCATCACCGAGCTACCGCTGGAGGATCCCGACGCCTTCCGCACCATCGGCCTCATCGATGCCACAGCCCGCACCCCCAGCCCCGTCGTCGTCGACTTCGCGCACCTGATCGCCCAACGCGCCCAGGACTGCTTCCCGCACTCCCGCCCCGCGTGAACGACGCCACCAAACCCGCCGCTGCAGCAGTCGCCCCGCCGGCCATCGCCGACGCCCAGGACCGCGGACGGTATCGGTGACCTGGGCTTGCAGAGTTGCTTCGCGCAACCTTGACAGTTGTGTGACGCAACTCGCATGGTGTCCGCATGGACGCTGACCGGGACCCGATCGAGGAGATCCATCAGGCGATCGTCCAGTTCACGCGCAGCACGAGGACCCAGTCCAACGATATGTACCAGGGGCTGTCATTCGTCGCGTTCGGCGCGCTGACCTACGTCGACTCCGCTCCGAGCCCGCACGCGAAGGACCTGGCGGACGTCTACGGTCTGGACAAGTCCACCGCCAGCTGGCCGAGCTGGAGTCACAGGGGCTGCTGCTGAGGGTCCACGCTCCGCACCTCCCCAGGGCGCAACTGCTCAAGCTCACCCCGAAGGGACGTCGACGTCTCGCAGTGACCCGGGCGCGGCAGCAGGAAGGGCTCAGGCAGCTGTTCGGCGAGTGGCCCGACGAGGATGTGGCCGTGTTCGGACGACTCCTGGCGCGCTTCGTCAGCGAAACCGCCGGCTGCCACGCCGCGGGGCGAGACCCCTGTCCTGGCGATGATGCCCCACGTTGATCACTCCGATCTGGCTACGGCCAGGGCCGACATGGCCCGCTTCCTCGCCGCCTCGCCCGAGGTGGATTGCGAGGGCGTCGACGTCGGCGAGGTCCGGGTCCCCGGGCCGGAGCGCGCACCCGATGTGGCCCTGCGCAACTACCGCCCGCAGGGGACGGTCGGAGCCGGGGCCGGGCCGCTGCCGGTGATCTACGACGTCCACGTGGCGGCTTCACCATGGGTACCCCCGACTCGGAACCGAGACCGCCGGGCATCTGCTGGTCACAGCCGGGGACAACCCCGACAGGCTCGTCTCGGAGGCATCCTTCGCCCATCTATGCGCCGCCGCACCCGTGCCAGCATCCTCCGGCCGCACCGACCGCCACCGACTCAACCGCGGCGGCGACCGGCAGGCCGACCGCGCGCTGCACACAATGGTGCTGGTCTGCATGCATCACGACCCACGCACTCGCGACTACGTCGCACGACGCACCCTCGAAGGGCTCAAGACGAAGGACATCCTCAGATGCCTCAAGCGCTTCGTCGCGTGTGAGGTCTACCACCGCCTCACCAGCGCCTTCAGGAGCGGACCATCGACATCCCCTAGCCACTTGACGGTCTATAGGAGCTTCGGAGTCAAGCCCAGGCGTGTCCGGCATGGGACCGGTCCGGCCCGGCAGGTCGTCGGTGTGTCAACGAGTGACCATGAGCTTGCGGACGCCGTAGTTGGTGCCGGTGAAGTCCATGGGGACCTCTTCCAATGGCGTGGCGAGCCGCAGGTTCGGAAAGCGCTGGAAGAGTTTGGGCAGGACGGTCTTCAGCTCGGCGCGGGCGACGTTCTGACCGAGACAGGCGTGGACGCCGTAACCGAAGCCGATGTGGCGGGTCATCTTGCGGTCGATGTCCAGGGCGTCGGGGTCCTGGAAGGCGCGGGGGTCACGGTTGGCGGCGTTCATGGCGACCACGACCAGCTCGCCCTGCTTGATGTGGGCTCCGCCGATCTCCAGGTCTTCCTTGGCCACCCGGCCCAGGCCGAACTGGACGATGGTCAGGTAGCGCATCAGCTCCTCGATCGCGGTGCCGATCTTTCCAGGGTGCTCCATCAACTCCCTGCGCTGCTCGTCATGCGTGAGCAGGGTGAGTGCGGACAGCCCCATCATGGCGGCCGTGGTGTCGTGGCCGGCGAACAGCAGCAGTACGCCGAGGCCGATGAGCTGCCGCTCGGTCAGCGCGGCGTCATCGCCGTCGGCCTTGTTGACGAGTTCGGCGAGGATGCCGTCGGTGGCGCCGGTGCGGCGCTTGTCCGCGACCAGCCCGGTGATGTAGTCGATCAGCCAGTGGGCGCCCTTGTCGCGCACCTCGCGGCTCTTGCCCATGTCCATCAGGTCCACGGTGGCCTCGTGGAAACCGTCGCGGTCCGCGTAGGGCACGCCGAGCAGTTCGCAAATCACCAGGCAGGGGATGGGTAGCGCCATGGCCTGGACGAAGTCGAAGGTCTCGGGCCCCGCGGCGATGGCATCCAGGTGCTCGTCGACGATCTTGTCGATGTAGGGCTGAAGCTTGTTCTGTACGGCCTTCGGGGTGAAGCGACCGGTGAGCAGCCTGCGGTAGGCGCCGTGCTCGGGCTCGTCCATCATGACGAACCCCGCGTCGAACGGCGCGCTCTCCCCGGCCTCGTCGACCTCCCCCTCGGGGGTGTCGTGACGAGGGCGCCTCGCGCTCAGCCGGGGGTCGCTGAAGACCTGGCTGCCCTCCTCGAAGCGGGTGACCAGCCAGCCGGTCGAGCCATTCGGGAAGCGCACCTTGACGATGGGCTGGTCCTCGCGCAGTCGGGTGTATTCAGCCGGAGGGTCTAGAGGGTTGTGTGGGCTCCGGGTGACGGGCTGGTCGATGAGGGGCTCGGTCATTTCTGCTCCTGCGCGGTGGGGGAGAGGGAAGCGGTGTGCGCGTTGATGGCGGCCGTGACGCCCGCGTGGGTGGCGGTGGCCTTGCACCAGCCGGTGTAGACGGCCAGATGCAGTACGGCCTCCCGCAACTGGTCGGACGTCAGTTCGTCGTTGACCAAGCCGCCGTTGGCGATGATCTGGACGAGTTCCGGGCGGCCGACGGTGGCGGCGACGCCGAGAGTGAGCAGTCGGCGGTCGCGTACGGACAGGCCCTCGCGGCTCCAGACCTGGGCGAAGAGATAGTCGACGGTCTCGTCGGTGAAGGGATCGCCGCTGCCCTGGACCGCCGTACTGAAGCCGGGTCCGTAGACCGCGTCCATCATCTCCAGACCGCGCTGATGGAGATCGTCGCCGGACGGTGGGAGAGGCTCGTCCAGTGCCAGTGTCTGACGGGCCCGGGTGCGCACCACTTCTACGAGGGGTACGTCGGCGCCGAGCGTGTCGGCCAGGTCGCGGGCGGCGTCGAGGTCCTTGGTCATCAGCGGTTCGATCTGTCGGCCGACGGCGTCGGGCAGCGTACCGTCGGGACCGCGCATGCGCAGCAGTTGCAGCAGGGTGCGGCCCTCGGGATCCGCGGTGTCGATCACCTCCGCGAGCCGGGCCGGATCCACCCCTGCGGCGCGTGCCAGCTCAGCGGCTTCGGCGACGGTGCGCCAACTGCCGTACGTGATGACGTTGCGGGCGATCTTGGTGGCCATGCCGGCACCGAGCGGGCCGCAGTGCACGACCTTCTTGGCCCAGTCGTCCAGCACGGGCAGCGCCGTCTCGATGGTGGCCCGCTCGCCGCCGACGATGGCGACCATGCCGTTCTCGGCGGCCTTGTCGCCCGGCGTCACCCCGCAGTCGAGGAAGCCCACGCCGTGCCGGGCGCACAGGGCCCCCAGCTCGTGGACGACCGGCAGGGCGACGGTGGCCAGCAGGGCGACGGTCAGTCCCGGGTGTGCGGCCGACAGCAGACCCTTCTCCCCGCCGATCACCTCGCGCGCCTGGTCCGCGTTGACCACCGCGACCATCACCACGTCGCTGGCCTCGGCCACGTCGGCGGGACAGCTCAGGGGGTCCGGGACACCGGCCAGGTCTGACGACGCGTCCGGCCGGATGTCGTAGACGGCCGGAACGCGGCCGTTGCGGGCCATGCTGACGGCCACACCGCCACCGATCATGCCGAGACCCACCACGCCGGCCCGGAGATCCTGACTGACTGTCATGCGGCACTCCTTGCGTCGAATTCGGCCGCATCGGCGACCTGTGCGCGGTAACCCCGCAGGGCCCGCGTCATGTTGACGCCGACCGCGGCACAGACACGGCCGTGCCTGCCGTACAGGGCGACCAGCCTGCGGTCGGCGATGCTGCCCTCGACGATCCGGACCTCGTCCGCGTCCCGGGTGCGGCCGTAGGTCTGGATCTTGAGGTCGTACTGGTCGGTCCAGACGTACGGGACTGTCTCGAAGGGGGTCGCGTGCTCGGGTCCCGCCAGCACATTGCGGGCCACGGCCAGGCCCTGCTCGGCGGCGTTCGTACGGTGCTCGATGCGTACCGGCTCACCGGTGTGCGGGTGCGGCCAGGCGGCGACGTCGCCGGCCGCCCAGACACCGGAGCCGGCGTAGAGCGTGGCGTCGCACAGGACTCCGCCGGAAACCGGGACACCGCTGCCGGCGAGCCATTCGACGTTGGGCTGCGCACCGATGCCGACCAGCACGGTGTCCGCGGTGATGGTGCGGCCGTCGACGAGACGAACCCCGGTGGCCCGACCGTCGGCCGCGAGGACCTGGTCGACCAGGACACCGGTCTTCACGCGTACGCCGTGCTCGACGTGGACGGCGCGAAGCATGGCTCCCAGGTCGTCACCGAGTGCGTCGCCCATGGGCTGGGCCGTGTCGGTGACCAGGGTCACCTCACATCCCGCACCGCGGGCCACGGCGGCGGCCTCGGCGCCGATGAAGCCGCCCCCGACGACCACCAGATGCGGCTTCGCGGCCAGCTCCTCGCGCAGCGCGAAGGTGTCTTCCAGGGTGCGCAGGACATGCACCCCGCCCATCCTCTCGGTACCGCGCAGGCGGCGCGCCCTGGTGCCGGTGGCCACGACGAGAGCGTCGTACGAGACACGGTTGCCGTCGCTCAGCACGACCTCGGCGGTGATGGTGTCGAGCGTGACGGCGGGGGTGCCGAGCCGCAGATCCAGGTCGAGGGTCTCGATGGCGTCGGAGGCGCGCAGTTGCAGCCGGTCGGCCTCCCACGCGCCGGACAGCAGCTGTTTCGACAGCGGCGGCCGGTCGTAGGGAAGGTGGGCTTCCTCGCCGATGAGTGTCAGCCGGCCGGTGTAGCCCTCGCGTCGTAGTCCCTCGGCGACGCTGAGGCCGGCCGCCGAAGCGCCCACGACGACGATCCGGGACGGAGTCCCGGGCCTCACCGCTGTACCGCGATGGCAGCGGCCGGGCAGACCGCTGCGGCCTGACGCACGTTCTCGTACTCCTCGGTCGGCGGGTCGGAGTCGAGCAGGAGCACGATGCCGTCCTCGTCCCGCTGGTCGAAGACCTCCGGAGCTGTCAGGACGCACTGGCCGGCGCCGCAGCACTTGTCGAAGTCGATGGAAATCTGCATGGGGGTCCACCTCCGTCAAGCCCCTTGGGGGGCGACGTGAGTCAGGCACCGAGAGTTAGTTGCCTCAGTAACCTAACTAAGTTCAGCTTGGACTGTACTCCTGGGCGAAGGGAGCGGCAACCGATGCCTGGAGGTGTGGTGGAGCGATGGTTTGTGCGCGATCGACAGGTGCCGCGACAGGTGTGCGCGACGGCGAAGACGCGCGCCGGCCTGACCGAGTTAGTCGTTGCCCCTACTGCTGTGGTGGTGAGAGGAGATCCCTGATCCGGCGCGAAGCCTCTGTCTCCGGGGGAGCCGGGGGGAAGTGGGGGGAGGCGCCAGGTGTGCCCGCGACGAGCGAGTCGACCACCCCGTCCGCCAAGTGCAGTGTCAGCGTCTCGGACGACTCGTCGTGGTAGAGGCTGTGATGCAGCGCCACCGTGCCGTGCAGCGCGGCCCACAGGGTCTGCGCCGCCTGCTCGACCGGCAGGGACAAGGTGTAGCCGGACTCCTGACATCCGCGAAGTGCCTTGCGGAAGCTGGCCGAGATATGTCGGGCGGGGTGGCCGTTGATCCTGGAGGGTTCCACCGCGGGTTGGCGCACTTCGAACATCAGCCGGTAGTGGCCTGGGTTGCTCATCGCGAAGAGGCAGTAGGCGTGCGCCTGTGCCCGCAGCCGTTCCCGGGGATCATCGCCGACATCAGCCTCGGCATCGGTCATCTGCGTGACGAGCTCGTCGTATCTGTCGGCCAGGGCTGCCCACACCAGTTCCGTCTTGTCGGCGAAGTGCAGGTAGATGCTCGGAGCCGAGATCCCCACCTCCTTGGCGACCGCGCGCATGGTCAGCTTGTCGGCACTGCCCCACTCCGCGAGCAGCTGCTGGACCCCGGCCACGATCTCCCGGCGCAACTGCGCCCCCTGGCCGCGCCGACTGCGCGCCCGGCCGTTCCCTGCCCCGGTGCCCGCCGACGCTGTCCCCATCACTCGCCCTTCCTTCCGGCTCCACCCTAACCAGCCGAAACGCTGAATCCGGCTGGTGACGTCATGGTGGGGTGCGCGGTGTCGGGATTCCTCCCGGTCCGTTTCTCCACTCGCCAGATCTGACATCACCTACATCCCCACCGACGAGGGCTGGCTGTATCTGGCGACGTGGCTGGACCTGGCGACCCGCGAGATCGTCGGCTACTCGATGGCCTACCACCACCGCGCATCCCTGGTGGTCGACGCACTGACGATGGCCGCCGGCCGCAGCGGCCACCAGCCCGCCTGCATCGTGCACTCGGACCGCGGAGCGGAGTACACCGCTGACGAACTTCGCCGGGAAATACGCCGGTTGGGGCTGCGGCAGAGCATGGGACGAACCGGCTCGTGCTACGACAATGCCGCCGCCGAGAGCTTCTTCGCGCTGCTGAAAGCCGAGCCCCTACGGGCCGGAATGACGCGGTTGAGGGCGATGCGGGACGGATAGGTCGGCTCAGAGGAGGCGCGAGGGTGTACCGGTGGTAGTCCAAGGCGGGCAGAGGGCTTTGCCGAGTGGGTTAGCCATCGGTGACGAAGCCCAAGGCGAGAAGAGATCTTCTTGAAGTCGTCTACCGAGATGCCCTGACCTGCGGCCATGCATTCAACACCGGCTCTGACCTGGGTGGATAACCCTTTCAGGCGCTTTCGAGATCATGCCGCGTTACACAGCCCGTTCTCTCCACGCGCTCCCCACGGCGGCTCGTACTCCCCAGATTCTCGCCAGGAGGGTTGCTGGATGATGATCGTACGGCCTGTCCGGGAAGGGCCGTCGGCCAGGTGCGCCGGTCACGCTTCGTGGCCTATAGCGGATCGGACGATGTTGATGCACTGCCTCAGGGACTGCACCAGTGCATCACGGGCGTGGCCTCGTGGTTAGGCGGTTTCGTCTGGATCATCGACGGGACGATTGGTTTCGAATTGCAGTTGTCAGGAGGCGGCGGGAGCGTGCTCCGGCTCGGAGACGGCTGTGGGCTCCTCGGGTCCCGCTTCGTGGCGTCTGGTGAGGTGGCGGTCCAGCAGGACGCTGCCCATGTGGGCGACCCCGAAGGCCGCGCCGATCCAGGCCGTACCCGCCAGCCCCAGTCCCGTGTTGATCACGAGGCCGGATGCGAGGGGGGCGACGGCGATGCCGACGTTGAAGGCGGCGATGTTCACGGCGCCGCCGAGCGTCCTGGTCTCTCCGAGAATGGAGAAGACTCTGGCGTTGACTGCGGGCGTGACTCCGAAGTTGGCGGCTCCCAGGAGCACCACCAGGGCGATCGTGACCCAGGCTATATGTGCGGTCACTGCGAGTGCTGTCGCGGCGACGATGAAGGCGGCCATGCCCACCAGGAGGAGTGTGAAGGGGGCGCGGTCGGCTACGCGTCCTCCGATGGTCAGGCCGATGAACGCGCCGACGCCGTAGAGTCCGAGCACGAGGGGTACCAGGTCTGTGCTGAGGCCGGTGACGTCCTCCAGCAGGGCTCCGAGGTAGGAGAAGATCGCGAATTGGGCGGCCACGGTCAGTGCGGTGGTGGCGTAGGCGACCCAGAGCCGTGGCTGCATCAGCGAGCGCAGTTCCGTGGCCAGACGCGGCTGTGCCGTTGTCGTGTCCCGGCCGCCGGGCAGGGCGATGAGCAGTGCGATCGTGGACAGAGCGGTCATCGCGGCTACGGCCCAGAAGGCGGCCTCCCAGCCGGCGTGCTGTGCGAGCAGGGTGCCGCCCGGGACACCGATGATCGTGGCCACGCTCAGTCCCGAGACGAGCACTCCCATGGCCCGGCCCTGCTTGTCGGCGTCCACCAGCGAGATGGCCGCGACCGAGGCCATGGCCCAGAATCCGGCGTACGCCATGGCCGACAGCACCCGCATGACCAGCAGGAATCCGAAGTGCGGGACAAGGGCGGCGCCGACGTGGGCGGCGATGAAGACGAGCTGGAAGCCGACCAGCGCGGCACGGCGCGGCATCTTCAGGGTGGCCAGGCTCATCAGCGGTGCTCCGACGAGCATGCCGATGGCGAAGGCTGACACCAGCATTCCGGCGGAGGCGAGGGGGATGTCGAGGTCCTGGGCGATGGAGGGCATCACGCCGGAGAGCATGAATTCCGAGGTGCCCTGGGCGAAGATGCCCAGCCCAAGGACGTAGATCACAAAGGGCATGATTCATCTGCTTCGTGTGAGGAACGAGGGGTGACCGGGTGCTCCGCTCGGCCGTGCGCGGGCCTTTCTCAGAAGGGCCCGTTGCCGGCCAGGACCACCTGTGGAGGCGGCGCTGCGTCCCGGTTCGCGTCCAGCATCCCGCCCGGGACGCGCGTGCGGACGCCTCGCGTGCGCCCTGCTGAACCTAGGTCTGGCTGGTCCACTCACCGGCCCGTCATGCCGCTGTAGTGGTATCACTGGATGCATGGATCAAAGCGACGAGCTCGGTGACTTCCTGCGCTCGCGCCGGGCCCGTCTGCGTCCCGAGGACGCGGGGGCGGCTTTCAGCGGCGGCGCGCGCCGGGTCCCGGGACTGCGCCGTGAAGAGGTCGCGCACCTGGCCGGGGTGAGCACGGACTACTACGCCCGTCTCGAACAGGGCCGGCACCCCCACGTCTCGGAGGCGGTGCTGGAGGCGGTCGCCCGCGCGCTGCGCCTGGACGACACCGAACGCGGCTACCTCTTCGAACTCGCCCGCCCCAAGTCCCCGAGCCCGGAACGGCGCCGTCCGGCCCCGCTACCGCGCGTGCGTCCGGCGATCCACCAGATGCTGGACGCCCTCAACGATGTCTCGCCGGCCCTGGTCCTCAACCACCGCAGCGACGTCCTGGCAGTCAACCATCTTGCCAAGGCGCTGATCACGGACTTCGACGCACTGCCGTACCGCGACCGCAACTTCGCCCGATTCGTACTGCTCCAGCCGGCCGCCCGTGACCTCTATCAGGACTGGGACCGGGTCGCGGAGGCGTTCGTCGCCAGTCTTCGTCTGGCTGCCGGACACCATCCCGACGACCGCCTGCTGAACGAATTCGTCGAGGAGCTGTCCACAAAGGTTCCCGAGTTCTCCACCTGGTGGGCCGGCCACCGCGTGGACCAGTGCGCCCACGGCACCCGGCGCCTCGTTCACCCCGTGGTCGGCGAACTCACCCTCTCCTACGAGATTCTGGCCCTGCCCGCCGACCCTGACCTGAGTATCTGCCTCTACACCGCGGAACCTGGTTCGGCCTCTGCGGAGACGCTCAGCATGCTCGCCAGCTGGAGTGCCCCGACGGGCCTACGAGGGCGCAGCTCCTCCGCGGCACCCTCAAGTTGACTCCCAAAGGTCGTCCGTCATTTCCGCTTCCGTGTGACCTGCGGCAGCCGTCCTGCCGCTGCTGCGATGTGTTCTGCCCCCGTCTGCGCGGTCCCGGACGATGGTCGGCTCCTCTGCGGACTCCCAGGACCGCACATGGAGACAGGTGTTCTGTACATCGCGGCGTCGAGGCCGCTCCCCACCGACGGGATATTCGAGACCCGATCCGATGGTCAGGCGGGCGTCCGTAACGGGGAGCCTGCGGGCCATGTTGCGGTGTCT
Organism: Streptomyces sp. NPDC048417; assembly: GCF_040651615.1. Lineage (NCBI taxonomy): Bacteria > Bacillati > Actinomycetota > Actinomycetes > Kitasatosporales > Streptomycetaceae > Streptomyces > Streptomyces sp. NPDC048417. Next base: position 421,801 of record NZ_JBEZKI010000002.1, on the reverse strand, counting down.
TCGACTGCGTCCCGGTAGAAACACCTCGTACATGTCACGGCTCACGTATGCGATGTGCGGGTCAGCACCGCGTCGGTGAATGGCGCTGGAATCGCTGCCACGAGTTCAGTGCCACTCTTGCGAGGATTCTGCTCAAGCGCCTGTTGCGGCGAGTGACAGCTCCCACAGGCGCTTGGCGGCATCCGGGTCGAGCGCGTACGGGGCTACGCCGCCGGGGGCGGATCCCACGGCCTCGGCCGACAGCTTCTCCGCTTCGTCGTTGTCCTCGAAGTAGCGGCGCCGATGCCCTCCATCTGGGGGGAGGTCGCGACGAGCACGCTGGTCGCGGCGCCTTGGGCGATGGTCTTGAACCGGAACGGTGCGCCCTGGATCGAGCCGGATTCTCCGGCTGCCTCGGCGGCGCGCAGCTGTGCGGCCTGGTCCGGATCCATGTAGCGCGACAGGTTCGTCGACATGATCACGCCGGGGTGGACGGCGTTGGCGGTGATCCCGTCGGTGGCCCAGCGGTTGCTCGCCTCGACCGCGAAGAGAACGTTGGCGGTCTTGGACTGCCCGTAGGCGAGCCACGGGTCGTAGGCACGGCTGTTGAAATTGATGTCGTCGAACTCCACGGGCGAGGCGTGGTGGCCGCGGGAGCTCAGCGACACGATCCGCGCGTTGCCGGCGGCCGCGAGCGCGTCGTGCAGGCCGAGCGCGAGCGCGAAGTGGCCGAGATGGTTGGACGCGAACTGCAACTCCCAGCCGTCCGGTGTGCGCTCGAGCGTGGGCAGTGCCATCACGCCGGCGTTGTTGACGAGGACGTGCAGGGGCCCGGTCCAGGCGCTCGTGAAGGCGGCGATCAACGCCCTGTCGGCGAGATCGAGCGGGCCGACATGGACGGCGTCGTTTCCGGTGGCCTTGCGGATGTCGGTCGCGGTGCGCTCGCCGACGTCCGTGCTGCGGACCGCGAAGGTGACCAAGGCGCAGGCGCTCGCGAGGGCACGGGCGGTCTCAGCGCGAGACCCGACGCGGCGCCGGTGACGACCGCCTGCTTGCCTGAAAGGTCGACGCCCTCGATGACCTCGTGGGCCGTCGACCCTTCTCCGAAGGGAATCTGGATGAGCGTGGACGTCATGGTCTCAAGTCCTCGTCACTGATCGGCCGCCTGTTCCTGATCAGCCGTACGGAGCCTGGGAGGGGGCGGCCTCGTGTGTGTTCGTCGGTGTGGTCCAGCTGGCGAGCAGGCGGAGTGTTTCCGCGGAGGCGGAGCCGGGTTCGGTGGTGTAGAGCACGATGCTCTGGTCAGGGTCGGCGGGCAGAGCCAACGTTTCGTAGGAGAGGGTGAGTTCGCCGACCACAGGGTGAACGAGGCGTTGGGTGCCGTGCGCGCACTGGTCCACGCGGTGGCCGGCCCACCAGGTGGAGAACTCGGGAACCTTGATGGACAGCTCCCCGACGAGTTCGTTCAGCAGGCGGTCGTCGCGGTGGCGTCCGGAGGCCAGGCGCAGACTGGCGACGAAGGTCTCCGCGACCCGGTCCCAGTCCTGGTACAGGTCACGGGCGGCGGGGTGGAGCAGGACGAATCGGGCGAGGTTGCGGTCGCGGTGCGGCAGTGCGTCGAAGTCCGTGATCAGCTGTCTGGCCAGGTGGTTGGCGCCCAGGACGTCGCTGCGGTGGTTGATGACGACGGCCGGTGAGACATCGTTCAGGACGTCCAGCATCTGGTGGATCGGCTGCCGCATGCGTGGTGATCGGGCGGGACTGCTCCGGTGGCGTCCGGGTGTCCTGGGCCGGGCGAGTTCGAAGAGGTAGCCGCGTTCGGTGTCGTCCAGGCGCAGGGCGCGGGCGACCGCCTCCAGTACCGTCTCGGAGACGTGGGGGTGCCGGCCCTGTTCGAGGCGGGCGTAGTAGTCCGTGCTCACCCCGGCCAGATGGGCGACTTCCTCGCGGCGCAGTCCGGGCACCCGGCGCGCGCCGCCGCTGAAAGCCGCCCCCGCGTCCTCGGGACGCAGACGGGCTCGCCGCGAGCGCAGGAAGTCCCCCAGTTCGCCGTTGTCGTTCATGCGGCCAGTGTGCTCCCGCTGGCGGCGTGACGGGCCGGTGAAGGTGGACCAGCCAGACCTAGGTTCAGAAGGGCGCGCTTGGAGCGTCCAGGCGCACCCAAAGCAGGCCATGCTGGATCAAAAGCGACGACCTTCTCCCGCGAGGAAGCCAGAGGACCTCCCTGCACCGGGCTGGAGAAAGGAGCGGCTGTCCTGCGCCGGACCGCTGTCGCCTCGAAGACCGCGCTGCCGCAGGCCAGGCCCGAGCCGGCCCTCACGCGGCCCCTTGGAACCCCATCACAGGACATCCCTCCGCCCCAGCCCTGGGGCGGGCCACCCGAAGGAGATCACCATGACCGAGTTCGCGCCTGTACCCGACTTCGCCCTGGGCCCGGACATCCCGGAGTCCGGGTATGTCGTCCAGGACCTGGGCGGCGGTGCCCACTTCGTCACCCAGGGGATGATCAACACGATGTTCGTGGAGACGAAGAGCGGTGTCGTCCTCGTGGACGCCTCACCGTTCCTGGGGGACAGACTGCTGGAGGCGATCGAGTCGGTCACCCCCAAGCCGGTCACCCACCTGATCTACAGCCATGCGCATGCCGACCACATCGGGGCGGCTCACCTGTTGAAGCGGGACGGCCTGAAGATCATCTCCCATGAGATCACCGGCGAGTTCATCAAGGAGGTCAAGAACGACGACCGGCGTCCCCTGCCCACCGAGACCTTCAGCGGCCGGCGCAAGGAGATGGACATCGACGGGGTGCGCTTCGTCCTCGACTACACGGGAGACTGGCATCAGGCCGGCAACCTGTTCATCCACCTGCCGGAGCTGAAGCTCATGGGGGCGATGGACAGTTTCAGCCCGAAGAGCGCGCCGTTCTTCCGCCTGTACTTCTCCGCGCACGTGCCCGCGTACTTCGACGCCATGGACCAGTTGCTGGAGTACGACTACGAGACCATCGTCACCGGCCATATGGCCCTGCCCGGTACGCCCGAGGACGTGGCCACGAACCGGGAGTACATCCGGGACCTGCGCGCCGCTGCTTCCGAAGCACTGCGCACGGTCGACATGAAGGAAGCCTCGGCCGCCGCCAAGGTGCCGGCCGACAACAAGCAGGCGGAAATCAAGGTGTGGATGGATGCGGTCACCGCCCGCGCGGCCGAACTCATGCCGTCCTGGGAAAAGCGCCTGGGAGGAACCGACATCTTCCTCTCCGACAACCTCAACGCCACTGCGTGGAGCGTCTTCATCGACTAGGACGACGCCCTGCGAATGAGGGGCGAACCGCGGTGATCGCGTTCGTCGCAGTCGACTTCGAAGGAGGGATGCCGCATGCTGCCGGCGACGAAGGTGGAGCAGTTGGCGCAGAGCATCGATCTGGTCGTGGACGCCGTGCGCGGTGCACCGGTCGACCAGTATCACAACCCGACGCCGTGTTCGGCGTGGACGGTGAAAGACCTCGTCAATCACATCGCCATGATGCTGCTGATGACGAGAGACGCGGGCACCCGCACCGCATCGGATCCGAGCCTGCTGACCGCGAACCCGGTGCCACTCCTCGCCGGGCGGCCGGAGTCCGAGTGGGCGTTGCTCGTGGCCGGCAGAGCGGAACCGGCGGCCAGGGCCTGGTCCGAGCCGACAGCGTGGGAGGGCGAGGCCGGCCTCGGCGGACCGCCCATGCCCGCGACCGCGCTCGGCGGGATCCTGATCGCCGAATTCACCGTTCACGCCTGGGACACCGCAGCAGCCACCGGACAACGGCTCACCATTCCCGCGGCCTTGGCCGAAGCCGCGTTCGCGACATACTCGCGTGAGGCACCCCGCATGCGCGGTCTCGGCCTTCTGAGTGACGAAGTACCCCAAGACGCAGACGCACCCGTGCTCGACCGCGCGCTGGCCCTCACTGGCAGAAACCCCCGATGGACACCAGCGGCGCATTAGGCTGTGCCCGACGCTCCACCGGGGCCTTCATCGCCGGCGAAACTTCCTGCCCCGCGTACGGCTGGTGCATCGATCACGCGTTCTTGAAGCCCTGGTCGACCTGGGCCTTCTCCACGGTGCCGGTGTCGGCGCCGACCCTGTCCAGCAGCACGATGCCGACGGCGTTGTCGTGCACGGACGCGGCGAACACCACCACCGCGATCACCAGGCCCAACACGTCAACGGCCAGGCGCCGCGCTTGCGGCCCGGATGCGTGAGCCGTCCCGAGAGAGGCCATGACGCGCGTCCTCGTTTTATCGCCGCCGGCTTCGACATATCCGTCGGCACTGCCCACGCTTACGTCACCACCGTCGAGGCGGTGCGTTTGTTCGGGCAGGGAGCGGGACCGCCGGAGGTGGCCCGCAGGTTACGGGTTTCGCGGAAGTCGGCATACGCCTGGCAGACTGCCTGGCGGGCAGGCGGCAGAGCGGCCCTGATGTCCAAGGGAGCCGGTGGCCTGCCGTGCCGGCTCAGCGATGCCCAGGCCGAGCGGTTTCAAGCCGAGTTGGAGGCTGGCCCGGCCGCACACGGCTGGAGCGAGGACCAGCGCTGGACCCTGGCCAGGGTGGTGGAGCTGATCAACAGACACTTCGGGTACCGGTACACCCCGCGCGGTGTGTCCTACCTACTGCACCGGCTGAGCTGGTCACCGCAGGTCCCCGCACACCGGGCTGCCGAGCGGGATGAGCAGGCTGTTGCTGCGTGGCGGACGGAGCTGTGGTCACGGGTAAGAAGTTCAAGTCTTTTCGGACTTGAGGACAGTGTTTTCGCTGGTCAGGAGTAGGGACGGTGGTTCTGTGGGAGTCGTGACCTGTCGTGTCGTCGCTCCCCGGGAGGTTGTGGATGCCGTCGGTTGTCGGACTGCTGGAACAGCACGAACTCGCAGCTCGCTGTCGGGTCGACGGGTTGCGTGAGGAGGCCGACCGTATCCAGGCCGAACTGGCCGTGGCCGAGCTGGAATGGCAGGAGTGGGTGGTCGCCCGCAGGCAGGTCGATGCGGTGCTGGCTCCGGACTGCGGCAGCACCGCCGACACGCAGGACGTGCCGGATCCGCGGGCTGCGGGCGGGCCGTCGGCGCCCCGGGAATCGGCGAAGCCGAAGTCGCAGGTGCCGGTGCGGCGTGAGGGGCTGGCCTGGTCGGTGCTGTCGGTGGACTACCAGCGCATTCTGCAGGCGCTCTCGGACCGGGACCGGCTTCATCAAGGACCGCTGACCTGCCAGGAGCTGGCCGCCGTGTTCGGCCTGGACGTGGTGCCGGCCAAGGTGGAGGCACTGCGGTCGAAGGCGAAACGTCTGGTAGTGCGGGGCTGGCTGGCCGAGCGGCAGCCGGGGCGGGGGCGGTTCACCCTCGCCCAGAGTGTGGCCGGGCAAGGCGGCGCGTCATGAGCAGGATCATCGACCAGTAGATCATCGCCTCGGCACTGGTGGTGCGGCGTTCGTAGTCGCGGGCCAGGCGGCGGGTGCGCATCAGGTGGGCGAAGAGGCGCTCGACGATCCACCGTTCGGGCAGGACCACGAAGCCACGCATGTCGTCGCTGCGTTTGACGATCGCGAGGACCAGGGCGAGCGTGGCCAGGCAGTACTCGACGAGGGGGCCGGTGTAGCCGCCGTCGGCCCAGACCAGGGCGAGACGGTGGTGCGCGTCGGCCACCCGCTCGAGCAGGACCTGGGCGGCGGCGCGGTCGCCGGTGTCCGCGGGGGTGACCATCACTCCCAGCAGCAGACCGAGGGTGTCGACCACGACGTGCCGCTTGCGCCCGTTGACCAGCTTGCCGCCGTCAAACCCACGGCTGTCGGAGCCGACGACGGCGTCCGCCTTGACTGCCTGCGAGTCGATCACGCCTGCCGTCGGCTCCGCATCCCGCCCGTCCCTCTCGCGGATCCTTGCGCGCAGCCGGTCGTGGAACTCCTTGACCAGGGCGTGGTCGCGCCAGCGGCGGAAGAATGCGTATGCCCGGTCCCACGGCGGGAAGTCGGCGGGCATCGCCCGCCACTTGATGCCGTTGTCGACGAGGTAGCGGATCGCGTCCAGTATCTGCCGGTGGCAGTACGCCTCCGGCTGCCCACCCCGGCCGCGCAACCAGCCGGGCACCGGCAGCAGCGGCCGGATTCCCGTCGCCGACAACCCGGCCCAGCAGTTCTCGGACGTGAACCGGGGGCGGCTCCGCCGCCTGCGATGCGCCACGATCGGCCATGCATGAGCTCGCCAGGTGTAACCGACGCGTTCAAGCCAATCGACAGAAGTTAATAAAGAGTAAATAGGGCTCAAAAAACCCATTCGGCCACACCTAGTCGAACCGCGTCACCCGGGTGCGCCAACCGCCGAAGTCCCTTGCACTCATGGCGACTTGTCGCCCAGCTCTTTACGCATTCATGCGTTTGGTAAATGTTTCACTTGACTCTTACCTTGCCTTTGCTTGGTATTTAACGGCCCCCGGGGCTCGCTAACCCCGTGCTGACATCCATTGATGTGGCACATATCGACCGTCACTGACCAGCTCCAGGCTGGCTGACTCGATGCCGGGTGCACTCACCATGGCATGGCCGGATACACCTCTCCTTCTGATCTCCACACAGAGATCACATGAAGGAGGGGTGATGCGCGTTCGAAGGGCAGGTGCGCCGCCGGGCGTACCGGGAAGATCACCTCTGCGGGGGCGGGTGCGCCGGATCTCCGGCTCGCTCGCATTCGTGCTGATCGCTGAGGCTGCACTGTTGGCCACTGCCGGCACAGGCACCACCGCGGTCGCCGACGACTCGGCCGCCAGTAGCTCGTCGGCCTCGTCGCTCGGTGCTGCCGAGGCACATGACGAAGCGTCGGCTCTGCTCATGGCCCGGTTGCAGAACCGGAGCATTGAGGTGCTGTCGGAGCGGACCAGCGCCGCGACCACCTGGGCGCTGCCCGACGGGGCACTGCGGACCGACACGTACGCCGGTCCCATCCGCGTGAAACAGGACGGAAAGTGGCAGGACATCGACACCTCCCTCTCCGACACCGGCGACGACCTCCAGCCGGAGGCCGCTGCGGCCGACATCGCGGTGTCCGACGGCGGTGACCAGCAGCTCGCCTCGGTGACCAAAGGCAAGGAATCCTTCGGTTTGGGCTGGCAGGAGAAGCTGCCGAGCCCAAAGGTAAAGGACGACACGGCCTCCTACGACCTGGGCGACGGCCAGACTCTGAAGGTCACCGCCCTTGCGCAGGGCTTCTCGGAGAACATCGCCCGCACTCAGCAGTCCGACGCGGCGGTGACCTACCGGATTCCCCTGGATCTGCAGGGTCTGAAGCTGTCCCAGGCGGACTCCGGTCACCTTCTGCTGAAGGACGGCGACGGAAAGCTGGTTGCCGAGGCCCCGGCACCTATGATGTGGGACTCGTCGAAGAACGACGCTTCCGGCGAGCCCGAGCACACCCAGCAGGTGGACACGAGGATCGAGACCGCGTCCGATGGTTCGCAGACCCTCGTGCTGGCCCCGGACAAGGACTTCCTGGCCACCGCCACCTATCCGGTGACCGTCGACCCCACCTCGACGCTCGCGGTGACGACAGACACCTGGGTCCAGACCCCCGACTACCCCGACTCCCAGGTCTCCTCGGCCGAGCTGAAGTCGGGCACGTACGACGGCGGAACGGACAAGGCCCGCTCCTACCTGAAGTTCGACGTGTCGAAGTTCAGCGGCAAGCACATCCTGGACACCAATCTGGCGCTGTACTCGTACTATTCGTCGACCTGCTCCACGTCCGGTGCGGGCACGCAGGTGCGGCGCATCACGTCGTCCTGGTCGTCGTCGGACGTGACCTGGTCCACCCAGCCGTCCACCACCACGACCGACGCCGTGACGAACAAGGCGGCACTCGGCTACTCCTTGTCCTGTGCCGCTGGAACGATGAACTTCGATATCGACGGCATCGTCCAGGCGTGGGCCGACGGATCGGCCAACTACGGCCTGCAGATGCGGGGCGCTGACGAGACCGACTCCACCACCTGGCGCCGATTCCGGTCGGCGAACTACGTCTCCGGCGACAACTCGGTGGAACCGCATCTGTCGGTCACGTACAACTCCTACGCTGTGAACGCTTCGGCGGCCGTCGCCCCTTCCGTGGTAAACGCGTACAACGGGAAGCGGTACGTCACGTCGCTGACCCCAACGCTCACGGCCAAGGTCACGGACGCGGACGGCAGTTCGGTCAAGGCGCAGTTCGAGGTCACGGCCGACCCGGCGTACGCGGACACCACGTACTCGTACACCGGCACCTCGTCGTCGGTCTCCTCCGGTTCGACGGCGAAGCTCACCGTGCCCTCCGACTCCGCGTTCCCGGCGGCGAAGCACCTGCGGTTCAGGGTCCGCGGCTATGACGGCACGGACTACGGGTCCTGGTCCGGCTACACCGCCTTCGCTCTCAACACCGGACTGCCCGCGGCCCCGGCGGTCTCCTGCGAGACCTACGACGAGCAGACCTGGACCGCCAAGTCCGACTCGGCCGTGGACTGCACGCTGGACACCTCGTCCGCGGACGGCCAGGGCTACTACTGGAGCCTGGACGACTCCAACGCCACCAGCAGGGTCGACGACACCACGGACGGCAATGGCGGTGACCCGCTCACGGTCAGCATCAACCCCGACAACGGCTGGCACACCCTCTACGCCAAGACGGTCGACTCCGGCGGCAACCTGTCGGCGGCCACCACGGCTTACACGTTCGGGGTGGGTGCCGACGGCGCTGCCGTGACCTCTCCGAAGGAGGGCACCAGTACGGCACGGCGCGTCACACTGAGCGCCCGCGGCAAGACCAGCTACACCTCGGTGACCTGGTACTACCGCCCGGACGGTGTGGACGACTGGGTTCAGGTGCCGGCGGGCGACGTGGTGACCGCGAGCAGCGGCGCCGCCGTGACCTGGCCTGTCACTGTGACCGACGGCAAGGCCACGGACGTGATCTGGAACGTCGCCGCGACCCTGGGCGTGGACACCGACCTGGACGTGCGCGCGACCTTCACCGACGGCACGACGCCGGGCAACACCCAGAGTGTCGGGCTGACGCTCGACCGGGCGGCGGGCGCCGCCCCACAGAAGAAGGTCGGCCCTGGGCAGGTGAATCTGCTCACCGGCAACTACACCATCTCCGAGACCGATGTGTCCCTGCTGGGCCTGACCGCCCAGCGGACGGCGGCGTCCCGTGTCCTGAGCGACGACGTCGACTCCGACACCCTTGTCCCCGTCTTCGGCAACGGATGGGTCGCCGGTCAGGGAGCCGACGTACAGTCCGCCCGGTACTCGCGCATCGACGAGCTGAGCACCAGCAGTATCCGGTTGACCGACATGGACGGCGAGACCGTCGACTTCACCAATGGCACGAGCGGCTGGACGTCCAGCGACGTCACCGACGTGACACTGACCGGCACGGTCACGGGAACCAGCTTCACCCTGACCGACAGCAGCGGCACCGTCGCGACCTACACGCAGCCGTCCGGCTCGACCACCGCCTGGTTGCTGGACACCGTGGCCGACACCTCCGCCACCGACGAGATCGACGTCTCCCAGGCTGTGATCAGCGGTGACTCCGTCCTCGCCCGCCCGAAGTACGCGATCACCGGCAGCGGCACGGTCTCGGCGAAGGACTGCTTCACCGACCTGACCGTCGTGGGCTGCCGGGCACTGGAATACGTGTACGCCGACTCGACCACGGCGACCTCCAGCACGGACGGCGACTACATCGGCCGGGTCAAGAAGATCAACCTGTGGGCCGCCGACCCGGGCGCCTCGAAGGCAACCTCCACGGCGGTGGCCGCCTACGCCTACAACACGTCCGGACTCCTGACCCAGGCATGGGATCCGCGCGTGGCATCCGCTCTGAAGACCACCTACGGCTACGACTCCGACAGCAGGGTCACCTCGTACACGAAGCCGGGCCAGCTCGCGTGGACCTTCACCTACGGCTCCGTGGGTAACAGCGCCACCGCCGGGGCCGGCATGCTGCTCACGGCCTCCCGTCCGGCGCTCGCCGCAGGATCGGCCTCGTCGACCGACGGCACGAGCGTGACGACCGTGGTGTACGACGTCCCGCTCAGCGGCGGCAGCGCCCCGCGTGAGATGACGAGCAGCGATGTCGGATCCTGGGGACAGAGTGACCGTCCCACCGACGCATCCGCCGTGTTCTCCGCGGACAACGTCCCCACCTCCAGCCTGGGTTCGGACCTGAGCTCGTCGAACTACCGCCTGGCCACCGTCTCCTACATGGACGCGGCCGGCAACGAGGTCGACACCGCAACTGACGGCGGACACCTGAGCAGCAAGGACTACGACGCCTACGGCAACGTCGTCCGCGAACTCACCGCAGCCAATCGCGAACTGGCCCTCGGTACCGCCGACGGCGCCGACACCGAACTGGCACGTCTCGGCATCTCCGGATACTCGACCGCCGATCGGGCCGAACGTCTGTCCACACGCCGCGTCTACAGCGACGACGGCACCGAGGAGAAGGAGGAATACGGCCCGCTGCACCGGGTCACCCTGCAAAACGCCCTATCGGGCGGCGTGTCGGACGCGAAGCTCGCGGCCGGCACGGAGATACCCGCGCGCAAGCACGCCACGTACACCTACGACGAGGGACGCCCGGCCGATTCCGACACCCAGGGTCTGGTCACCAGCACCACCACGGGCGCCTCCGTCGGCGGATACCCTGCCGACGCAGACAAGGTCACGGTGTCAACGGCGTACGACTGGAGCAGCGGGCTGCCCACGAAGACGGTCACCGACCCGAGCAGTCTCGCCCTCGCCACATCCGCCACTTACACCTCGTCCGGCGACACCGCGACCAGCACCGTCCCCGGCACGAGCGCCTCCCAGGGAGTCAAGTCCACCACGACGTACTGGAGCGGCAGCGGCAGCGGAGACTGCTCAGGCCACCCGGAATGGGCCGGCTGGACGTGCCAGGTCACCACGGCATCCGTGTCCGGCAGCGCGTCCGGCGAGGCCGTCACCAAGACGGTCACCTACGACCGCTGGGGCAACCAGGCGAAGGCGACCGAGACGTCCTCCGCAACGTCCCGGGTGACGACGTACACCTACGACGGCGCCGGACGTTTGACCAAGACGTCGGTCTCCGGTGGCACGGGTACGACGACCCCCGACACCACGCGTACGTACAACGAGTCGAACGGTCTGGTCTCCACCGTCGCCACCAACGGCAAGACGTCAGCCTACGGTTACGACAAGCTCGGCCGAGTCATCAGCTACAACGACGGTTCGGGCAACACCGAGGCCACCTCGTACGACGCCCTGGACCGCAGGACCAAGGTCAGCGACAGCGTGCCGTCCAGCACCAGCTACACCTACGGCACGACGACAGCCGGCGACTCGGTCGTCACGGTCACCGACTCCGTCGCAGGCACCTTCACCCTGACGCACGGAGTCGACGGCCGCCTGGAGTCGGGCAAACTCGCCGACGGCAGCACGCTCGCCGTCGCGTACGACGAGGCCGGCAACACGACGGCCCGCACGTACGCCGCCTCCGACGGCACGACGGAACTCTCCGACAACGCCTCCTACACGGTCCAGGACCAGCGCGCCCACGAGAGCAGAACTGCTGGGACCACCTCGGTCCTCGACTACACCTACGACCGGGCGGGACGGCTCACACAGACGGCCGTAAACGAAGGAACCACCTGCACAACCCGGGCCTACACCATCGACGACGCCGGAAACCGCACACAGTCGCAGACCACCACGGCGAACTGCGCGGACGGAACCAACTCGACGTCATCGACGGCCACCGCCTCGTACGACGCCATGGGACGTGCCGGCGCACTCACCTACGATGCGCTCGGCGAGGCCGCCCAGCTGGACGACGGCACCGCGGTCGGCTACTTCACCAACGGCACCGCGTACCAGACGACCAAGGGCACGGACCGTGTCACCTGGTCCCTGGACGCCGAGGCCCGCCCGTCCGTCGCCACAGTGTCCAGCAACGCCACGGGCACGTGGACGCAGGCGTCCCTCACGAGCACGCACTTCGGCGCGGGAACATCGCTCCCCTTGTGGAGCACCGACGGCACCACGGTGGTTCGCTGGGTGACCGATCCGGAGGGCAACCTGCTGGCCACGACCGGAGCGACGAAGAACGTCGTGTTGCAGCTGACCGACCTTCACGGCGACGTCGGCGTGGAACTCTCGACGAGCGACGCAAGCGCCACGGTCCACTCGTACACGGAGTACGGAGAGACGGACGCGTCGGCCCGCTACGGCTGGTTCGGCAACACCCTGCTCGCCGACCGCCAAAGCAGCGGCCTCGTCCTGGTCCGCGGCAGGCTCTACCAGCCCGCGGCGGGCCGCTTCCTGCAGCCCGACACCGACAGCGCCGCCTACACGACGTACACCCTGGACGACGCGGATCCGGTGAACGCCATCCGCCCGACCACCGCCCCGCAGTGAGCGGCTGATCGCCGGCTGACCGGCCGCCCACGTCCTGAGCACGGACGGCGGGCGGCCGGCCGGCGGCCACGGGAACTTCACCGCAATCACCGGACAGAGAGACAACTTTGCGCACGAAGAGACTCGCCGCGCTCCTGGCAGGAGCCCTGGCATTCACCGCGGTCACCACGGGGCACGCCTTTGCCGCAGCGCCCACCATCCTCACCGCCTGCGATCCGGGCAGCAGTTGGACAGCCTGGAGCTACACCCACAAGGCGTACGTGATCACACACGAGAACGACAAGTACAACAACACCGGCATCACTCGGACGTACACCATTACCGAAGAGGTCGAGACCGTCGTAACCGCGGGCGCCGAGGCCACCTTCAACACGTCGGAGAAGACCAACGTCGTCATCGGGAAGATGGAGGTGGCCGTCGGACTCAATCTGCACTACGAACACGCCCACACGTCGAAGTCGTCCGTCACGTCGAGCTTCAGGATCCCGTCGAGCGATCACCTGTACATCTTCTACAACGGCACCCGGAAAGCGTGGGGCAAATGGTCGCACTTCCACTGTGACTCCGCGCAGAGCTGGCACACCACCGCATACAAGAAGGTGAAGAGTTTTGCGGGATCCAGCGATGGATCCATCCGATGTGACAAGTCGACCACCAACGGCCTGGCCAAGCTGGCCAAGAAGAAATACTGCTTCTGAGGAGGAAGCTGTCGTGAAAAATAGATCATTCCAACGGCGAGCGGTGGCTTCCCTCGCCGTCCTGAGCGGCCTGGTCCCCCTGGTCGCAGGATGCGCATCCTCGCAGGACGGGAAGAGCACGACGAGTGTCTCGGCCACGCCGAAGGCTGAGAACCCGGTGCAGGAGTGGACATGCGCCGAAACCACGTACCACTGGGGCAAATTGTCCGAGAGCACGCCTCTCGTAGCAGCCTCCCAGGTGGTTCGCGTGACTTCAGGCAGCCATCTCGGTCTCACCACCTACGCGGCCATTCCCGTACGCCACGTCACGGCTTCAGTCGAGTCGAGTGGGAAACTCGACGCCCATGCGATACTCGCGTCACTCCGCGCGAAAATGGACCGTTCCGACCTCGCCGAAGCCGGAAAGACCCTCCCTATCCCCGGAAAGGAGGGATTGTTCAGCACTGACCCGGGGAACACAAAGGGCGACTTCGTCGGATACCTCGGGGTCCATGTCGTGACAGCAGACTTCGCCTATGGGTGCGTCAGCAAAAAGACCGGAAAGAGCGCCCCGGCGTACGGCACCGTGACGACGTGGTATCGGCCTATCCAGGGCGAGTTCAAGTGCGGTATCGACATGAAACTCAACGACGCCGCACGCGAAGCGCATGCTCTCCTCTGTGGCGAAAAAGCCGCGCAGGGCGAGTGACTCCGGTTCCGGGACACCAAAGAAAGTAGGGCCCGATCGGGCGTCGCCTTTCAGAGTGGTTCCGGACGCTGACACAGCGTCCGGAACCATCTACTGCACTTGCGCCCGGGCTTCGATCACTCGTCGGGAGGCCCGTTGGACGGCCGGCTTCCCGAGCCCGATCTTGCTCAGGGCCCTGACCTTCCCCTCGTAGCGTAGAGGCCGTGACTGCAGGGGAAGTTGAGGGTCATGGCGGGGAAGAGGCTGAAGTTCGACGCGGAGTTTCGTGAGGGGGCTGTGCGGATCGTGGCGGAGACCTGCAAGCCGATCCCGCAGGTCGCGAAGGACCTCGGGATCAACGAGACGACGCTGGCCATCTGGGTGTCGAGGGCACGGGCGGCCGGCAAGGCCGGTCCGACGGGTGAGAGCGAGGAACTTGCGCGGTTGCGACGGGAGAATGCCCAGCTCAAGAGGGACAACAAGGAGCTGGTCATGGAGCGTGATGTCCTCAAACGCTGCATGGTCCTGTGGGTGAAGTAGCTGTTGCGGACCCGGCGGCGCTCGTCGGGGTGATCAGCGACCAGAGGACCGATTTCAAGATTCCGCATCGCACCTCCTGTCGAGCCCTGGGGGTGTCGGAGGCGTGGTTTACAAGTGGCGGCGCAGACCGTCCGAGCCGACGGAACGCGAGGTCAGACGGGCACTGCTGGCCGAGCGGATCTCGTACTTCTTCGACCGATCGGGCCGGCCGCAGCTACGGCTCGCCGAGGATCACGCTGGATGTGTGGGAGGAGGGCTGGCAGGTGTCGCAGAACACCGTCGCCGACCTCATGGCCGAGCTCGGCCTGCAGGGCCGCAAGCCGCCACGCCGCCGGCGTTCGCTGACCCGTCCCGGGAAGCGGAAGACGGCACGTGACCTGGTGCTGCGCAGGTTCGACGCGATCACGCCGGACATCTTGTGGTGGGGCGACATGACCGAGATCGACACCGACGAGGGCAAGCTCTACCTCGCGAGCGTGCACGATGCGTTCTCCCGCCGGGCCCTGGGCTATGCGATGGGCGACCGGCACGACACGAGGCTGGTCAGCGCCAAACAAGACCGGGCCGCACAACCAACGTCTCTACGAAATCTGGGGATTGACATAAGTGGGCACCTTTCAAAGGGGTGTGTCCCGTGTGCCCACACATCACGTTCACAAGCGCGTTGCGGGGTGACCACGGGGGCGGCTCAGCACTGGCCGTCGCGTTCCGCTCCTGCTGCCGAGTGGCAGGCGTCGCCGAGGAATCGGGCGGGGCCGCGAGACCGGAGTCGACTCGACGTTCTACG
Organism: Streptomyces sp. NPDC048417; assembly: GCF_040651615.1. NCBI lineage: Bacteria > Bacillati > Actinomycetota > Actinomycetes > Kitasatosporales > Streptomycetaceae > Streptomyces > Streptomyces sp. NPDC048417. Next base: position 406,674 of record NZ_JBEZKI010000002.1, on the reverse strand, counting down.
GTGGCCCGATGCGGAACGATCGACGCGTCCGCCGCCTCGTGGTGGACGGGACTGTCTGGTACTGGACTGTCCGGCAGCGGGTGAGACCTGACTACGCCGACTGCCGTCTGACGATCTCTTTCGTCGCGCAGGCGCCGAGGCGGGGTGCTCGACGCCGATTGTCCCTGGTCTTCGCTCCGGGGCCGGACAGGATCGTTTCGAACTCGTACTTCGAGGCGGGCACGGTGGTGCGCCTGCCCGACCGCACCTGGTTGAACCTCTACGAGCCGGGAACGGCCAGGCGCCTGCTCGATGCCGCGGCGCCCGTCCTGGACATCCGGCCACTGGAGCAGAACCTCGAAGTGGACGGCTGGCCCCACTTCGCCGCGGTCGTGGACCATTTGGACGCCACCGGATCCGACTGAAACCGAGCGAGCCGGGGCGCTTCGGCAGCCTTCGACGACGGTTTCCCGCTCGGTCTGCTGAGGCCGGGCACCATCACTCAGTGCCGGCAGGCGTCCTTGCCGCCGTCCCGTTCGGTGCCGACCGATACCGAGTAGGCGAGGCCCGTGCCGGTCTCGGGCTCGGGCGAGAAGCCGAGCGGGGTCGGCACCTGCTGCTGGACGTCGACCTCCGGCCCAGGGCCGTCCCCACCGGCGTCTCACCGTCGGCCGCTGACCGCGCGGCGATCATCCGAGCTGCTTCTACTAAATTAGTAATTAATCTTGACACGGTTTCGGCCACAGGACACAGTCATCGCCGTGACGTCGTAGGCCTCGCCCGCGGAGCGGCCCCGCGTCTCGTTCTCCTGCTTCCCACTCTCCGGGAGAGGTACGTGACTTTGCACCCGCCCGTACACAGATCCACGCACCACCGGTTCACCCGGGCCGCCCTCGCGGCCGCGATCGCGGCGGTCCTGGCCGCCACCGTGGCCCCCGACGCCGTCGCCGGGACGGCTGTCGACCAGGGCGCACCCGACTACTACGACAGCGGCCTCGCGCCGACTCCCTACATGGGATGGAACACCTACTACGGACTGGGCGCGCCCACCGAGAAGGAGGTGCGCTCCGTCGCCGACCGGCTGGTGAGCAGCGGTCTGCGCGACAGCGGATACGACATCGTGTGGCTGGACGGCGGCTGGCAGGCCGACAACCCCCGTGACACACAGGGGCGGTTGACGGCCAACCCGGACCGCTTCCCGTCCGGCATCCCGGCCCTCGTCTCCTATCTGCACAAGCGCGGACTGCGGGCCGGCATCTACACCGACGCCGGCGCCTACGACGGCGGCAAGAGCTGCGGCCTCGGCAGCCGCGGCTACTACGACCAGGACGCACGGCAGTTCGCGAGCTGGAAGATCGACGCGATCAAGGTCGACTTCCTCTGCGGGATCGGCGCGAAGCTCGATCCGGGGCCCGCCTTCAAGGAGTTCAGCGACGCGGTCGCCAAGTCCGGCCGCACGATGCTGCTGAACCTCTGCAATCCGCTCACCGACGACTGGGGCCTGCCGCACACCCCCGAACAGGACGCCCACAACACCTACGTCTACGGACCGGCGACCGCCGACTCCTGGCGCACCGGCACCGACATCGCCTGGGGCACCCCGAGCCCCGGACAGTGGCCGAACGTGCTGCGCAACATGGACGCCAACGCCTGGCACCCGGAGGCGCAGGGCCCCGGTCACTACAACGACCCGGACTACCTCATCCCGATGCGGAAGATGACCGACGGGTCGTACGAGCTGACGCAGGAGGAGTCCACCAGCCAGTTCGTGATGTGGGCCGAGATGGGCTCGCCGCTGATGCTGGGCTCCGACCCGCGGACGCTGTCCGACTCCATGCTCGCGACCCTGCGCAACCCGGAGATCATCGCCGTGGACCAGGACCCCCTCGCCGTCCAGGGCGTACGGGTCGCCACCGACTCGGTCGGTGACGTCTACAGCAAGGTGCTGCGGGGGCGCGGACAGCGCGCGGTCGTCCTGCTCAACCGGTCCGACCAACCCGCCCAGCGCACCGTGCAGTTCTCGGACACCGGCCTCGGCGGCCCGGTGCGCGTCCGTGACCTGCGGACACGTGCCGACCGGGGCACGCACACCGGGTCGTACACCGTCGAGGTCCCCGCCCACGGCACCGCGTTCCTGAAGCTCATCGGCGCCGACGCCCTGCCGGGCACCGACCTCGGCGTGACGGCCACGGCGAGCCCGGCCGTGGCGAGCGGCGGCGCCACGTTCTTCCGCGGGCCGCACGGCTCGCTTCTCGAGAAGGCGGACGGCAGGACGCAGGACCTCGGCGGTCCCGCGCAGGGGAAGATCCTCGGCCAGCCCGCCGTGTACGCCTCCGCCGGCGGCCGGATCGACGTCTTCGTGCGTGGCGCCGACTCCCGGGCCTACCGGAGGGTGTACGCCGACGGCCACTGGGGGCCCTGGCAGTCCCTGGGCGGGCGGTTGACCGACGCCCCGTCCGTCGCCTTCACCGACCCCGCGCACTGGACGCTGTTCGCGAGCGGCGCCGACGGCACGGTCGTCCAGCGCGGGCCGTCGTCCGGTTGGTCCTCGCTCGGCGCGCCCGGTGACCGGCAGGTGTACGGCCGCCCGTCCGCCGTCGTCGACGCGCAGGGGCGCGTCCATGTCGCCGTACGCACCGCCGCCGACGACGTGTGGACGCGGACCCGGGACACCTCGGGGCAGTGGTCGGACTGGACCTCCATCGGCGGGACCGTCAGCGGCAGCCCGACCCTGGTCGCCGCCGGGGACGCGGTGCTGCTGTACGTGCGGGCCGCCGACTACACCCTCTGGCAGCAGCGGTACAGCGACGGCGCCTGGCAGGGCTGGAGCAAACGGCAGGAGTTCCCGAGCGCGGCCTTCGACGGTGCGCTCGGCGCGGCAGCCGGCCCGGACGGAGCCGTCGACGCGGTCTTCCGCGGCGTCGACGGCCACGTGTACCGCACCCCACTCAAGTGACTGAGGAAACAACCATGGTCAACCATCAGCCCAGCCGACGCCGGTTCCTCGCCGGACTCGGTGCCACCGGGACGGCGGCACTGCTCAGCGGCTGCGTCACATCCACCTCCTCCAGCAAGGGCTCCTCCAAGGGTGCGGTGACCCTCCAGTCCAACCTGTCCGCCCCGCAGGCCAAGGCCGCCATGGAGGACCTGGTCGCGGCGTACGGGAAGAAGGGGTCCGGCAAGGCCGGTCTCAACACGGTCGCCGCCGAGACCTTCCGCACCCAGCTGCCGACCTACCTCACCTCGGCCAACCCGCCGGACGTGTACACCTGGTATCCCGGCTCGGTGGCGGACGCCTACGCGAAGAAGAACCTGCTGCTCGACCTCGACGAGGTGTGGACGTCCTCGCCCGACCTCAAGCGCTACTCCAAGGCGCTGAACTCGCTCTGCACCGCGACCTCCGGCAAGAAGGTCTTCGTGCCCAACACCTACTACTGGTGGGGCATGTTCTACCGGAAGTCCAACTTCGCCAAGTGGGGCGTGAGCGAGCCCACCAGCTGGGACGGCTTCCTCGACCTGTGCGACAAGCTCAAGAGCAAGGGCATCGCCCCGATCGGGCTCGGCGCGGGCGGCAACACCCCCTGGGTGGCGTCGGCCTGGTTCGACTACCTGGACATCCGGATCAACGGCGCCCAGTACCACCGTGAACTCCTCGCCGGGAAGCACCGGTTCGACGACCCCGAGGTGCGCAAGGTCTTCGACCGCTGGCAGGAGGTGCTGCCGTACTTCGACCCGAACGGCACCGCCGTCGCCTTCCAGGACGCGACGACCTCCCTGCTCAACGGCCGCACCGGCATGATGCTCATCGGCACCTTCTTCGCCGACGCGGCACCCAAGAGCGCCCTGGACGACATCGACTTCTTCCGCTTCCCCGTCATCGACTCCAATATCCCGCTCGCCGAGGAGGCGCCTGTCGACGGCTACTTCGCCAGCGCCCGCACCGGCCGCCGCGACCAGGTCGTCGACCTGATGAAGTACCTCGCCACCGCCGAGGCCCAGGAGATCTACATCAAGGGCTCCTCCGGCACCGTCCTGCCCTGCAACCCGGACGCCAAGGACGCCGGCACCGCGCTGGTGAAGAAGGGCCGCAAGCACGTGGACGCGGCCGCCGAGATCACCCAGTTCTTCAACCGGGACTCCAGTGACGCCCTCCAGCCCACCGCGGACACCGCGCTCACCAAGTTCTTTGCCAAGCCCAAGTCGATCGGGAGCATCCTGACCGACTGGCAGCGGGACGCCGAGAAGATCTGGAACGCCTGACATGGTCGTCCTGACCGCGCCCGACCGGAAGTCCCCGGCCCGCCTGCCCATGAGCGGCAAGCGGGCCCGGGGGCCCCGGCGCACGCCACCCCTGGTCCTCGCCTTCGTCCTGGTCCCGCTCCTCGCCGAGGCCCTGTGGGTGTTCTGGCCCGCCCTGCAAGGGTTCTACCTCGCCCTCACCAAGTGGGACGGCGTCTCCCCGCCGCAGTTCGTCGGGCTCGGCAACTTCCGGGAGATGGCCCATGACGACGTCTTCCGCAGCGCGGCCGGCCACACCGTGCTGTGGTTGGTCCTGTTCGGCGGCCTGTCCGCCCTGCTGGGCCTGGCCGCCGCCCTGCTGCTCCAGCAGGAGCGGCGCGGGGTCGGCTTCTACCGGGCCGCGCTGTTCCTGCCGGTGGTCTTCTCGCTGGTCGCCACCGCCCTCGTCTGGCAGGCGATCTACCAGCCCGACGGCGTCCTCAACCAGTTGTTGCAGAGCGTGGGCCTGGGCAGCCTCCGGCACGCCTGGCTCGCCGACCAGGACACCGCCCTGTACGCCGTGATCGTGCCCGCGCTGTGGCGGCAGATCGGCTACGTGATGGTGCTGTACCTCGCCGGTCTCAAGGGCATCGACCCGGCGCTCTACGAGGCCGCCAAGGTCGACGGCGCGAGCGCCCTGCAGCGCTTCCGGCATGTCACGCTGCCCCAACTGCGCAGTGTCAACGCGGTCGTTCTGTCGGTCATCGTCATCGACTCGCTGCGTTCCTTCGACGTCGTCTGGTCACTCACCCGCGGCGGCCCCTACCACTCGTCCGAGCTGCTGAGCACCTACATGTACTCGACCGCCTTCCAGTCCCTGCGACTCGGCTACGGCTCCGCCCTGGCCGTCGTCATCTTCGTCCTCGCCTTCGGGGTCATCGCCTCCTACCTCGTCCGTGCGTTCCGGGAGGCCGACTGATGTCCGCCAACTCCACGGCACTGCGCCGCAAGCGGGCCGCCACCGCCGGATTCCACCTGGGCGCGGGCGCGCTGGCCGTTCTGTGGCTGCTGCCCATCGTGCTGGTCCTGGTGACCAGCCTGCGCACCTTCGACGACATCGCCGCCCATGGCCTGGGCAGCTGGCCGCACTCCTTCACCCTGGCCAACTTCGGCCAGGCCTGGTCCGACGGCGGCCAGCAGCAGGCCCTGATCAACAGCCTGCTCGTCACCATCCCCTGTGTCCTGGTGACCCTGGCCCTCGCCGCGATGGCCGCGTTCGCCCTCAGTCGCTACGAAGTCCCCTTCCGGCGTTCCCTGTTGCTGCTCATGCTGGGCGGCAATCTGCTGCCGCCGCAGATCCTGCTCATCCCGGTGTCCAAGCTCAGCGAGGTGATGGGCGTCTACGACACCCTGCCCGCGCTCATCGGCGTGCAGATCGGCTTCGGCGTCGGCTTCTACGTGTTCGTCCTGCACGGGTTCATGCGGTCGATCCCGGTCGAGATCCAGCAGGCGGCGGTCGTCGACGGCGCCGGGCCGTGGCAGATCTTCTGGCGGATCATCCTCCCGCTGGCCCGCCCCGCCCTGGCCGCCCTCAGCGCCCTGTCCTTCACCTGGATCTTCAACGACCTGCTCTGGGCGATCACCGTCCTGCGCAGCGACACCAAGATGCCGATCACGGCCGCGCTCATCGGACTCCAGGGCCAGTTCGTGTCGATGTGGAACGTGATCGCCGCCGGGTCGGTCATCGCCGCCGCGCCCACGGTCGCCGTGTTCCTGCGCTTCCAGCGGCACTTCGTGGCCGGCCTCAACCTGGGAGCGGTCAAATGACCCGCACGCGCTGGACCCTGCGCACGGAGAACACCTCCTACACCGTCCGTATCTCCCCGGACGGTCCGTGGGCCGAGCTCGACGCCTGGGGCCCGCTCGGCGTCGAGGACGGGCCCTCCGCCCTCGACTGGTCCCACCGCACCCACTTCATCACGCCCGCCGACGCGGCCCCGGCCGAGTATCTGCCGTACGGGCTGCGGCCGTTCACCGGCTCCGAGCTGATCGCCGGCCCCGGGCGGGGCGTGTGGTGGGAGTTCGACGGCGCGCAGGAGACGGAGGGTGCGCTGCGGCTCGCCTTCACGGACGGGACGACCGGGCTGCGGACGGTCCTCTGCTACGAGACCGTACCGGGCACCGATGTGATCCTCCGCTGGGCCGAGTTCACGGCCAGGGAGGAACTCCGCCTCGAGCGGCTCGACTCGGCCGCCGTGAACATCCCGGTGGCCGGCCCGGCCGGGCTGACCTACCTCTGCGGGCAGTGGTCGCAGGAGTTCCAGCTCACCCAACTCGACCTGAGCCGGGGCACGTTCACCATCGGCAGCCTCCAGGGCGCGCCCGGGCACGCGTACGCGCCCTGGCTGGCCGTGCAGAGCGGGGACGCGGCGTACGGCATCGCCCTCGAATGGCCCGGCAACTGGCACATCACGGCAGAGGCCGAGCCCGGCGGCGCCGTGCGGGTCCGCGCCGGACGGGTCCCGCACGAGGGCGCCGTCCTCATGGCGCCGGGGGAGACCCTCAAAACCCCCCGTCTCGCCTGCGCGTTCAGCCCGGACGGCCTCGACGGCCTGGCCCGGGTCTGGCACCGCTACGAGCGCCACCTCACCGGTGACCGGCTGCACCGCCCCCGCAAGGTGCTCTACAACTCCTGGGAGGCCACCGGCTTCGACGTCGACGCGGCCGGGCAGCTGGAGCTGGCGAAGGCGGCTGCGGACATCGGGGCCGAGCTGTTCGTCGTGGACGACGGCTGGTTCACCGGCCGCGGTGACGACACCGGGGGACTGGGCGACTGGTACCCGGACCCGCAGGCGTTCCCGCAGGGTTTCGACCGGTTCGTACAGGAGGTCCGCGCCCTCGGCCTGGACTTCGGGCTGTGGGTCGAGCCGGAGGCGGTCAGTCCCGGCAGCCGGCTGTACGCCGAACACCCCGAGTGGGTCTACCGCATCGACGGCCGGCCCTCCCGTCTGGTCCGCAACCAGCTGCTCCTCGACCTGGGCCGGACCGATGTCCAGGAGTTCGTCATCGGCACCCTCGACCGGCTGCTCGGCGACCACGACATCGGCTATCTGAAGTGGGACATGAACCGCCCGCCCACCGAGCGCGGCCGCCCCGGTGCCGGCCCCGTCGACCTGGACGCCGAGCACGTCGCCGGATACCTGCGCGTCCTCGACCACCTGCGCACCGCCCACCCGGACGTCACCGTCGAGGGCTGCGCCGGCGGCGGCGGCCGGATCGAGCACGCCACCATCGCCCGCACCGACGTCGTCTGGCCCAGCGACAACACCGCGCCCCTGGACCGGCTGCGCATCCAGCACGGCTTCCTGCACGCACACGCCCCGCACCTGATGAGCTCCTGGGTCACCGACGCCCCCGGAATCCTCGACCCGCGCCCGCGCAGCCTCGCCTTCCGCTTCGTCAACGCCATGTGCGGGGTCCTGGGGATCGGCGCCGACCTGCGCGCCTGGACACCCGGTCAGCAGGCCGAGGCCGCCCGGTGGATCGCCCGCTACAAGGAGGTCCGGGACGTCGTCCACCACGGCGAGGCCCGGCTGCTGGGCACGCCGGACGACACCAGCTGCGGAGTGCAGTACGACCATGGTGACCGTACCGTCGTCGCCGCGCTCGGCACCGGCCGCGTCGACGGCGCCCCGCTGCTGCCCGGCCGCCCCGACCGGCTCCGGCTGCGGGGCCTGGACCCGGCGGCGCGCTACCAGGACACGGCGACGGGAACGACGTACAGCGGAGCCCATCTGCTCCACTACGGCCTGCCGTTCGCCTGGAGCGCCGATCACGATGCCGACCTGGTGGTGCTGACCCGCCGGTAGGACGCATATGTTTCCAGCAGCTCACCCTCTAAGGAGCCCGATGGACCAGTCCGTACGACGGTACGGTGCCCGCTTCACCGGCCGTACCGCCGTGGTGACCGGAGCCGCCTCCGGCATCGGCGCCGCCACCGCGGAACGCCTCGCCCGGGAGGAGGCCGCCGTCGTCCTCGTCGACATCGCGGACGAACGCGGGCAGGCCGTGGTGGACGGGATCACCAAGGACGGCGGCCAGGCCCGGTACGTGCACGCCGATGTCGCCGACGAGGACGACTGGGCCCGGATCGTCACCGCCGCCCACGCCTACGGGCCGGTCGACGTGCTCGTCAGCAACGCCTACACCGTCGACGTCGTACCCGCCCACGAGATGTCCCTGCAGTCCTGGCAGCGGCAGCTCGCCGTCAACCTCACCGGCAGCTTCCTCGGCGTCAAGGCGGTGCTGGCCGACCTGCGCGCCCGCCGTGGGGCCGTGCTGCTCACCTCGTCGGTGCACGCCCACGCGGGCATCCCCGGCCACCCCGCCTACGCCGCGACCAAGGGCGGTCTGCTGTCCCTGTGCGGGCAGCTCGCCGTCGAGTACGGGCCCGAGGTGCGCGTCAACGCGGTGCTGCCCGGGCCGATCCTGACCGGGGCGTGGGACCGGGTACCGCCCGAGGAGCGGGAACGCAGCATCGCCGGAACGGCCGCCCGCCGGTTCGGCACGCCCGAGGAGGTGGCCGCGGCGATCGCGTTCCTGTGCGCCGACGAGGCCTCCTACATCACCGGGTCCAGTCTGCTCGTGGACGGCGGCTGGAGTGTCGTGAAGGCCTCCGCCTGATGCCCTTTGAACAGAAAGGCTGTACGACATGACGCCCTACGCCCGCCGCGGTGTGCACGGCCAGACCGTGGAGGCCCTGGCGCGCCGCATCCTGGGCGGTGAGATCCCGGAAGGGGCCACCCTCGACCTGGTGGCGCTGCAGAGCGAACTCGGCGTCAGCCTCACCGCCCTGCGCGAGTCCCTCAAGGTGCTCGCCGCCAAGGGCATGGTGGACGCCCGCCAGAAACGCGGCACCTTCGTGCGCGCCCGAGCGGACTGGAACCTGCTCGACGCCGACGTGCTGCGCTGGCAGTTCGAGGGTGCCGGTACGGCCGACGCCGACCGTTCGCTGCTGCACAACCTCGCCGAGGTCCGGGCGATCATCGAACCGGCCGCCGTCCGGCTCGCCGCCCAGCGCCGCACCGAGGCCGACCTGGTGGCCCTGGAGGACGCCCTGGACGCCATGGGACGGCAGGACGCCGCCGACCCGGGCCACGCCGTCGACGCCGACCTCGCCTTCCACCGCGCCCTGCTCGCCGCCACCCACAACGAACTGCTCGAACGCATGGAGATGGTGATCGAGTCCGGACTCGCCCACCGCGACCGCATCGTGCACAGCTCCCCGCACAGCGAGCCCCCCGTCCCCGCCCACCGCGCCGTCCTGGACGCCGTCCGCGACCGTGACCCGGCGGCGGCCGAGCGGGCCATGCGTGCCCTGCTCGACCAGGCGGGCCGCGACCTGGCCCGGCTCGATGGCACCGACGACGACCCGAAAGGCAGCGGCGGCCAGTGAAGATCGACCGAATAGAGACCTTCCTCGTCCCGCCACGCTGGCTGTTCTGCCGCGTCCAGACCGACGAAGGCGTGGTGGGATGGGGTGAACCCGTCGTCGAGGGCCGCGCCGAGGTCGTGCGCGCGGCCATCGAGGTCCTCGCCGAGTACCTGGTGGGGCAGGACCCGCTGCGCGTCCAGGACCACTGGCAGGTACTCACCAAGGGCGGCTTCTACCGGGGCGGTCCCGTCCTGTCCAGCGCCGTCGCCGGACTCGACCAGGCCCTGTGGGACATCGCCGGCAAGACCTACGGCGCGCCCGTGCACGCCCTGCTCGGCGGTCCGGTACGCGACCGGGTCCGGGTCTACGCCTGGGTCGGCGGCGACGAACCGGCCCAGCTCACCGAGCAGGTCGCGGCCCAGGTGGAGGCGGGCTTCACCGCCGTGAAGATGAACGCGGCCGGGGCCACCTCGCCGATCACCACGGCCGCGGAGACCGCGGCGGTGGTCGCCCGGGTGGCGGCCGCCCGGGACGCCCTCGGCCCGGACCGCGATGTCGCCGTCGACTTCCACGGCCGCTTCACCGCCGCCAGCGCCCGCCGCGTCCTGACCGAACTCGCCCCCCTGCACCCGCTGTTCGTGGAGGAACCCGTCGTCCCCGAGCAGGGCCACCTGCTGCCCGGCCTGGTCACGGCGAGCCCGGTACCGCTGGCCACCGGTGAACGCCTGTACTCCCGGTCCGAGTTCCTGCCCGTCCTCGCCGCCGGCATCGCGGTCGCCCAGCCGGACCTGTCCCACGCGGGCGGCATCTCCGAGGTGCACCGCATCGCCTCGCTCGCGGAGACCTACGGCGCACAGCTCGCCCCGCACTGCCCGCTCGGGCCCATCGCGCTGGCGGCGAGCCTCCAGGTCGCCTTCGCCACACCGAACTTCCTGATCCAGGAGCAGAGCCGGGGCATCCACTACAACAAGGACGCCGACCTCCTCTCCTACCTGGTCGACCCCGAACCCTTCCGGTTCGTCGCCGGGCACGCGCGGCGCGGTGACGCCCCCGGCCTCGGCATCACCGTCGACGAGGCGGCCGTACGCGCGGCCGACCGGGCCGGCCACAACTGGCGCAACCCGGTGTGGCGGCACCCCGACGGCTCGTTCGCGGAGTGGTGATGGACGTCGTCACCGACCTCGCCCACGGCGGCCGCTGGACCTCGCTGCGCCACGGCGGCCGCGAATGGCTGTGGTGGCGCGAGCTCGCCGAACGCGACGGTGTGGCACCGGGCGACGCGTTCGTGGACGCGGGGGGACTGGAGGAGTGCGTCCCCACCGTGCGCGGCACCCCCGACCACGGGGACGCCTGGTCCCGGGCCTGGACCCGGGAGGGGGGCGGCGAGCGCGTCCACTGCGAACACTTCACGCTGACGCGCAAACTGAGCGGCACAGCCGACGGTGTGCAGGCCGACTACGTCCTGACGGCCGAGCCCGGCTTCCGCTTCCTCTGGGCCGCCCACGCGCTGCTGGACCTCTCCGAGGAGGCCGTCCTGAAGGCCCGGTACGGGGCACCGACCCGGTTGTTCCCGGAGGCGGCGCCCCTGGTGAACCGTCCTTGGCCGGACGGCGCCCGCTGGCTGGAGGGCGTCTGGCCCGCGCCGCTGGGGCTGCGCCTGGACCGGTTCGGGCCGGACGACGGGACGGCGGCCGGGGCCGTGGTGGCGGCCGGCCGGTGCTGCGTGCACGACGACGGGGACCGGCTCTCCTTCGCCGTCGAGGCCGAGGGGCAGCCACTCTCCGTCGCCCTGTGGCGCAACCTCGGCGGCTTCCCGGTCGGCCGGCCCTACCGCAGTACGGGCGTCGAGCCCATGCTCGGCCGGGTCTTCGACCTCGCCGACGCCGGCCCGGACGACGCGGCCCGCGTCGGCGCCTCGGGCGAGGTCCGCTGGCGGCTCACCGTGAGCGCCGCCTGTCACTGCCCTTGAGCAGACACCCGACGCCCCTGGAGAAACCCGCACCCGCCGACGGTGACCGGCGCCGCTGAGAGTCCGAACCTCAGGAGGCGACTGGTGCGCCCTGATCCCCGAGCCGTGGTGGGCGCCCGACGCCCTCCACTGAAACCCGAACCGTAGAAGGAGCCCTGGCCGTGGATCTGCGAGCCGCCCTCACCTCCCGCCGACTGCTGGCCATCGTGCGCGGCACCGACCCCGACGCCGCCCTGCGCACCGTCCTGACCCTGGCCGAGGAGGGCATCGAACTGATCGAGGTGTCCCTCAGCGGCGCGGACGCCCTCACCGTCCTCGCCCGGGCCCGCAAGGAGCTGGGCCCCGACCGGCCGCTGGGCGCCGGCACCGTACTGACCGCCGCCGACGCGCGGGCCGCCCACCACGTGGGCGCCACCTTCGCGGTCACCCCCGGCCTGGGCGCAGGCGTCGACACCGCGCTGCACCTCGGCATGCCGGTCCTGGCAGGCGTGCTGACCCCCACCGACGTCATCGCCGCGCAGGCCCGGGGCGCGACCGCCCTGAAGCTCTTCCCCGCCGCCGAGGCCGGCGGAGCGGCCTATCTGAAGGCGTTGCGCGGCCCGTTCCCCGACGCCGTGCTGGTCCCGGTGGGCGGAGTCGACGTGCCCGCCGCCCGGGCCTACCTGGCCGCCGGGGCGACCGCCGTCGGCGTCGGCTCACCGCTGGTCGGCGACGCGGCCGACGGCGGCGACATCGCCGACCTGCGCGACCGGGCCCGGGCGTTCCGTGCCGCCGTGGCGGAGGACGGACACGCATGACGGCTCCCTGGCGGCCGGCACCGGGACGGGTGGTCTGCGTCGGCGAGACCATGGCGGCCCTGGCCCCCGACCCGCCCCGGCCGCTGGCCGAGGCCGAGCAACTGCGGCTGTCCATCGCGGGCGCGGAGTCCAACGTGGCCATGTACCTCGCGGACCACGGCATCCCGGCCTCCTGGCTCTCGGCTGTGGGCGACGATCCGCTGGGGCACCGGGTGCGCGCCGCGGTCGCCGCCACCGGGGTCGACGTCAGCCATGTACGGACCGACCCGCACCGGCCCACGGGCCTCCTCGTCAAGAACCCCGGCCCCACCGGAACCCGCGTCCACTACTACCGCACGGGCTCGGCGGCCTCGGCCCTCGGGCCCGGCCTGCTGGACGGCGAACCGCTGCGCTCCGCCGCCCTCCTGCACCTCACCGGCATCACCCCCGCCCTCTCGCCGTCCTGCCGCGACCTGGTGACCCGCGCCCTCGCCGAGCCGGCCGACGAACGGCCGTACGCCATCAGCTTCGACGTCAACCACCGCGCCGCCCTGTGGCCGGACGGCACCGCGCCCGGGACCCTGCGGGCCCTCGCCGACCGGGCCGACATCGTGCTGGTGGGCCTGGACGAGGCACAGCACCTGTGGGGCGAGGACCTGACCGTCACCGCCGTGCGGGACCTGCTGCCCGGTCCGCGGATCCTCGTCGTCAAGGACGGCGCCCGGGCCGCCACGGCCGTCACCGCGGACGGCTTGTGCACGGTGCCCGCGCTGCGTACGGCGGTGGTGGAACCCGTGGGCGCGGGCGACGCGTTCGCGGCGGGCTTCCTGGCCGGGCTGCTGCGCGGCGAGACGACGCCCCGGGCCCTGCGGCTCGGCCACATCACCGCGGTCTCCGCGCTCAAGGTGACGGGGGATCACGGTCCGCTGCCCGACGCGGCGGAGACCGAGCGGCTCCTCGGGCTCGCTGACGCGGAGTGGGAGCGGTACGAGGCCCGAAGTGGCGCGGACGACAAGGCTCCCCGACCGTTCGAAGTTAGTTAATCAAGGTGATGGAATAATCGGCGGGCCGTCGCTAGACTCGCCAGCGCGATCGGCGGGGCAAGGGACGGCCTCGTCGGTCGGGCCATGCCGACTGCGCGCGCCGGGCCGCGGGGCCGCGTGCCGGACCGAGGAGGGATGCGGCTGGTCGTGCTCCTGGAGCGGGGTCCGGTCGTGGGCTCCGCGCGGTGCGGATGGTGGTGGCCGTAACGGCGTTTCCAGGGCGTGGACGTCTGTTCGGCGATGTGATTCCCCCTTTGCGCGTTCGCCTGCGCGGCAGCCGAAGGCGTTCCCGCGGACAGCCCTTCCGTGGGCTTCGCCTTTCCCGGGTTCGGCACGGGTGGTACGGGCGTGCGCCGGTACCTGTAGGCGTGCGCCGGTACCGATAGGCAATGCGGTGGTGCCTGTAGGCGTGCGCCGGTACCGGTGTGCGTATGCCCTTTCGCGCGCCGAGTTGTGAGCGTCCCAGCACCCAATGGACAGCGAGGGAGCACGCGACCCGTCGGTCCGTGCTGCCTCCGATCTCTTGAAGAGGTGACACATGCTCCGAAGATTCCGACGATCATCGTTCTGGCTCGGTGGCGCGGCCTCCCTTGCCGCCGGTGCCCTGTTCGTTCTTCCCGGCACCGAGGGCGCCTCGGGCTTCACGGTCGGCGCCGATGCCGAGCCGGTCGCCGCCACGGCCGGTGCCACGACGCCCTTCGTGACGGTGGAGGCCGAAACCGGCACGCTCGGCGGCGCCGCGGCCGTCCGCTCCCTCAAGCCGGGGGCCACGGTGCCGTCGGTGGCCACCCTGGAGACCGAGGCGTCCGGGAACGCGCTGGTCGAGCTGAGGAACACCGGTGACTCGGTGACCCTGAAGAACGGCTCGGGCAGGCAGGCCGACAGCCTGGTGGTGCGCGCCTCGATCCCCGACGCGGCGGCGGGCGGCGGTATCGACGCGACGCTGGACCTGTACGTGAACGGCACCTACCGGCAGGCGATCACGCTCAGTTCCAAGCAGGCCTGGAACTACCGCGACGCGACCACCAACCCGGACGACCCCCATGCGGGCGGAATGCCGTACCGCTTCTACAACGAGTTCCCCGTCAAGGTCACCGGCGCCGCCATCCCGGCGGGCGGCACCCTCACCCTCAGGAAGGACTCCGCCAACACCGCCGCGGTCTACGACGTCGACTCGGTCGACCTGGAGCACGTCGGAGCCGCGCGGACCCAGCCGGCCAACTCGCTCTCCGTCGTCGACTACGGCGCGGACCCGAACTTCGGCACCGACTCGACCGCCGCCATCCAGAACACGGTCAACGCCGCCAGGACGCAGGGCAGGTCGGTGTGGATCCCGCCGGGCAAGTACCTGACGAACAGCCTGTCGGGCACGACGCTGAACTTCACCGGCGTGACGGTGGAGGGCGCCGGCATGTGGTACACGACGATCTACCGCAAGCCGCCGCTGCCGGCCACCTGGCGGTCGCAGATCCTGGTGGGCTCGGGCACCACGCTGCGGGACCTCCAGATCGACTCCAACGCCGTGTGGCGGGGCGTCGGCGGTTCCGGCGGCGCGGACTACGGCATCAACGCCAGCGGTGCCGGTGGCTGGCTGGTCGAGCGGATCTGGACGCGGCACACCGATGCCAACTGGCTCTCCGGCTCCAACGGCACGGTCCGGGACAGCCGGACCGCGGACTCCTACGGCGACGGCTTCAACATCAACAACGGCAACACGCCGAACCCGGACAAGCTGGGCTACCACATCACGGTCCAGAACAACTTCGCCCGGGGCACCGGCGACGACTCCTTCGCGACCTACTCCGACGCCGGGGCGAGCGGCACCAACGGCCAGGTCGACGGCGCGAAGATCCTCAACAACACCGCGATCGCACCCTGGTGGGCCAACGGCCTGCGGATCGCCGGCGGGCAGCACGTCGAGATGACGAACAACCTGGTCAACGGCGTGTCGTCCAACAGCGCCCTGGACATCGGCGTGTTCGGCGACACCGGCCACCCGCTGGAATCGGCCACCGTCAGCGGCAACGTCCTGATCGGCGGCGGCGGTTGGAACGGCGTCCGGCACGGGGTACGGATCAGCTCGCCGGCCAGTACCTCGCTGTATCCGGACGCCTACACGCACGTCACCCTGAGCGGCAACGTCCTGCGCGGGGCCTTCCGCGCGGGCCTCTACATCGACCGCAAGAACGTCGATGTGACGCTGACGGGCAACACGGTCGACGCTCCGGCCGACCAGGGGATCTGGATCGCGGCGGGGGTCACCGGCACCGGGACCTTCTCCGGCAACACGATCCAGAACCTGCGGGCAGGAAAGGCCGCGACCCAGAACGACTCTCCTTCCACGTTCCACATCAGCGGCTGAGAACGCCCCTTCCGGCCTCGTGGTCGGGTTCGTGCTCCCGTACCGGAGCACACTTCTCGGTCCCCGGGCGGGCCCTGTGCCCGGACCCGCGCAGGCCCTGCGCAGAGTTCATAAAACGTATTGACAAACTGTGGCGGGCCTTCATAGGTTCACATGGCACCCACTCCGACCCGCCCTTTCAATTGCCGACCGCCGCGCCCGGCAGCGCGGCGCCGATGGGAGCGTGCGATCACCTTGACCACCGACATCCGGCGGGCGCTCGTCGTCCGCGGCGGCTGGGACGGGCATCAGCCCGTGACGATCAGCGACGGGTTCGTCCCGTTCCTCAAGGAACACGGATTCACCGTCGAGACCTCCGAGGACCTGGCGGTGTACGAGGACACGGAGCGCCTGGCCGCCACCGACCTGGTCGTGCAGTGCTGGACCATGGGGACCATCACCCGGGAACAGAGCGCCAACCTCGCCGCCGCGGTGCGCGCGGGCACCGGCCTGGCCGGCTGGCACGGCGGCATCGTCGACAGCTTCCACGACCACGGCTACCACCTGCTGACCGGCGGCAAGTTCGTCATGCACCCGCCGGGCTTCCACGACCACACCGTGCACCTGCTGCCCGAGCGCGCCGACCATCCGGTCATCGCCGGGCTCGACGACTTCGCCGTGCACACCGAGCAGTACTGGCTGCTCACCGACCCGCACATCGACGTCCTCGCCACCACCACCTTCCCACCCGACGACGTCCGCGACCGGCCCGCGGTGATGCCCGCCGTGTGGACCAGGACCTGGGGGGCGGGGCGGGTGTTCGTCTCGACCATCGGGCACAAGCCCGACGACTTCGACGTGCCCGAGGTCCGTACGCTGACCGAAAGGGGACTGCTGTGGGCGAGCCGCTGAAGCCCTTGAACATCGGGATCGTCGGCGCCGGGAAGATCAGCGGCGCCTATCTCTCGACGCTGGACCGGCTGACGTCCGTACGGCTGACCGCCGTCACCGACCTCGATGGGCGCCGTGCGCGGAGCGTGGCCGAGCAGACCGGCGCGGAGCCGGCGCCGGACGTCGCCGCGCTCGTGGCCCGCGACGACGTGGACGCCGTACTCAACCTGACGATTCCGGCCGCGCACGCGGAGGTCGCCCTCGCGGCGCTCGGCGCCGGCAAGCACGTGTACGGCGAGAAGCCGCTCGCGGCGAACCGCAAGGAGGCCGACGCGGTGCTCGCGGCGGCCCGGGAGGCCGGACTGCGGGTCGGCTGTGCGCCCGACACCGTCCTCGGCACCGGAACGCAGACCGCCCGCAAGGCCGTCGACGACGGTCTGATCGGCCGGCCGGTGGCGGCCACCGCCTTCATGACCGGCGCCGGACACGAGAAGTGGCACCCGGACCCGGAGTTCTACTACCGGCCCGGCGGCGGCCCCCTGCTCGACATGGGCCCCTACTACCTCTCCGCCCTCGTCCATCTGCTGGGCCCGGTGGTGAAGGTGACGGGTGCCTCCTCGCGGCCGCGGGCCGAGCGGACGATCGGCAGCGGTCCGCGTGCGGGGACCGTCTTCCCGGTGGAGGTGGACACGCACATCACCGGCGTCCTCGAGCACGCGGCCGGTGCGCTGTCCACCCTGATCATGAGCTTCGACGTCCGCGCCGCCCGGCTGCCCCGCATCGAGGTGCACGGCACCGAGGCCTCGTTGTCGGTGCCCGACCCGAACGGTTTCGACGGTGCCGTGGAACTCCACCGCGGCGACGGCTGGGAGACGCTGCCCGTGTCCGCCGGCTACCGGGACGCGGGCCGCGGCGTCGGCCTCGCCGATCTCGCCGAGGCCCTGGCCAAGGGGCGCCCGCACCGCGCGTCGGCCGACCTCGCCGGCCATGTCCTGGACGTCATGCTCACCCTCATGGAGGCGGCGGACCAGGGCCGCGCACTCCCGGTGACCAGCACCTGCGAGCGCCCCGCCCCGGTGACCGGCACCGCCCACTGAACGACCCACAGGAGACCCCCTTCATGCACGACGACCGGAGCCTGGTCGAAGCACGCCTGGAACGCGTCCTGAGGGAACGCATCCGTCCCGCCGTCCATCCCGTCACCGCACCCCTGACCGTGGAGCTCTGGTCCACCCCGGACGAACCCGTCCCGGTGGCCGAGGGGCTGGCCGCCCCCACCCGGCCCATCACCCCGGGCACCCCGTGGGGCACGCCGTGGGGGACCAGCTGGTTCAAGGTCACCGGCACGGTCCCCGCCGACTGGGCGGGCCGTACCGTCGAGGCCGTCCTCGACCTCGGCTTCACCCCGCGCACCCCCGGCTTCCAGTGCGAGGGCCTCGTGTACCGGCCCGACGGCACCCCGGTCAAGGGCCTCCACCCGCGCAACTCCCATGTCCGCGTCGGCTCGCCCGTGGCCGGCGGGGAGCCGGTCCACTGGCACATCGAGGCCGCCTCCAACCCCGATCTCGACGCGAGCGGTGTGCCGTTCCGGCCGACCCCGATGGGCGACCGGTCGACCGCCGGTGCCGCACCCCAGTACGTGCTCGGCGAGATGCGGCTGGCCGTCTTCGACGAGACGGTGTGGAACCTGGTCATGGACCTGGAGGTCCTCGGCGAACTCATGGCGGAGCTGCCCGTCGACGGCGCCCGCCGCTGGGAGATCCTGCGCGCGGTGGGCCGGGCGCTGGACGCCGTGGACCTACAGGACGTGAACGGCACGGCGCGAAAGGCCCGTTCGTGTCTCGCCGAGGTCCTCGCCGTGCCGGCCGGCCCGACCGCCCATCGCATCAGCGCGGTCGGTCACGCCCATATCGACTCGGCGTGGCTGTGGCCGTTGCGCGAGACGGTCCGCAAGGTGGCCCGTACCACCTCCAACATGACGGCCCTCCTGGAGGAGGCGCCCGAGTTCGTCTTCACCATGTCGCAGGCGCAGCAGTACGCCTGGATCAAGGAGCACCGGCCCGAGGTGTACGCCAGGGTCAAGAAGGCGGTCGCGGACGGCAGGTTCGTGCCGGCCGGCGGGATGTGGGTGGAGTCGGACACCAACATGCCGGGGTCGGAGGCGATGGCCCGTCAGTTCGTGCACGGGAAGCGGTTCTTCCTGGACGAGTTCGGGATCGAGAACGACGAGGCGTGGCTGCCGGACACCTTCGGCTTCGCGGCCGGGCTTCCGCAGATCATCAGGGCGGCGGGCGCCACCCGGCTGCTCACCCAGAAGATCTCCTGGAGCCGGACCAACAGCTTCCCGCACCACACCTTCCGCTGGGAGGGCATCGACGGCTCCCGCGTCTTCACCCACTTCCCGCCCGTCGACTCCTACAACTGCGAGATGACCGGACGTCAGATCGCCCACGCGGTACGGAACTTCAAGGAGAAGGGAGTGGCGACCCGTTCCCTCGCACCGACCGGCTACGGCGACGGAGGCGGCGGCACGACCCGCGAGATGGTCGCCAAGGCGGCCCGGCTGCGCAGCCTGGAGGGCTCGGCGGCCGTCACCTGGGAGGCACCCGCCGACTTCTTCGCCAAGGCCGAAGCCGAGTACCCCGACCCGCCGGTGTGGGTCGGCGAGCTGTATCTCGAACTGCACCGCGCCACCCTCACCAGCCAGGCGGGGACCAAACAGGGCAACCGGCGCAGCGAGCACCTTCTGCGGGAGGCCGAGCTGTGGGCGACGACGGCCGCCGTACGGACCGGATTCCCGTACCCCTACGAGGAGTTGGACCGGATCTGGAAGACGGTCCTGCTCCACCAGTTCCACGACATCCTGCCCGGTTCGTCGATCGCCTGGGTGCACCGCGAGGCCCGGGCGACCTATCAGCGGATCGCCGCCGAACTCGACCGGATCATCGAAGCGGCGCAGCGGGCCCTGGCGGGGCGGGGAACGCGGACCCTGGTCTTCAACTCGGCGCCGCACGAACGGGGTTCGGTCCCCGCGGGAGGTGCCGCGACACCGGTCGGGGAGGGCGGCACCGTGTCCCCCGTCCCGCGCGCGGACGGCGGCTACCTCCTCGACAACGGCCTGCTGCGGGTCGAGATCGACGGGCGCGGACTGGTGGTCTCGGCGTACGACATCGCCGCGGGCCGGGAGTCGATCGCCCCCGGGCAGGTGGCCAACCTGCTCCAGCTGCACCCCGACTTCCCCAACCAGTGGGACGCCTGGGACGTCGACGCCTTCTACCGCAACGTCGGCAGCGACCTCACGGACGTGGCCGAACTCGGCGTCGAGGGCGACGCGGTGCGTGTCGAGCGGGTCTTCGGCGGGTCCCGGGTCACCCAGCTGCTGTCGGTCCCGGCGGACGCCAAGCGGCTCGACATCGACACCGAGGTGGACTGGCACGAGACCGAGCGCTTCCTGAAGCTGGCCTTCCCGCTGGACGTCAGGGCCGACCGGTACGCCGCCGAGACGCAGTTCGGGCACGTGTACCGGCCCACCCATCAGAACACCAGCTGGGAGTGGGCCAAGTTCGAGGCCTGCAACCACCGGTTCGTGCACCTCGACGAGCCGGGCTGGGGCGTCGCGGTCGTCAACGACTCGACGTACGGCCACGACGTCACCCGCGCGGTACGGACCGGCAGCGGGGACACGGGTACGACGACCACCGTCAGGGCGTCGCTGCTGCGCGCGCCCCGCTACCCGGACCCGGAGACCGACCAGGGCGTGCACCGCTTCCGGCACGCGCTGGTGCCGGGCGCGACGGTCGGGGACGCGGTCCGCGAGGGCTACCGGGCCAACCTGCCCGAGCGCCGGGTCGCCGGAGCCGCCGCCGAGGTGGCGCCGCTGGTGACCGTCGACAACGACGCCGTCGTGGTCAGCGCGGTGAAGCCGGCCGACGACCGCGGCGGCGACCTGGTGGTGCGGCTGTACGAGGCGAACGGCGGCCGGGCCCGGGCCGTCGTCCGCGCCGACGGGTTCGCGGCCGACCGGGCCGTCCTGACGGACCTCCTGGAGCGCCGGCTCGCCGACGCCGAACGGCCCGGCACGGCGGACGGCGGGGTCGTCCTCGCGCTGCGGCCGTTCCAGATGGTGACGCTGCGGCTGCCGCGCGCCTGACGTGATGCTCCGTCACTCCGGGCCCGGCGCGTGCGCCGGGCCCGGAGCCGTGTCCGTACACATCGAAAGAGGACCCAGCACAGTGACCGCCCCCTCCGGCCGGCCCACGGCCGTCCTTGTCATGGATCCCCTCGTCGCCGATCAGGTGCTCCCCGCGGAGCTGCGCGATCGGCTCTCCCGGCTCGTCGGGCTCGCCCCCGGCCCGGTGGCCGCGGCCTTCCCCGCCGCCCTCGCCGAGGCGGAGGTCCTGATCAGCGGCTGGGGGTGCCCGCGCCTCACCGCCGACGTCCTGGCCCGGGCACCGCGCCTACGGGCCGTGCTGCACGCCGCCGGCACCGTCAAGGGGCTGGTGAGCGACGCCGTGTGGGAGCGCGGCATCGTCGTGTCGTCGGCGGCCGACGCCAACGCAGGCCCCGTCGTCTCCTACACCCTGGCCCTCGTCACGCTCGCCGCGCGGCGCACGCTCACCATGGCGGCCGGCCGCGGCGCCGGATGGCCGGCCTTCGGCAGCCGTACGGGCGCCGACGGCAGCACGGTGGGCATCGTCGGCGCGTCGCGCATCGGCCGTGGGGTGCTGGCCGGGCTGCGCCGGTCCGACGCGGGTCACCGGCTGCTGCTGAGCGACCCGTACGTGACGGACGAGGAGGCGCGCCAGCTGGGCGCCGAGCGGGTCCAACTGGCCGAACTGTGCCGCCGGTCGGCGGTGGTGAGCGTCCATGCCCCGCTGCTGCCGGAGACCACCGGTCTGCTCGACGCCGCCATGCTGGCGCTCATCCCCGACGGCGGGGTGCTCGTCAACACGGCCCGGGGTGCCCTCGTCGACACTCAGGCGCTGACCCGTGAATGCGCCTCCGGACGGCTGGAGGCCTATCTCGACGTGACGGACCCCGAACCACTGCCGCCCGGCCACCCCTTGCTGTCCCTGCCCAATGTGCTGGTCACCCCGCACATCGCCGGCGCCCAGGGCAGCGAGCTGCGACGGCTCGGGCAGTACGCGCTGGCGGAGGTGGAGCGCTGGGCGTCGGGCGAGCCACTCCGCGGCGAGGTCACCCGCGAGGCGCTGCACCGACTGGCCTGAGCGCCCCGGCCGCCGGCGCGGTCGACGCCCGCTCCACGCGCGCCCGGGCACCGACGCCCTCCCGGAACCCGGCGACTTCACGGTTCCGGATGCCGTCGAGGTCGCCCGCATGCGTCAACGCCGTCTCCACGCAAGCGCCGAACCCGCCGCATGAATTTACCTGTCGGAAGCATTGACGTTAGCCCATCGATTGGATTTACATACTTCTGCCGGTCTCCGGGGGGTGGCCGGGACACGCCCGTCTCACGTCTCTCCACGCGAAAGGGCTCTCTCGTCATGACAACGCTGCAACAACCGGCCGCTCGTCCGGCCGAGGAGGGCGGGCCGCCGGGCAGAGGCCGCCCGAGGCCGGGCCGGCCGGGGCGCCGCCGGGACCTGGGCCTGTTCTGGTTCGTGATACCAGGCCTCGTGGTCCTGCTGCTGTTCCACTACATCCCGCTGCTCGGCAACGTCATCGCGTTCCAGGACTACCAGCCGTACATCGGCATCACGCACAGTCCGTGGAGCGGGCTGAAGAACTTCGACGTGCTGTTCAACGGCGACGAGCAGTTCCTGCACGCGCTGGTCAACACCCTCGAACTCACCCTGATCCAGGTCGTGTTCGTCTTCCCCGCGCCGATCCTCCTGGCGCTCGCCCTGAACAGCCTGGTCAGCGAACGCGTCAAGAAGTGGGTGCAGAACGTGCTGTACCTGCCGCACTTCCTGTCCTGGGTGGTCGTCGTCTCCCTGTTCCAGCAGCTGCTGGGCGGCAGTGGCATGGTCAACCTGTTCCTCCAGGCCCACGACATGGGCACCTGGAACATCATCGGCAACCCCGAGCTGTTCAAGACGCTGCTGACCTCACAGGTCATCTGGAAGGACACCGGCTGGGGCACGATCCTCTTCCTCGCCGCCCTCTCCCGCGTCGACCACAACCTCTACGAGGCCTCCGCCATGGACGGCGCCAGCCGCCTGCGGCAGACCTGGCACGTCACCCTGCCCGCCCTGCGCGGCCTGGTGATCCTGCTGCTGATCCTCCGGCTCGGCGACGCGCTGTCCGTCGGCTTCGAGCAGATCCTGCTCCAGCAGACCGGCGTCGGCCTGGACAACAGCGAGGTGCTCGACACGTACGTCTACAACCACGGCCTGATCGCCGGGGACTGGGGCGTCAGCGCCGCCGTCGGTCTCGTCAAGGGCCTGGTCGGGGTGGTGCTCGTGCTGGGCGCCAACAAGATCGCCCACTTCTTCGGGGAAGAAGGTGTCTACCGGTCATGACAACGCTGTCACCGGCCCACCCCGTGCGCCGCCGCCCGCGCCGCGCCTACAGCGCCGTCCCCGGGGAGACCCCCGGCTCGCTGCCCTGGCGGTCCGTCAAGTCACTGATCCTGCTGGTCTGCGTGATCCTGGTCGTGCTGCCCTTCGTGGCGATCGTCTCGACCTCGCTCGCCGACACCGCGGAGGTCACCGAGTCGGGCGGCTACGTCCTGTGGCCCGACCACCCCACGCTCCTCGCGTACCAGGCCCTGCTCAACGGCGGGATCGTCTCCAAGGCCATGTTGGTCAGCGTCGGTGTCACCGTCGTCGGCACCGGCCTCAGCCTGGTCTCCTCCGTCTTCCTCGCGTACGGCCTCAGCCGCCCCGGATCCTTCGGGCACAAGCCCGTGCTGCTGCTCCTGCTGATGTCGATGCTGTTCGTACCGGGTGTCATCCCGAGCTATCTGATGGTCAAGCAGCTCCATCTGATCAACAGCTACTGGTCGTTGATCCTGCCCACCATGATCAACGCGTTCAACGTGATCGTCCTGCGCTCCTTCTTCATGGGCCTGCCCGCCGAGCTGATCGACGCGGCCCGGATCGACGGCGCCTCCGAGTGGAAGATCCTCACCCGGCTCGTCCTGCCGCTGTCCAAGGCGTCCGTCGCCGTCATCGGCCTGTTCTACGCGGTGACGTACTGGAACGCGTTCTTCAACGCCCTGCTGTACATGAACGACGCGTCGAAGTGGCCCATGCAACTGGTGCTGCGGACGTACGTCGTCAACAACGCGGCACTCAGCGGCGGCCAGGTGGACGTCGCGGCCGGGGCGCCGCTGCCGCCGGCCCAGTCGCTGCAGGCGGCGATCCTGGTTCTGTCGATCGTGCCCATCGTGGTCATCTACCCCTTCCTGCAACGGCACATGAACAAGGGCGTGATGATCGGGGCGGTGAAGGGATGAGCAGCCCGATGAAGCCACTGACGCGACGACCGAGCCGGCGCGGCTTCCTGGCCTCCGCCGCCGGCGTCACGGCGGGCCTGACCCTGGCCGGCTGCGGGGACTACCGCCCCGCCACCGCGCGTGAGGCCAACGCCCAGGCACCACTGCCGACATACATCCCGTACAAAGGCGTGGCGACGTCGATGCCGGCCACCGCGGACGGGGTCGCACCCGGCTATCTCCACTACCCGGCCGACCCGGTCACGGCCTTCCCGGACGGGCCGCCCGCCAAGGGCCCCGGCATCGGCATCATGACGCTGATCTTCAACCCGGTGCCGCCGCCGGCCGGGCGCAACGTCCTCTGGCAGAACCTCAACAGAAGCGTCGGCTGCGATCTCGACTTCGAGATCACCCCGGTCGGCGACTACCCGGCCAAGTTCGCCGTGACCATCGCGGGCGGCGATCTGCCCGACGCGATGCTGATGCTGAAGCCGGACCAGAACTCGGCGGCCACGCCGGACATGCTGGACACCCTCTTCGAGGACCTCACCCCGCACCTGTCCGGCGACAACATCCGGGACTACCCCTACCTCGCCAACATCCCCTCCGCCTCCTGGGCGCCGTGCGTACGCAACGGCGGCATCTACGCGCTGCCCATGCCCCGCCCGCTCTCCGGCGGTCCCACCTACACCCGGCTCGACCTGATCAACAAGCGCGGGCTCGACCCGAACCCGAAGAGCTGGACCGAGTTCGTCCAGCTGTGCAAGGACGTCACGGATCCCAAGCACAACCAGTACGCCCTCGGCGACAGCATCACCGCCTGGAACCTCGTGATGCAGATGCTGAAGGCGCCCAACAACTGGCGTCAGGAGAACGGCAGGTTCACCTGGTACTACGAGACCGAGGAGGCCAAGCAGTCCCTCGACGCGGTCCGGCAGCTCACCAAGGCCGGGGTCATGCACCCGGACACGTACAGCGTGCTGGGCAAGGCCAAGGACTGGTTCGGCGGCGGGCAGACCGTCATGAACCCCGACGCGCCCGCCGCGTGGAACGACTACTACACCAACTACGCCCCGGCGACCGAGGGATTCGAACTCGGCTACATGATGGCGCCCGGCTACGACGGCGGCACGGGCGGCCAGTGGCAGGGCTCGGCCAACTACGCCACCCTCATCGTCAAGAAGGCCCCCAAGTCCCGCATCCAGCAGATCCTGCGCGCCATGAACGCCCTGGCGGCCCCCTTCGGCACCGACGCCTATCTGCTGCGCAAGTACGGTGTCCGGGGCCCCGACCACACCCTGAAGGGCACCGACCCGGTCCTCACCCCGCAGGGCCAGGCCGAGGCCACGCTGCCGACCATCTTCGCGACGGACGCGCCGTTCACGCTGTACTACCCGGCCAGGCCGGACATCGTGCACGAGCAGTACGCCTTCCAGCGGGAAGCGGTCAAGGTGCTGATCCCCAACCCCGCCGAGCCGCTGTACTCGCCGACCGACTCCAAGAAGTCCAAGCTGTTCGGCACCCTCCTGGACGACACCCGCAAGGGCATCATGCAGGGCCGCCTGCCGCTCAGCGCGTGGGACGACGCGATGAGGAACTGGCGCAGGGAAGCCGGCGACCGGATCCGGGCCGAGTTCGAACAGGCATGGGAGACCCGCGCCTCATGAACCGCATCCCCGCCGAGGGCCGCACCCCCGCCGAGGACCGCGCCCACTGGGAGCGGACCGCGGACCGGATGCTGCTCGCCGTACGGCCGTACGCCACCGAGGACCACGCCCTGGTCCAGCTGCCCGGCGTGCCGAGCGCCAACGGCGTCCGCAGTGACGGCCTGGAAGGCTTCGCCCGCACGTTCCTGCTGGCCGGACTCCGGCTGGCGGGGGCGGGCGGGGCCGACCCGCACGATCTGGCCGGCTGGTACACGGCCGGCCTGGCCGCCGGCACCGACCCGGAGAACCCGGGCCGCTGGCCCACCTTCGCCGAGTGCAACCAGGCCAAGGTCGAGGCCGCGTCCGTCGCCCTCGCGCTGCACGAGACCCGGCCCTGGATCTGGGACCGCCTCGACGACCGGGTCAGACAGCGGATCCTCGACTGGCTCGCCCCGATGGTCGGCGACCCGATGCCCGGCAACAACTGGATCTGGTTCCAGGGCGTCACCGAGGCCTTCGCCCGCACGGTCGGCGGACAGTGGCGGCAGCAGGACCTGGACCGGGTCATCGCGCTCACCGACGGCTGGTACGCGGGCGGCGGCTGGTACTCGGACGGACTCACCGGCGGTGAGCACCGCAACTTCGACCACTACAACGGCTGGGCCATGCACCTGTACCCGCTGTGGTTCTGCCGCATCCTCGGCGCCGCCGCGCCCGCCGGACTCCTCGACCGCTACCGCGCCCGGCTGCACCGCTTCCTCGAGGACCAGCGGCTGCTGGTCGGTGCCAACGGCTCCCCACTGGTCCAGGGCCGCTCGCTCACCTACCGCCACGCGGCACTCGCCCCGCTGTGGACCGGCGCGCTCTTCGAGGCCACACCGCTGGCGCCGGGGGAGACCCGGGCGATCGCCAACCGGATGCTCGACCACTTCGGCTCCTTCGGCACGGACACCGACGGGCTGCTCACCCTCGGCTGGCGGCGCCCGTTCCGCGGCATCCTCCAGGTGTACTCGGGCCCCGCCTCCCCGTACTGGGCGTCGAAGGGCTTCATCGGCCTCCTGCTGCCGCCGGACCACCCCGTGTGGACGGAACAGGAGGCACAACTCGCCGTGGAGCAAGGCGACTTCACCCGCTCCTTGGCCGCACCCGGCTGGCTCGTCTCCGGCACCGCCGACGACGGAGTCGTCCGCGTCGTCAACCACGGCGGCGACCACGCCGACCCGAGCCGGCCACACGCCGACGACCCCTGCTACGCGCGCTTCGCCTACTCCACACACACGGCACCCGAGACACCCGGGGACCCGACGGCGGGCGCCGTGCGAGCCGACCCGCTCGACAACGCGGTCGTGCTGCTGGACGCGGCCGGCCGCGCCTCGCACCGGCGCCCCGCGGCCAGGGTGTCCCTGGACGGCGTCACGGCCGTCTCGCGCTCCCGCGCGCACTGGCCCGAGGACACGACCTGGGACCCGTTCGGCGGCCCCGACACCCGCTACACGCCCGGCCCCTGGATCACCGTAGGGTCCGCGCTGCGCGGTTCGGTCGAGGTACGGGCGGTGCGCGTCGACGGCGATCCCGGCGCCGGGCATGTGCTGCGCATCGGCGGCTGGGCCCTGGCGGGCCGGGCGGACGGCGGTGCCGCCAGGGTGGTGGGCGACGGCGGGCTGGTCTCGCTGGTCGTGGGCGCGTGGGGACTGCCCCGCGCCGCCGTGGTCCCCGGCATCGACAGCAACGCCCTCGGCTCCCCGTCCGCGACCCCGGTCGTGGAGACGGACGGACCCGTCGCCCACGGCTCCCTGCACATCGCCCTGATCCACCTCGGGGGCACCGACCCCGTGGCTCTGCCCCGCATCACCACCCGCGCCGAGAACACCACCCTGCTCGCGGACGTGATCTGGCCGGACGGCGCTCAGGACACCGTCCGGCTGCCCGACCCCGACCCCGACCCCGAGCACGACGTCCGGAAGGACCAGCACCGTGCATGACGACCGCCGGATCATCGAGACCCGGATCCGCAAGCTGCTGGACCGGGTCGTCCGCCCCGCCCTCTACAGCGCCGCGCGCCCCTTCGAACTGCACGCCTGGTTCGTGGACGGCGAACCGGTCCCGGTGGCCGACGCGCTGCGCGCCGACTACACGCCCTTCACGCTCGGTTCCACCTGGGGCGGCCCCTGGGCGACGACCTGGCTGCGGGCGACCGCGGACATTCCCGAGGAGTGGGCGGGCCGCCGTGTCGAGGCCCTCTTCGACCTGGGCTTCGACCTGACCAAGGGACCCGGCGGCCAGGCGGAGGGCCTGGTCCACGACGCCCAGGGCGCGCCGATCCAGGGCCTGCACCCGTACCACCGGACCGTGCTCCTCGCCGACCCCGCAGCCCCCGCCACCGGCGGCGACCGGGTCGACCTGCTGGTCGAGCTGGCCGCCAACCCGCCGATCGTCGCCAGCGCCGGAGTGGGCGTCCACTACGGCTCGCTGGACACCGCGGGTGGCGCGCCCCTCTACCGGCTCGTACAGGCCGAGATCGCGGTGCGCGAGGACGAGGTGTGGCACCTCGTCCACGACATCGAGGTGCTCGACGAGCTGATGCACGAACTGCCGGTCGGTTCCAGCCGACGGCACGAGATCCTGCACGCGCTGCGCCGCGCCGCCGACGCCGTCGACCCGGCCGATGTGGCGAGGACGGCACCCGCGGCCCGCCGGCACCTGGCCGATGTACTGTCCCGGCCCGCCCACGCCTCCGCGCACACGGTCGCCGCGGTCGGCCACGCCCATATCGACTCGGCGTGGCTGTGGCCGGTCCGGGAGACCGTGCGCAAGTGCGCCCGCACCTTCACCAACATGACCACGCTGGCGCAGGAGTACCCCGAGCTGGTCTTCGCCTGCTCCTCGGCACAGCAGTACGCGTGGATGAAGGAGCAGCGGCCGGAGATCTTCGCCCGGATGAAGAAGGCCGCCGCCGACGGCAACTGGGTACCGGTGGGCGGCATGTGGGTGGAGGCCGACGGCAATCTGCCCGGCGGCGAGGCACTGGCCCGCCAACTGGTCTACGGACGGCGGTTCTTCGCGGAGGAGTTCGGCGTCGAGCAGCACGGGGTGTGGCTGCCCGACTCGTTCGGCTACACGGCCGCCTACCCTCAGCTCGCCAAGCTGGCCGGCGCCCGCTGGTTCCTCACCCAGAAGCTCTCCTGGAACGACACGAACAAGCTGCCGCACCACACCTTCGCCTGGGAGGGCATCGACGGATCGCGGATCTTCACCCACTTCCCGCCCGTCGACAGCTATGTCGCCTCGCTCACGGCGGCCGAACTCGCCCACGCCGAGCGGAACTTCGCGGAGAAGGGGGTGGCCACCCGCTCGCTGGCCCCGTTCGGCCACGGCGACGGCGGGGGTGGTCCCACCCGCTCGATGCTGGAGAAGGCCCGCCGCCTGCGCGACCTGGAGGGCTCGCCCAGGGTCGTCATCGAGTCCCCCGACACGTTCTTCGCCGCGGCCTGCGCCGAGCACGACCAACTCCCCGTGTGGCGAGGTGAGTTGTACCTGGAGAACCACCGCGGCACCTACACCAGCCAGGCCCGCACCAAGCGCGGCAACCGGCGCGCCGAGACGCTGCTGCGCGAGGCCGAGCTGTGGGCCGCCACGGCCGCCGTCCGGGCCGCGACGCCGTACCCGTACGAGCGGCTGGAGTCGCTGTGGCGGCGGGTGCTGCTCAACCAGTTCCACGACATCCTGCCCGGCTCGTCCATCGCCTGGGTGCACCAGCAGGCCGAACGGGAGTACGCGGCGATCCACGCGGAGCTGGAGACCCTGATCGCCGAGGCCGTCGCCGCACTCCCGGGCCCGGCCGCCCTGCTCAACGCCGGGCCGTACCCCCGCCGTGAGGTGGTGGTCGTCCCCGAGTCCGCCGGCGGTCAGCGTCTGTCGGACGGGCGTACGGCCGTCCTCGCCGAGGTCGGCGCGCTCGCCTCCGGCGGCACGGTGGACGACCACCGGGGCTCGGTCACCGCCACCGCCAGGGACGGCGGTTTCGTCCTCGACAACGGTGTGCTGACCGTCGTCGTCGACCGGCGCGGTCTGCTCACCTCGGTGTACGACCACGCCGCACAACGCGAGGCCATCGCCCCCGGTACCGCCGGCAACCTCCTCCAACTCCACCCGGACGACCCGAACCTGTGGTCGGCGTGGAACCTCGACCCGTACTACCGGGACACCGTCCACGACCTGGACGAGGCCGAGTCGGTGACACTCGTGGACGAGGGACCGCTGCTCGCCGTGGTGCGGGTCGAGCGCGCCCACGGCGCCTCACGGTTCGTCCAGCGCATCGAGGTGGCCGCCGAGAGCCGCCGGGTGACCGTCCGCAACGACATCGACTGGCAGGAGCGCGACACCGTACTGAAGGCGGCCTGGCCGCTGGACGTGCACGCGGACCAGGAGAGCGCCGAGATCCAGTTCGGGCATGTCCGGCGCCCCACCCACGAGAACACCAGCTGGGACGCGGCCCGCTTCGAACTGTGGGCGCACCGCTGGGTGCACGTCGGCGAACGGCACTGGGGCGCCGCCCTGCTCACCGACTCCACCTACGGGCACGACGTCCGCCGCGACACACGCGACGACGGAGGTACGACCACGACCCTCCGGCTCTCCCTGCTGCGCGCCCCGCACAGCCCCGACCCCCAGGCCGACCGCGGCCGGCACAGCTTCGGCTACGCACTGCTCGCCGGTGCCGGGATCGAGGAGGCCGTCGCCGGCGGCTATGCCATGAACCTGCCCCTGCGGCCCGCCCCGGCCCAGGCCCGGCCGCTGGTCGCCCTCGACACCACCGACGTGGTCGTGGAATCGGTGAAGCTCGCCGACGACCGCAGCGGCGACCTCGTGGTGCGCCTGTACGAGGCCTGCGGGGGAGCGGTCTCGGCACGGCTGTCGGCGGGATTCGCGACCGCCGCCGTACACGACTGCGACCTGCTGGAGCGGCCGGAACGGCGGCTCGCGCTCCGGTCCGGCGAGGCCGCCGTCGAGCTCCGGTTCCGGCCGTTCCAGATCCGCACGCTGCGCCTGCGCCCGGCCGCCGGCCCCTCGGACGGTGCCTGACGTGTACGCGCGAGGACCATCCGCGGCCACACAGCCGTGGCATAACATTCCACCGACTGAATGCGTCGGAGGAGCGGACGCGGGGTGCCGCCGGCCGAGGCAGGGAGAAGCACGTTGACAAGCATGACGGGGACCACGGCGAGCACCGGGAAGCCCACCATCCGGCGCGGTACCAACCTGCCGCGCCTCGGTGACTTCAACGAGTCCGTGATCCTGGACGCCATCCGCCGCCACCCCACCGGCCTGAGCCGGGTGGAACTCGCCCAGGCCACCGGGCTGTCCGCGCAGACGGTCTCGAACATCACCCGCCGGCTGATCGACCAGGGCATCGCGCGGGAGTCGGGCAAGCGGAGCACCGGCAGCGGAAAGCCCCGCACCCTCCTCGAAATCGACCCCGCGTCCCGGTACGCGGTGGGTGTGCACCTCGACCCGGCGGTCATCACCTGCGTCCTGGTGGATCTGCTCGGCACCGTCGTCGCCCAGCGCAGTGTGGTGACGCCGAGCGGCGGCGACACCGACGCGATCGCCGCGGACATGGCCGCCTCGGTGTCCGCGATCGTGGCCGAGTCGGGCGCCGACCGGCAGCGGGTCCTGGGCCTCGGCATCGCCGCGCCGGGCCCCATCGACGCGGACGCCGGCTGGGTCGTGGACCCGCCCGAACTGCCCGGCTGGGGCCGTTACCCGCTGCGCGACCGGCTCAGCGAGGCGACCGGATTCCCGGCGCTGCTCGACAAGGACGTCACGGCCGCCGTCGTCGCCGAGCGCTGGACGGGAGCCGCCACCGACAGCCGCAACCTGCTCTTCTTCTACCTCGGCACCGGCTCCGGGATGGGGCTGGTGGTGGAGGACACCGTGCTGCGCGGGGTCTCCGGGAACGCGGGCGAGGTCGGCGGCCTCGGCGCCGCCGCCTCGACCAAGACGCTCGTCGAGGAGGCCGTCGCCCTGGGCGTGCTCGGCGCCGAGTACACGGTGACGAACCCGGCCGACGCCCAGCGCGGTCTGGAGCGCCTCGCGGTGCTCGCGGCCGACGGCGAGGCCCAGGCGGACGGCATCATCGAGCGCCTCGCGATCCGGATCGGACGGGGTGTCTGCGCAGCGGCGACGCTGCTGGACGTCGACACCATCGTGTTCGGCGGACCGACCTGGAAACTGCTCGCCGACCGCCTGCTGCCCGTCATCGAACCGATGGTCGCCCGCTCCCCGTTCGTGAAGGCGACCCACCCCACGACAGTGGTCTCCACCACCCTCGGCGAGAACGTCGCCGCCGTGGGCGCGGCATCCCTCGTCCTCGACCAGGCCCTCTCCGCCCAGCCGAGGTCACTGCTGCTGGGCTGAACCCCGCAGGGCGTCGACCGCGTGTTCGCACAGTAGCCGCCGTCCGGAAAACACGTGGACTCCGTGACCGTCGCCACGGCACACTTCCCTTTCCTGACCTGCCGATTCGAGGCCGCCGCAGACCATGCGCCGGCCGACTCGGCATGCCGTACGACGACTACACAGGGTTGAGATGACATCCTCAGTCGATTTACCTGCGAGCGGACCGCAAAAAGGTGCCGTCATGCTCGCACTTCGTTACTACGGACGGGAACTGGCGCGGCTCAAGTGGTTCACCCTGCCCGGATTGCTGCTGCCGGCGCTCGGCAACATCGGAATCAACTACGGGGCCCCGCTGGTCGTGGCCAAGCTGGTCGGCCGGATCGCCGACGGCCACGGCCTGGGCCTCGGTGCCGCACTGCCGTACGTCCTAGGCTTCGGCGGTGTCCTGCTGCTGGCGGAGGTGTTCTGGAGGATCGGTCTGCACTGCCTGAACCGCCTGGACGCGCTCGGCATCGAGCAGTTGTACGTCATCGGCATGGACGAACTGTTCGCCAAGGACTCCGCGTTCTTCCACGACAACTTCGCCGGGTCGCTCACCAAGCGGGTGCTGAGCTTCGCCACCCGCTTCGAGGAGTTCGCCGACACGCTCACCTTCAACATCGTGGGCAGTTTCGTGCCCCTGTTGTTCGGGTCGGTGGTGCTGTGGCGTTATGAACCGCTCCTGGTCGTCGGTCTGTTGACGATGATCGCGGTCACCGCGGTGTGCGTGGTGCCGCTGATCCGACGGCGGCAGCGGCTGGTCGCCCAGCGGGAGGAGGCCATCGCGCGGGTGTCCGGCCACGTCGCCGACAGCCTGATGAACATGGACACGGTCCGGGCGTTCGCCGCCGAGGGGCGGGAGGCCGCCGAACACCGGTCCCGGGTGGCCGAGTCGAGGCGGCGCACCCTGCGCTCCTGGGACTACGGCAACCTGCGCATCGACACGTTCGTCGCGCCGATGTCCGTCGCGACCAACGCGCTGGGCCTGCTGCTCGCGGTGGGGCTGGCCGGCGGCGGACACGGTGTGGAGGCGGTCGTGGTCGCCTTCACCTACTACACCAACGCGACCCGGATCATGTTCGAGTTCAACCAGATCTACCGGCGTATGGAGAGCTCCATGACGGAGGCGGCCCAGTTCACCGAGCTGCTTCTGGAGCCGCCGACCGTGCTGGACCCGGTGACCCCGGAACCGCTCGCGCCGCGGGCCGCCGACGTCCGCTTCGAGAAGGTCTCCTTCACCCACGCGGGTGCCAAACCGCTGTTCGAGGGACTGGAGCTGGACGTGCCCAGCGGCTCGAAGTTCGGGTTCGTCGGCCGGTCGGGCGGCGGCAAGACCACGCTCACCCGGCTGCTGCTGCGGATGACCGACATCGACGCCGGACGGATCACCATCGGCGGGCAGGACATCAGCCGGCTGCGCCAGGGCGACCTGCGTGGCCAGATCGCCTACGTCCCGCAGGACCCGGCGATGTTCCACCGCACCCTGCGGGAGAACATCGCCTTCGCCCGGCCCGACGCCAGCGACGCCGAGATCCGGCTCGCCGCCGAGGCGGCCCACGTCACGGAGTTCGCCGACGCGCTGCCGGACGGCTTCGAGACGATGGTCGGCGAGCGGGGCGTCAAGCTCTCCGGCGGCCAGCGCCAGCGGGTCGCCCTCGCCCGGGCGATCCTGCGGGACGCCCCGATCCTGCTCCTGGACGAGGCGACCAGCGCGCTGGACTCCGAGAGCGAGATGCTCGTCCAGGAGGCGCTGTGGCGGCTCATGGAGGGGCGTACGGCGCTGGTGGTGGCGCACCGGCTGAGCACGGTCGCCTCCATGGACCGGCTCGTGGTCCTGGACCGCGGCCGGATCGTCGAGCAGGGCACGCACCACGAACTGCTCGCCGCCGAGGGCGCCTACGCCAAGCTGTGGCAGCACCAGTCGGGCGGCTTCCTCGACGAGGGCCCGGCACGGGCCGAAGTGCACTGACGGGACGCCGGCCGGACACGGGCGGGTGGTAGACAGGTGATCATGACCGACCTGAACGCCCCCGCCCGCCCGGCAGGCCTTTGATGACCGCCGGGACCGACACCCCCGACCGCCGGGGCCGCACCGGACTCGACCGCACCGGCCTGGACCTGACCGGCAACCCGCGCGTGAAGGTCCGGGAGGTGAAACTGCTGTCCAGCCACTGGTACGTCGAGCGGGCCACCACCTTCGACTACCGGCACGCCGACGGCACCTGGCACACCGAGGAACGCGAGACCCACGACCGCGGCAACGGCGCCACGCTCCTCCTCTACGACGCCGAGCGCGAAACCGTCCTGCTCACCCGCCAGTTCCGCTTCCCGGTGTACGTCAACGGCCACCCCGACGGCATGCTGATCGAGACCCCGGCGGGCCTCCTGGACGCCGCCGACGAGCACCCGGAACACGCGGTCCGCCGGGAGGTCGTCGAGGAGACCGGCCACACCGTCGGCGACGTCCAGCACGTCTTCGACGTCTACATGAGCCCCGGCTCGGTCACCGAACGGATCTCCTTCTACGCGGCCGCCTACACCCCCGCCACCCGCACCCACGAGGGCGGCGGCCTGGACGAGGAGGGCGAGGACATCGAGATCCTCGAACTCCGCTTCCGTCGCGCCCTGGAGATGATCCGCACGGGCGAGATCGCCGACGCCAAGACGATCATGCTGCTCCAATGGGCGGCACTGGAAGGCCCGTTCGCCCGCGACTGACGAACGCCCCCGCACCCCTTCCGAGGCGCGGGGGCTTGTCGACATGCGCCGCCGGCAGTACCCCGAAGGGGCGCGGGGAACTACGCGGCCGGCCACGACGAACCCACAGCCGCCGAACAACCCTTCCGGTCCCGGCGCTACGCGCCCCGCCGCCGCTCCCGCACGACCGCGATGTCACCCGGCGCCACGACAACCGTCCCGTCGGCCGCCTTGCCGGACAACAGCTCCACCGCTCCCGCCGCCACCGCGACCTCGGCCCCCTCCCCGGCATGGTCGATCACGAACACGTAGTCCGCGTCCGCACCACGCCGGACGACCACCTCCACACCCGCCGGCGCGGTACGGCCCGCGGCCACGCCCGCTTCCGCGCGGATCCGGTCGAGCAGCCCCGCCAGGGTCTCCGCGTCCGGCAGCGTCGCCAGGTACCAGGCGCTGCCCGTGCCGTACGCGTGCCGCGTCACCGCCGGGACACCGGCGAGAGGGCCGTCCGCGTAGGACGTGACCACCTCGGCGCCCTCCGGCCGTACCCGCTCCGACCACAGCGAGCCCGTGCCGCCCTCGCTGAGCGCCACCCGCTCACCCGGCAGCAGCGGGAACAGCTCGTCCGTGCGGACGCCCAGCACCTCACGGAACGCACCCGGGTAACCGCCCAGCCGCACATGGCTGTTCTCGTCCACCATGCCGCTGTGGAAGCCGACGGCGAGGGAGCCGCCGGCCTCGGCGAAGGACGTCAGGTTGGCCGCGCCCGCGTCGTCCACCAGGTACAGGCTCGGGGCCAGGACCACCTTGTACGCCGACAGGTCCGCGTCCGGCCGGACGAAGTCCACGGCCACGCCCGCCCGCCACAGCGGCTCGTACCAGGAGCGGGCCAGGTCCAGGTAGCGCAGCTCGCCGCTCGGCTGGGAGGGGAACTCCAGCGCCCAGCGGGCGTCCCAGTCCCAGACCACGGCCACCTCGGCGGTGCCGGTGCTGCCCCGTACCTCCGCCAACGCCGTCAGGTCCGCGCCCAGCCGGACCACGTCCCGCCAGATCTGGCTGTCGGTCCCGGCGTGCGGCAGCATCGCCGAGTGCCACTGCTCGGCGCCGGCCTTCGCCGCCCGCCACTGGAAGTAGCAGATGCCGTCCGCGCCGTGCGCCACATGCGCGAGCGCGTTGCGGCGCAACTCACCCGGGTTCTTGGCCCGGTTGACGGGCTGCCAGTTGACCGCGCCCGTCGAGTGCTCCATCAGCAGCCACGGCCCGCCCGCCAGCGACCGCACCAGATCGCCGCTGAGCGCGATGTCGATCTCCGACTCGGGGTCGGCGGACATCAGATAGTGGTCGTTGGCCACCACGTCCAGCTCCGGTGCCCAGCGCCAGTAGTCGAGGGCGTCGAAGTTGTGCATCACCATGAAGTTGGTGGTGGCCGGGATCGTGGGCGCCGCCTCCCGGAGCACGTCCCGCTCCGCCGTGTACAGCGAGAGCAGCTCGTCCGAGCAGAAGCGCCGCCAGTCCAGCTGGTGCGTCGGGTTGGGTACGGCACCGGTCGCGCGGGGCGGCAGGATCTCGTCCCAGTCGTAGTACCACTGGCTCCAGAAGGTGGTGCCCCAGGCGTGGTTGAGGGCGGCCAGGTCGTCGCCGTACCGGGCCCGCAGCCAGCGGCGGAAGGACTCCGCGCTGGTGTCGCAGTAGCAGGCCGCGTTGTGGCAGCCGTACTCGTTGTGGACGTGCCACATCTTCACGGCCGGGTGGCTCGCGTACCGCTCGGCGAGGGCGCCCGCGATCCTGAGCGCGGCCTCGCGGTAGGCGGGGCTGCTGGGGCAGAACGTCTGCCGGCTGCCGTACGACAGGGTGCGGCCGTCGTGGTCCACCGGGAGCGCCTCCGGGTGGGCGCGGAAGAACCAGGCCGGCGGGGCGGCCGTCGGGGTGGCGAGGTCGGCGGCGATGCCGTTCTCGTGGAGGAGATCGAGGATCTTGTCCATCCGTGAGAAGTCGTGGACGCCCTCGGACGGCTCCATCAGCGCCCACGAGAAGATGCCGACGCTCACCATGGTGACGCCCGCCTCGCGCATCAGACGGACGTCCTCGGCCCACACCTCCTCGGGCCACTGCTCGGGGTTGTAGTCGCCGCCGTAGGCGATGCCCGGGACGGAGAGGGTGCGGTCGCTCATCGGCTGACTCCGGTTGCTCCGGTGAGAAGGCGGCGGGTCGTGTCCACGCCCCACGGGTCGAGGGAGAGCAGCCGGTCGCTGGAGGCGACCAGGCCGCCGACGGCCTCCACATGGGCCGCCCAGCGGGCGCGGGTCTCCACGGCGGGGCGGGCCATCAGGCAGTCGGGGTCGTTGATCCAGAGCCGGCCGTGCTGCCACTGACGGCCGACACCGGTGAACTCGGCCGGGTCCTGGCCCGGTTGGCTGTAGTCACCGGCCTGGGGGCGGCGGTGCGGGGCCGTGTCCGGGCTGACCCGCATCGCGTCGAACAGGCCGATGGAGGGCAGGATCGGCGCACCGCAGCCCAGCAGGTAGGCGTCGGCGCCGATGGCCTCCCGGATCAGGGCGATCCCGAGCCGGTACGCGGTAAGCGGGTCCGCGCCCGAGTGCCGTACGCCGTCCAGCGCGCCCGCGTAGAGGAAGTCGACCTTGAAGTAGTCGTAGCCCTCGGCGCGGAGCGTGGCGAAGACGTCGGCGAGGTAGGCCGCGGCGGCCGGGTGGGTGGTGTCCAGGACGTACAGGTCGTGGCCCCAGTTGCGGCCCGCGTGCAGTGGGTTGCCGTCGGGGTCGCGGACCAGCCAGTCCGGGTAGGTCTCGGCGAGCGCGCTCGCCGGGTCGACCAGGAAGGGCGCCGTCCAGATGCCCGCCCGGCGGCCGCGGGCGCGGATGGCGTCCGCGATGCCCCGCCGGGAGCGGAAGCGGCCGGAGAGGGTCAGCCAGTCGCCCAGGGCGCTCTGGTAGCCGTCGTCGATCTGCACCACGTCGATCGGCAGGTCGAGGGTGTCCATCGCGCGCAGGTTCTCGTGGATGTCGTCCTCGGTGACGGCCGTGAAGTACTCGTACCAGGAGCACCAGACGGTGGGCGCGGGGCGGGGTGCCGGCAGGGCCAGGGCGCCGGCCCAGTCGGCCAGCACGGACTGGATGTCCGTGCCGGCCCACTCCTTGACCGGGCCGTCCGCCTCGACCTCCGCGACACCGCCCGCGACCGTCAGCCGGATCGACGGCACCTCGTGCAACGGGTCCGGCGCCGCCCAGAGCCGGACCGGGGAGCCGTCGCCCGGGTCGAGTGCCAGCAGGCCCTCGCCCTGGAAGGTCCCGGCGGGCACCTCGCGGCCGGGGCGGTAGCAGACGGTCGCCCAGTTGGCGTTCGTCGGACGGTACGGGGCCGCGCCGAGGGCGTAGGAGCCGCTCGGCGACCAGGACTGCCAGCCCTCCTCGTGGACACGGGCGGTGCGCGTGTCCACGGGTACGGAGGCCACCGGGGTGAACGGGTTGTGCACGAGGTTCTCTTTCAAAGGGGGCCGGATCAGCCCTTGGCGGAGCCCAGGGTCAGACCGCTGACGAACTGCTTCTGGAGCGCGAAGTACACGAGCAGCGTCGGGATCGCGGTCAGCAGGGAACCGGCGGCGACCAGGTTCGGGTCGGTGAAGAACTGGCCGGAGAGGTTGTTCAGCGCCGAGGTGATCGGCATGTTGTCACCGGTCGAGATCAGCACCAGCGCCCAGAAGAAGTCGTTGTAGATCCAGATCGACAACAGGGTCGCCAGGGCCGCCATCGCCGGCTTGCACAGCGGCAGCGTGATCTGCCAGTACAGCCGCCACACCGACGCCCCGTCCACCAGCGCGGCCTCGGTCAGCTCGTGCGGCAGCGACCGCATGTAGTTGCTGAGCACGAAGGCACAGAACCCGGACTGGAACGCCACATGGATCAGCACCAGGCCGAGCGCCGAGTCGTACAGCTTGCCGCTCGCGGTGATGCCAGGCAGGTTCGTCAGCAAGTACATCCGGTACAGCGGGGTGATGATGACCTGCTGGGGGAGCAGGTTGCCGGCGGTGAAGACCAGCAGCAGCGCCAGGTTGAGCCGGAAGTCGAAGCGGCTGACGTAGAACGCGACCATCGACGACAGGAACAGGGTGAGCAGCACGGCCGGAACCGCGATGATCACCGTGTTCATGAAGTAGTGCGTCATGTCCGACTGCGTGAACGCGTTCTTGAAGTTG
The DNA here is from genome assembly GCF_040651615.1 of Streptomyces sp. NPDC048417. Taxonomy (NCBI): domain Bacteria; kingdom Bacillati; phylum Actinomycetota; class Actinomycetes; order Kitasatosporales; family Streptomycetaceae; genus Streptomyces; species Streptomyces sp. NPDC048417. The sequence goes on along the minus strand of NZ_JBEZKI010000002.1, from coordinate 367,633 downwards.
TCGAAGTTCAGCGTGTGCGGCCAGGACACGTAACCGCGGTTGCTGGTCTCGCTGTACGGGCGCAGTGCCGAGAAGATCGCCCACAGCAGCGGGGCGAGCCAGGCCAGGGCCGTACCGGCCAGGAACACGTGCAGCAGCACGCGCGCCGGGCGGATCGGGGTGCGCTGCTTGGCCAGCGCGCTCACGGTGCTCATGCGCGCCGCTCCTTCCGGAAGGTCGCGATCAGATACGGGATGATCACGATCAGCGAGATGAACAGCAGCACCACCGCGATCGCCGAGCCGTAACCGATCCGGCTGGACTCGCCGATGATGTTGTTGGTCACCAGGATGGAGAGCAACTCGGTGCCCTGGGCGCCCTTGTTGAAGACGAAGACGAGGTCGAAGGCGCGCAGCGCCTCGATGATCGTCACGACCAGGACGACCGTGTTGGTCGGCCGCAGGGTCGGGAAGATGACGCTCTTGAACGTCTGCCACTCATTGGCGCCGTCGAGCGCCGAGGCCTCGCGCAGCGACGGGTCGACGCTCTTCAGGCCGGCCAGGTACAGGATCATCATGTAGCCGGCGTGCCGCCAGGACGCGGCGATCAGTACCGCCCACAGGTTGAGCTTCGGGTCACCGATCCAGTCGATGTAGTGCCCCGGCTTGTTGGCGCCGATGAGGCTGTTGATCAGGCCCGTGTCCGGGTTGTAGATCAGCTGCCAGACGAACCCGATGCACGCCATGGAGATGACGACCGGCAGGAAGAACGCCGTCTGGTAGACCCGGCTGAACCGGATCTTCTTGTCCAACTGCACGGCCAAGAACAGGCCGAACGGGGTCGGGATCAGGATGAGTACGACGAACCAGATGACGTTGTGCTGGACGGCGGGCCAGAACTGCGGGTTGTCGGTGAAGAGTTGCTTGAAGTTGTCGAGTCCGACCCACTTGATGGAGTCGAAGCCGATGCCGTCCCAGGTGGTGAAGGCGAGCAGGATCGAGGCCAGGGCGGTCACCCAGACCAGGAGGACATGCAGGAGCGTCGGCACGCCCGCCATGAAGGCGAGGGTGATCCGGTCACGGCGGGTCAGCAGGCGCTTGTGCCCCTTCTGGACCCGCTTCTTTTCGGACGCGCGCCCAGGAGGCGGCGCGGCGGCCGCCTCCTGGGACTTCGTGGTCGTGTCAGTCGTCATTCAGCTGGCTCACTCGGACGCGAAGATGGTCTTCTTCTGGCGCTCGATGGACGAGAGCAGGCTGTCGATCCCCTTGGGGTTCTGCAGGAACTTCTGCAGGGAGGGCTGCATCACCGTGGAGGTGAAGTCCGGCCGGGAGTCGCGGTCCATGAACTGGGTGAGGCTCTTGGCGGCGCCGATCATCTCGTACGCCTTCTTCTGCAGCGTCGAATACGACGACGTGCTGGCCTTGTTGGAGGCCGCCACCACGCTCGGGTCACCCTTGAGGTAGAGCTCCTCGGCGGCCGGGGAGCCGAGGTACTCCAGCAGCTTCACGACACCGTCGTGGTTCTTCGGGGACTTGCTGACCATGAAGCCGTCGGTGGGCGCCTCCACGGTGTCCTGGCCGTACGCGGAGTTGATCTCCGGGAAGGCGAAGAAGTCGAGGTCGTCCAGGTCGGCCTTGTTGGTGAACTGCTGGGCCACGAAGGAGCCGAGGAGGTACATGCCGGCCTTCTTCGACACCAGGGTCTGGGCGGCGTCCTGCCAGGTACGGCCCATGAAGCCGTCCTGGTGGTAGGGGAGCAGCTCGGCCCAGTGGTCGAAGACGGCCTTGACCTTGGCGTCGGTCCACTCCGCCTTGCCCGCCATCAACTCGACGTGGAAGTCGTAGCCGTTGAGGCGGAAGTTGATCTGGTCGAAGGTGCCCATCGCCGGCCAGGCGTCCTTGTCGCCGAAGGCGATCGGGACCAGGCCGTCCTTCTTCATCTGCTTGCACAGGGCCACCAGTTCGTCCCAGGTGGTGGGGACCGAGTAGCCGTGCTGCTGGAAGACGCTCTTGCGGTAGAAGACCGCCCACGGGTACGTGTTCAGCGGCACGAAGTAGTACTTGCCGTCCGCGCCCTTGCTGAGCTTCTTCATCGCGTCGGGGAAGTTGGCCCCGATCTTCTCCCACACGTCGTCGATCGGGGAGGCAAGGCCCTTCTGCGCGAAGAACTGCATGCGGTAGCCCGCGAACCAGTTGAACACGTCGTCCGGGGTGCCCTGCAGATACGAGTTGATCTGCTCCTGGAAGGTGTTGTGGTCCTTGGTGTTCACCTTCACGGTGAGGCCGGACTGCTTCGTGAAGGCCGTGTAGAGGGCTCCGTAGGCCTTCTTCGGTACGGCGTCGGACTGGTTGGAGCCGAGGCTGACCGTCTTCGGGTCCGAGGAGGACCCGCTGCCGCCGCAGGCGGACAGCAGGGGTATGCCGGCACCCGCGAGGAGGGCGGCCGAACCGGCGCCACGCAGAACGTTACGGCGGCTCGGACCCGGCACGTGAAGACCGGACGGGGAGATGCGCATGGCGGCTCCTGAGGAACAGGGTTCGGCAAGGGGAAGAGTTGATCTTCGAAAGGTCCCGAAACCGATCAGAAACCAACTCGGCCGAACATCGTGGGCGCAATAACAGCCGCTTGTCCGCTCATGCGTCAATAGCCTGCGGCTCTCTCGCCCGTCTCTTGCCCGAAACGTAATCGACATGGTCGCCTACCGGTTTGTTGAACAAAGCGGTACGACAGAGCCCCCACGGGACAAACTCCGTGGGGGCTCGTGTGCGGGCCTGTTCGTTTCCCGCGTCCGGACCAGCATCGGAGGAGCTACGGCCGGACGAGCAGCTGGAAGTCGAAGGCGTACCGGGACGCCCGGTAGACGTGGCTGCCGTACTCCACCGCCCGTCCGGTGTCGTCGTAGGCCGTGCGCCGCATGGTGAGCAGGGCGGCGCCCTGCTTCTCGTCGAGGCGGGCGGCCTCCTCGACGGTGGCGCTGCGGGCGCCCACGGTCTGCCGGGCGCTGTGCAGGGTGATGCCCGCCGTGCGCATCATCCGGTACAGACCCGTCGACTCCAGGCGTTCCGTGTCGAGTTCGAGCAGGGTGGCGGGCAGGTAGTTGCAGAGGAACGCCACCGGCTGGCCGTGCGTGCGGCGCAGCCGCTCCAGCACGACCACCTCCGTGCCCTCCGCGATGCCGAGCGCTGCGGCCACCTCGCCGGTCGCCGGGATCCGCTCGTTGCGCAGCACCCGGGTGGTCGGGCCCTGCCCGGCCGACTCCAGGTCGTCGTAGAGGCTGCTCAGTTCCAGCGGCCGCTTGACCTGACTGTGCACCACCTGGGTGCCCACGCCCCGGCGGCGCACCAACAGCCCCTTGTCGACGAGGGACTGGATGGCCTGGCGGACCGTGGGCCGGGACAGGCCGAGCCGCACCGACAGGTCGATCTCGTTGCCCAGGAGGTTCCCCGGGGCGAGGACACCGTGCTCTATGGCCTCCTCCAGCTGCCGGGCGAGCTGGTAGTAGAGCGGTACGGGACTGCCGCGGTCCAGGGCGAAGTCCAGGGAGTCGAGCGCCGAGACGGTCGCGGTGCGGGCGGAATCACCGGTTCGGGCCACCGGGACACCTCCTTCCGGGGTTCGTGGGTTCACAGGTGCCGACGGCGCTCGGCGCGCTGCCGGTCGTAGTCCTCGCGAGCCCGTACGGCCGGCTCCCGGGCGGCGGTCTCGGCGACCGGCACGTCCCACCAGGCCTCGGCCGGAGGAGCGGTGGGTGCCGGGTCCGTCTCGATGTACACACAGGTCGGCCGGTCGCTCGCCCGGGCCGCCGCGAGGGCCTCGCGCAGCTCGCGCACGGTCTTGGCGCGCAGCACCTCCATGCCGAGGCTGGCCGCGTTGGCGGCGAGATCGACCGGCAGCGGGGCGCCGCCGAAGGTGCGGTCGGCCAGGCGGTAGCGGTAGGCGGTGCCGAACCGCTCGCCGCCCACCGACTCGGAGAGGCCGCCGATGGAGGCGTACCCGTGGTTCTGGATCAGTACCAGGTTGACGGGCAGGCCCTCCTGGACGGCGGTGACGATCTCGGTCGGATTCATCAGATAGGTGCCGTCGCCGACCAGCGACCAGACCACGGTGTCCGGGGCCGCCTGCTGGACGCCGATGCCGGCCGGGATCTCGTAGCCCATGCACGAGTAGCCGTACTCCAGGTGGTACTGGCGCGGCGAGCGGGCCCGCCAGAGCTTGTGGAGGTCGCCCGGGAGCGAGCCGGCCGCGTTGATGACAACGTCGTCATCGCCCACCACCGCGTCCAGGGCGCCGAGCACCTGCGTCTGGGTCGGCACGGCGTCCTCGTCGTCCGCGCGGTAGGCGGCCTCGACGATGGCCTCCCAACGGTCCTTGCCGGCCCGGTACTCGGCCTCGTAGTCCGCGGCCACCCGATGCCCGGCGAGGGCCTCCGTGAGGGCGTCCAGCCCCGCCAGCGCGTCGCAGACGAGGGTGCGGGCGGCCAGCTTGTGAGCGTCGAAGCCGGTGATGTTCAGGTTGAGGAAGCGGACATCCGGGTTCCGGAAGAGCGTGCCGGAGGCCGTGGTGAAGTCCGTGTACCGGGTACCGACACCGATGACCAGGTCGGCGGTGCGGGCCAGGTCGTCGGCGACGGCGGTCCCGGTGTGGCCGATACCGCCCAGGTCGGCCGGGTGGTCGTGGCGCAGCGAGCCCTTCCCCGCCTGGGTCGAGGCCACGGGGATGCCGGTGGCCTCCACAAGGGCCCTCAGGGCGTCCTCGGCGCGGCTGTGGTGGATTCCGCCGCCCGCGACGATCAGCGGCCGCTCAGCGGCCCGTACGGCGCTCACGGCGTCCGCCAGCTCGACCGGGTCGGGGGCGGGCCGGCGGACCCGCCAGACGCGCTCGGCGAAGAACTCCTCGGGCCAGTCGTACGCCTCCGCCTGGACGTCCTGGGGGAGGGCGAGGGTGACCGCGCCGGTCTCGGCCGGGTCGGCGAGCACCCGCATGGCGTTCAGGGCGGACGGGATCAGCGCCTCGGGGCGGGTGATCCGGTCGAAGTAGCGGGAGACCGGGCGCAGCGTGTCGTTGACGGAGACGTCGAACTCGACCGGGTGCTCCAGCTGTTGCAGCAGCGGGTCGGGCGCGTGGCTCGCGAAGTAGTCGCCGGGGAGGAGCAGCACCGGCAGCCGGTTGATGGTCGCGAGGGCGGCGCCGGTCACCAGGTTGGTGGCGCCCGGGCCGATGGACGTGGTCACCGCCTGTGCGGAGAGCCGGTCCAGCTGGCGGGCGTGGCCGACGGCCGCGTGCACCATCGCCTGCTCGTTGCGGCCCTGGTGGTACGGCATGACGTCGCCGTACTCGAGGAGCGCCTGGCCGATACCCGCCACATTGCCGTGGCCGAAGATGCCCCAGGTGCCGGCGATCAGCCGGTGCCGGACGCCGTCGCGCTCGGTGTACTGGGCGGACAGGAACCGCACCAGTGCCTGGGCGACGGTCAGGCGGGTGGTCGGCTGGCTCATGGGGACCTCATTCGGGCGGTTGGTGTGCAGGGGTACGCCGGGCGGGAGCGGGTAGGGATGGCGAGGCTCTTCGGGTGGGGCGGGGTGCCTCTCAGGTGTAGATCGGGGCAGGTCGAGCTGTCAATGGTTTGTACTTACATTCGGACCTGAGTGTGAAATGATGTCTTAACAAAGTATTGACAGCGGGCCGCGCAGGGACTTGTATCCCGTCCCAACGCACAGCACCGACCCGGAGCGGCACTTTCCGGGCCGGGTCCAGGATCCTCACGGATCCCCTTTCTTTCCCGTCGCACAGTGAGGTGCAGGCAAGATGGATCGCTCATCCCGTATCCGTCCGCGGAGACTGGCCCCCTTCGTGGCCGTGGCCGCGGCGGCCGCCCTGACCCTCGCAGGCTGCTCCAGCAGCTCCGGAGGAAAGAAGTCGGAGGAGGGCGGTGCGGCCGCCTCCGCCGGCAAGGCGAGCACCCCCCGCATGACGGTCGCGCTGGTCACCCACCAGGCGCCGGGCGACACCTTCTGGGACATCGTCCGCAAGGGCGCCCAGGCGGCCGCCGCCAAGGACAACGTCAAGCTCGTCTACTCCTCCGACCCGAACGCGGGCAACCAGGCCAACCTGGTGCAGAACGCGATCGACCAGAAGGTCGACGGGATCGCCGTCACCCTCGCCAAGCCGGACGCCCTCAAGGCCGTCATCGGCAAGGCGACCGCGGCGAACATCCCGGTCGTCGGGCTCAACTCCGGCGTGAGCGACTGGAAGAAGCTCGGCCTGCTGGAGTTCTTCGGCCAGGACGAGACGGTGGCGGGCGAGGCGCTCGGCAACCGGCTGAACACGGAAGGCGCCAAGAAGGTCGTCTGTGTCATCCAGGAGCAGGGCAACGTGGGCCTCACCCAGCGGTGCGACGGGGTGAAGAAGACGTTCTCCGGGACGACGGAGACCCTGTACGTCGACGGCACGTCCCCGACCTCGGTCAAGTCCACGATCACCGCCAAGCTCAAGACGGACGGGGCCATCGACCACGTGATCACGCTCGGCGCCCCCATCGCGCTGATCGCCGTGCAGTCGGTGTCCGACGCGGGCAGCAAGGCGAAGATCGCCACCTTCGACCTCAACAAGGACCTGACCGGCGCCATCAGTAAGGGGACCATCGAGTTCGCCGTGGACCAGCAGCCCTACCTGCAGGGCTACCTGGCGGTCGACTCGCTGTGGCTCTACAAGAACAACGGCAACTACATGGGCGGCGGTGAGCAGCCGGTGCTGACCGGGCCGGCCTTCGTCGACAAGTCCAACGTCGAGAAGGTCGCCCAGTTCGCGGCGAAGGGCACACGGTGATCGTATGAGCCAGCAGGCACAGCCGGCGGTGTCCACACCGCCGGCCCCCGGCCCCAAGGAGAAGGACGGCCGCACCGCACAACGCCCGCTGGCGCTCCGGGTGCTGGCCCGTCCGGACGTCGGCGTCTTCCTCGGCGCCGTCGCGGTGTACGTGTTCTTCCTGATCGCGGCGCCACCGGTGCGCGAAGCCAGCTCGATGGCGAACATCCTGTACCAGTCGTCCACCATCGGGATCATGGCGTTGCCGGTGGCCCTGCTGATGATCGGCGGCGAGTTCGACCTCTCGGCCGGTGTCGCGGTGGTCAGTTCGGCGCTGACCGCGAGCATGCTCAGCTACCAGCTGACGCTCAACGTGTGGATGGGCGTGATCGTCGCCCTGATCGTGTCGCTCGCCATCGGGGCCTTCAACGGCTGGATGGTGGTCAGGACCGGGCTGCCCAGCTTCCTGGTCACCCTGGGCACCTTCCTGATCCTCCAGGGCGTCAACCTCGCGGTCACCAAGCTGGTCACCGGCAACGTCGCCACCGACGACATCAGCAACATGGACGGCTTCGACCAGGTCAAGAGCGTCTTCGCGTCCTCCTTCCACATCGGCGGCGTCGAAGTGAAGATCACCATCGTGTGGTGGCTGGTCTTCGCGGCCATCGCCACCTGGGTGCTGCTGCGCACCAAGTACGGAAACTGGGTCTTCGCGGTCGGCGGCAACAAGGAGAGCGCCCGCGCGGTCGGCGTCCCGGTGACCTTCACCAAGATCTCGCTGTTCATGCTGGTCGGCTTCGGCGCCTGGTTCGTCGGCATGCACCAGCTGTTCTCCTTCAACACCGTGCAGTCCGGCGAGGGCGTCGGCCAGGAGCTGATCTACATCTCCGCGGCCGTCATCGGCGGCTGCCTGCTGACGGGCGGCGCGGGCTCGGCGATCGGCCCGGTCTTCGGCGCCTTCATGTTCGGCATGGTGCAGCAGGGCATCGTCTACGCCGGCTGGAACCCCGACTGGTTCAAGGCCTTCCTGGGCGTCATGCTGCTCGGCGCCGTCCTGATCAACCTGTGGGTCCAGCGCACCGCGACCAGGAGGTGACCCGATGACAGACAACGGAACCGGAACCCACGGCGCCGTCCTCCAGGACACGGCGCCCGCCGAGGGCGCCCCGATCGTCGAACTGCGCGGCGCGGGCAAGTCCTACGGCAACATCCGCGCCCTGCACGGCGTCGACCTCAAGGTCTTTCCCGGCCAGGTCACCTGCGTGCTTGGCGACAACGGGGCCGGCAAGTCGACCCTGATCAAGATCATCTCGGGGCTGCACCAGCACACCGAGGGCGACTTCCTCGTCGACGGCGAGCCGGTGCGCTTCAGCACCCCGCGCGAGGCCCTCGACAAGGGCATCGCCACCGTCTACCAGGACCTGGCCGTCGTCCCCCTGATGCCGGTGTGGCGGAACTTCTTCCTCGGCTCCGAGATGACCCGGGGCCCCTGGCCGGTCAGGCGTCTCGACATCGTCAGGATGAAGGAGACCGCCGACCGCGAACTGCGCAACATGGGCATCGTCCTGGACGACCTGGAACAGCCCATCGGCACGCTCTCCGGCGGCCAGCGCCAGTGCGTGGCCATCGCCCGTGCCGTCTACTTCGGTGCCCGTGTGCTGATCCTCGACGAGCCCACCGCCGCCCTCGGCGTCAAGCAGTCCGGCGTGGTCCTGAAGTACATCGCCGCCGCCCGCGACCGCGGCCTCGGCGTCATCTTCATCACCCACAACCCGCACCACGCCTACATGGTCGGCGACCACTTCAGCGTGCTGCGCCTGGGCACCCTCGAACTCTCCGCCCCCCGCAGCGAGATCACGCTCGAAGAACTCACCAACCACATGGCCGGCGGCACCGAACTCGCCGCCCTCAAGCACGAACTGTCCCAGGTCCGCGGAGTCGACACCGAGGAACTCCCGGAAGAGGAGGACCTCACCGCCCCCGCGGTGACCGGTCCGGAAGGAAAGTCCTGACCCATGGCGAACGCCCTCGACCGCATCCGCGTCGGCTCGGCCCCCGACTCCTGGGGCGTCTGGTTCCCGGACGACCCCCAGCAGGTCCCCTGGGAACGCTTCCTCGACGAGGTCTCCGAGGCCGGGTACTCCTGGATCGAACTCGGCCCGTACGGCTACCTTCCCACCGACCCGGCCCGCCTCACCGACGAGATCGCCCGGCGGAACCTGAAGGTCTCGGCCGGCACCGTCTTCACCGGCCTGCACCGCGGCCCCGCCGTCTGGGACTCCACCTGGGAGCACGTCAGCCAGGTCGCCGCGCTCACCCAGGCGATGGACGCGAAGCACCTGGTGGTCATCCCGTCCTTCTGGCGGGACGACAAGACCGCCGAGATCCTGGAGCCGCACGAGCTGACCGGCGAGCAGTGGGCCCACCTCACCAAGGGCATGGAACGGCTCGGCCACGAGGTGAAGGAGACGTACGGCCTGGACATCGTCGTCCATCCGCACGCCGACACGCACATCGACACCGAGGAGCACGTGGAGCGCTTCCTCGACTCGACCGACACGGACCTGGTCAACCTCTGCCTGGACACCGGTCACTACGCCTACTGCGGCGGCGACAGCGTCAAGCTGATCGAGACCTACGGCGAGCGGATCGGCTACCTCCACCTCAAGCAGGTGGACCCGGCGATCCTGGCCGACGTCCAGGCCAAGGGCACCCCGTTCGGGCCGGCCGTGGCGCAGGGCGTGATGTGCGAACCGCCCACCGGGGTACCGGAGCTGGGCCCGGTGATGGAGGCGGCGCAGCGGCTGGGCGTCGACCTGTTCGCCATCGTCGAGCAGGACATGTACCCCTGCGAGCCGGACAGGCCGCTGCCCATCGCGGTGCGCACCCGGCAGTTCCTGCGGTCCTGCGGCGCCTGAGCCCGGGAACACGCGCCAGGACCCGGACGTTCTTCAGGACGACGGGACGAAACCGAACTCCGCCGCGGCGGCCATCATGCCGCCGCCGCGGCAACGCACACGGGCCATGGGGGCGAGGATGACACACGAAGAGCACGCGGAGCCGGACGCCGACGCTGCCGACGAGGTGCTGCGGCACGAGCGTTTCGGCGCGCTGCCGGAGCGGATCCGCCCGGAGGACATGGTCGAGACCAGGCCGGCGATCGGGCACGACCCGGACCGGGACGCCTACGACCCGGACGAGTTCGCGGTCCGTTACGGCCTCTGAGCCGCCGGGACCGGGACCGCGCCGTGGGCGAGCAGGCTCTCGGCGCAGTCCAGCACCGTCTCCCGGGCCGGGCGCGGCTGCCAGCCGAGCAGTCGCGCCGCCTTCTCGGTGCTGTGCCGGTTGCGCCGGCCCAGCGCCGGGGTGATCTCCCGCAGCGCGGGGTCCCGGAAGCGGGCCGCGAGCCGCACCGCGAAGTCCGGCAGCCGGCGCGTCGGTACCCGCCGCCCGCGCTCGCCGAGGCCCTCCCGCAGGAACCGCGCCAGGTCCGCCATCCATACGAACTCACCGGTGGCCAGGAACCGTTCGCCGGCGGCGGCCGGTGAGGTCATCGCCCCGAGGTGGATGTCGACCAGGTCCCGGACGTCCACCACCTCCAGCCCGATCCGGGGCACGCCGGGCATCGCCCCGGAGAGCATCCGGGCGACGATCCCGACGGAACCGGCGACGTCCGCCGTCAGCACCGGCCCGAACACGGCGCCGGGCAGCACGGTGGCCAGTTCGGTCGGCCCGTCGTACCCCCGCATGAACTCCCAGGCCGCCAGCTCGGCGAGGGTCTTCGCACGCCGGTAGGGGATCAGCGTCGGATCCTCCGGATCGGTCCACAGCGTCTCGTCGGTGACGCCTTCCGAGGCGTACGACGACGGGCTCGCGGTGTTCGCGGCCGACGTCATCACCACCCGCCGTACGCCCGCCGCGGTGGCCGCCCGCAGCACCCGCAGGGTGCCCTCCCGGGCCGGGGTGACCAGGTCCGGGGTCCGGGCGCTCACGCCCAGCGGCGAGGCCACATGAAGCACCCGGTCGACGCCCTTCATCGCGGCCTCCCAGCCGGCGTCGGCGGTGAGGTCGGCGACGGCGAAACCCAGCCGCCCGGCCGGGGCGGCGACCGCCGAGACGGCGTCGACCACCGCCTGCTCCCGGACCGGTGAGCGCACGGTCGTCCGCACGTCGTAACCGCGCCGCAGCAGCTCGGCGACGCACCAGCCGGCGATGTACCCGGTGCCGCCGGTCACCAGGATGAGTTCGGGCATGACTGACCTCCACGGATGCGGTGGGATGTGCCACAATCGGCGATGAAACGGAGACCCCCTCCGCTACATCTCCGAACGTACCGGAGGGGTCTCGGATGACAATCCACTTCGGACGGACGACTGACACCCGTGAACCCGCAGCCCTCGAAGCCGACCCGGAAGGACGCCCGCGACAACCGGGACCGGATCCTCGCCGCCGCCCGCGCGGAGCTGGCCGCCTCCACCTCGGCCTCGCTCTCCGCGATCGCCCGCGAGGCCGGCGTCGGCATCGGCACGCTCTACCGGCACTTCCCGACCCGGGAGGCGCTGATCATGGAGCTGTACCGGCACGACCTCCAGCACCTGATCGATCTCGCGCCAGGCCTGCTGCGCACGCATCCCCCGCTGGAGGCCCTGCGCCGCTGGTTCGACGAGGTCGCCCACTACGGCCGGCTCAAGTTCGGCGTCTTCGAGGTCGTGCACGCGGCGACCGGCGGCGGCGCCGACCCGATGTACGGGCCGTTCGTGCACGCCATCGGCACCCTGCTCGACGCCGGCGCCGCGGACGGCACGCTCAAGCCGGACGTCGACCCCGAGGACGTACTCCTCCAGCTCAGCGTCCTGTGGCGGATCGACCCGGCGCGCGGCGACGCGGAGGCGCGGGCGGCGCGGATCCTGCGACTGATCGTGGACGGGCTGCGGGCCCAGCAGGGGAAATGACGAAGGGGCGGGCGGAGGGACCGTGCTCCGGTCTCTCCGCCCGCCCCGCCGCCGTGCCCGGTGTCAGGCGCCGCGTACCTCCGCGATGGTCACCGGACGGTGCTCGTGCAGGGACAGCGTGCAGGCCTCCGCGATCCAGCCGGCCTCCAGGGCGTCCTCGACCGTGCAGGGGGAGGGGCGGCTGCCGGCCACGACCTCGGTGAACGCGGTGAGTTCGGCGCGGTAGGCCGCGGTGAAGCGGTCCATGAAGAAGTCGTGCGGGGTGCCCGCCGGGAAGGTCACCCCGGGTTCGACCGAACGCAGCGGGAGCTTGTCCTCCAGGCCGACGGCGATCGAGTCCTGGAAGCCGTGCAGCTCCATACGGACGTCGTAACCCCGGGCGTTGTGACGGGAGTTGGAGACCACCGCGATGGTGCCGTCGTCCAGGGTGAGGATCGCGCCGGTGGTGTCGGCGTCGCCCGCCTCCTTGATGTAGTCGGCACCCCGGTTGCCGCCGACCGCGTACACCTCGGTGACCTCACGGCCGGTCACCCAGCGGATGATGTCGAAGTCGTGCACCGAACAGTCCCGGAAGATACCGCCGGACACGGCCACATAGGCGGCGGGCGGCGGGGCCGGGTCCAGGGTGGTCGAGCGGACGGTGTGCAGCTTGCCCAGCTCGCCGGCCTGGACGGCGGCACGCGCGGCGACGAACCCGGCGTCGAAACGGCGGTTGTAGCCGATCTGGATCGGCACTCCCTTGCCCTGGACGGCCTTGAGGACCGCGACACCGTCACTCATGTGCTTGGCGACGGGCTTCTCGCAGAAGACGGGGATGCCGGCCTCGACGCCGGCCAGGATCAGGGCGGGGTGGGCGTCGGTGGCGGCGGCGACCACGATGCCGTCCACGCCGGCGGCCAGCAGCGCCTCGGGCGAGTCCACGACCTCGCCGCCGAACTTCTCGGCGGCGGCCTTGGCGGCATCCGCGAACGGATCGGTGAGAACGAGCGACTCGACCGCGTCGAGCCCCGAGAGGGTCTCGGCGTGAAAGGCACCGATACGACCGAGACCGAGAATTCCCATACGCATGCGAATGTCACTCCTTGATGTGTACGCGCCCCATAGAGGCACGGGCTGTGCCGATAGGCGGCTCCGACGCGTGGGCGCGGCCAGTCACAGTGGCGCCGCAGACGACCGGCGGCGCGATGGGGCAGATTTGGTGAGCCCCGCCGAGTCGACCAGGCAGTCGATCCGGCCGTACGCGTCGCTCACCTCGGCCACCGGGAAACCCTGGGCCTCCTCAGCTCTCGCGCCGGGCCGTCGCGGCCCGCAGTTCGTCCCGCAGCACCCGCGTCGGCCATCCCTCGCGCAGCGCCCGCCGCACCAGGTCCGCCTGCGAGCGCGGGGCCGTGCCGTCGACCGGTTGATCGCTGTCGAGGTTGGTCGGGAAGGGGTAGCCCTCGGCGCTCGCGGCGATGACGTGCTCCAGCCAGGCCTCGGAGGCCCCCTCCGCCCGGCGCCGGCGCAGTACCGGGTAGACCGCGTTGGCCACCGCCTCCCGGTCCACCGTCTCCATGGCCCGTCCGAAGGCCGAGGACACCTGGAGCAGGTTGGCCATCCGGCGCACGTCCACGCTCCGGTTGGTGCCGGCAGCGTGGAACACCGCTGGGTTGAAGAACGCCGCGTCGCCCTTGGCCAGCGGGAGCTGCACGTGGTGGGCCTTGAAGTAGTCCTGGAACTCCGGTCGCCGCCAGGCCAGATAGCCCGGCTCGTAGGTCTGGGAGTAGGGGAGGTACAGCGTCGGCCCGGACTCCACCGGCATGTCGCAGTGCGCGACCGCGCCCTGGAGGGTGAGCACGGGGGAGAGGCGGTGCACATGGGCCGGGTAGGCCCCGGCCTGCTCGTCGGAGAGGAAACCGAGGTGGTAGTCGCGGTGCGCGGTCTGCGCCACGCCGCCCGGGTTGACCACGTTGATCTGCGAGGTGACCTGGTAGCCGGGGCCCAGCCAGGCCCGGGAGACCAGGGCCAGGATGTCGTTGGCGTAGTAGTCGGCGAACACCTCCGGGTCGTACAGCGCCGCCTTCTCCAGCGCGTTCCACACCCGTTCGTTGGAGCCCGGCTTCGCGAAGTGGTCGCCCGTCCCGGCACCCGACTCCTTCTGCTCCGAGATCAGCGCCTCGAACACATCCGTGGCCCGGTCGACGACCTTCGGGTCGGGGAACGCGCCCTTGAAGACGACGACACCGGGGCCGTCGGTGAGGGCGCGCACGAGTTCGGTCCGCATCTCGTGCGGCGCGTCGGCGGTGCGCAGCCGCTCGCTGTCGTAGACGAGGACGTTGCGCTCGACGGCCGAGGCGTGCGGGTAGCCGGCCAGGTCGGTGGTCCGCTCGACCAGCGCGCGGAAGGTGTCGAGGTCGCAGTCCTGCTCGGAGAGCCAGGCGCGGCCCTGTTCGGCGGCGAGGGACATCGGTGTCCTTCTTTCGGTCATGGCCACGGTCACGGCCACGGCCGCGGTCAGGGCCATGGGAGCGGCGGGGCTCTGTCATTCTTGTCAGTACAAACCCCTCGAACAACCAGCAGCGAGCCATCAAAAACCCTTCAAGGAGCCAGGCTGTGGGCCACCCCTTCCCGATCCGTGAAATCGCACGTCAGGCAGGGCTCAGCGAGGCCACGGTGGACCGGGTGCTGAACGGCAGGGGAGGGGTGCGGGAGAGCACCGAGCGGGAGGTGCGGCAGGCGATCGCCGATCTGGACCGGCAGCGCACCCAGGTCCGGCTGGTGGGCCGCACCTTCATGGTCGACATCGTGATGCAGGCGCCCGAGCGGTTCACCACGGCGGTGCGCGGGGCCCTGGAGGCCGAGCTGCCCTCGCTGCATCCGGCGGTGGTGCGCTCCCGGTTCCACTTCCGGGAGACCGGGCCGGTGGCGGAACTGGTGGGGACCCTCGACCGGATAGCCCGCCGGGGCTCGCAGGGCGTGATCCTCAAGGCACCGGACGTCCCCGAGATCACCGCCGCCGTGGGGCGCCTGAGGTCGGCGGAGATCCCGGTGGTCACCCTGGTCACCGACCTGCCCGCCAGCGGCCGGCTCGCCTACGTCGGCAGCGACAACCGCGCGGCCGGTGCCACCGCCGCGTATCTGATGGGCCAGTGGCTGGGCGACCGGCCCGGCAATGTCCTCGCCAGCCTCAGCAGCGGCTTCTTCCGCAACGAGGAGGAGCGCGAGATGGGCTTCCGCAGCGTCATGCGGGCCACCCATCCCGAGCGCACCGTGGTGGAGATCGCCGAGGGGCTGGGGCTGGACGCCACCCAGTACGACCTGGTCCGCGCCGCCCTCGAACGCGACCCGGAGATCCGTGCCGTCTACTCGATCGGCGGCGGCAACAACGCGACCCTGCGCGCCTTCGCCGAGCTGGGCCGGGAGTGCGCCGTGTTCGTCGCCCACGACCTCGACCACGACAACACCCGCCTGCTGCGCGAGCACCGCCTGTCCGCCGTCCTCCACCACGACCTGCGGCAGGACATGCGCGAGGCCTGCCACCTGGTGATGCGCGCCCAGGGCGCGCTGCCCCCGGCGGGCCGGACCCTGCCGTCGCCGATCCAGGTGGTCACGCCGTACAACATGCCCGCCCCGGCGGGCCGCTGAGCCGGGCTCCACCGGGAGACGGGCGGCCCCCGCTCACAGATTGATCGCGTAGGCCTTGCGCAGCGTTTCGTGCACCGTCCACGTCGTACGGTCGCCCGCGCGCAGCACGGCCATGTCCCCGGGACCCACCGTGAACGCCGGCCCGCCCTCGACCGCGATCGTCGCCGAGCCGCTGACCACCACGAACAATTCGTCCGCCTCGGTGTCGGTGACCACCCCCGGGGTGATCTGCCAGATCCCCCGGAGCTGCTTGCCGTCGGCCGACTCCCAGACCACCTTCCCGGTGACCTCGGGCGTGCCGGAGACGATCTGGTCCGGGGCCAGCGGATCGGGTTCGAGCTCGGCGTCGGGGATGTGCAGGGCGAAGCTGTGCGTCGTCATACGGCGACCCTAGCGAGCCCGCCGGTGCCTGGGCGTGGACAGGGTGTGGGGCATCGGGCCTGGTGGGAGGACACTTCGTCGGGCCGTCCGGAATGGCGGGGGCGGCGCGCCGGGGTGATCGTGGAGAGCATGGCCGACTCCACGGCGGCGGTGGCGGAGCCGCACCCGCACGACACCCGCGAGGCCGTCCTGTTCGGCGGGGTCTACGGCGCCGTGCTGGCCTCCTCCATGGTCGCGGCGCTCACCCAGTACGGTCACACCTCCGCCGCGAGCCGCCGCTACGACGCCCTCTGGCTCCTGGTGACCGCCTGTGCCTCCGCCCTGGCCCACGGCTATGCCCACTACATCGCCGAGCGTGCCCCGCACCGGCGCTGGGAGGGGCTGCGCTCCCTGGCCGACGAGTGGCCGCTGGTCACGGCTGTGCTGCCCACGGTCTTCCTGCTCGCGGGCGCCGGCTGGGGCTGGTGGCCGCCCAAGGGCGTCGAGTACCCGGCGTTCATCCTGAACATCGTGATCCTGTTCGGCCTGGGGCTCGTCACGGCCCGCTGGTCGGCGCGGAGTTGGCCCGCGGCCGTGCTCATCGGCATCCTCGACGCGTTGCTCGGGGTGATCGTGGTGGTGGCCAACGCGCTGATCAAGTAGATCCGGTTCATTGAACAGTCAACGGGCTTACGATCACTCATGGTCACTGTTCCTCCGGGCAAGGAGCCGCGGCATGACAACCGAAGACACAGTCACCACGGAGGCCGTCGAGAGCCTGCGGGGCACCGACGACCCCCGGCTGCGGGACGTGCTCGCGGCACTGATCCACCATCTGCACGCCTTCGCCCGCGAGACCCGGCTGACCCAGGGTGAGTGGGAGACGGCGGTCGCGTTCCTCACCGCCACCGGGCAGACCTGCACGGACACCCGGCAGGAGTTCATCCTGCTCTCCGACGTGCTGGGCCTGTCGATGCTGGTCGAGACGGTCAACGGGCACAGCGGCCCCGGCAGCACCGAGTCGACCGTCCTCGGTCCCTTCCACAGGACCGAGTCCCCGGTCCGGGAGCTGGGGGCCGACATCGACCTGGTCGGCACCGGCGAACCCTGCGTGGTCAGCGGGGTGGTCCGGTCCGCCGACGGCACCCCGCTGCCCGGCGCCGTCCTGGACGTCTGGCAGGCCGACCCGCACGGCTTCTACGACGTGCAGCAGCCCGAGCTCCAGCCGCCCGGCAACGGCCGGGGCCTTTTCACGGCCGACAGCGAGGGCCGCTTCCGGTTCCGGACCCGTGTGCCCAGCGCGTATCCGATCCCGACCGACGGCCCGGTGGGCGCCCTGCTGAAGGCCACCGGACGGCACCCCTACCGTCCCGCCCACATCCACTTCATCGTCTCGGCCGAGGGGCATACCCCGGTCACCACGCACATCTTCGTCGCGGGCGGTGCCTACCTGGACTCCGACGCGGTGTTCGCGGTCAAGGAGAGCCTGGTCAAGGACTTCACGCCGACCGACGACCCGGCGCTGGCGGGGGAGTTCGGCATGCCGAACCCGTTCCGGCACGCCCGCTTCGACCTCGTACTGGAGCGTTCGTGAATCTGGACTTCGTGTACGAGACCCGGCCCGCCCGCGTGGTCTTCCGGCCCGGCGCCGCACTCACCGCGCCCGCCGGGGAGTCCCGGCACCTCGGGTTGCGGCGGCTGCGGGTGCTCAGCGCAGAGCGGGGCGCGGGGACCGCGCGGGCCGTCGCCGACTCGCTCGGGTCGGCCTGCGCCGGCCTGCACACCGGGGCCCGGATGCACGTCCCCGGCGCCCGCCGTGCCGGAGGCGGCGGCCGCCGTGGCCCGGGCGCTCGGGGCGGACGACGCGCCGGGCGCCCTGCAGGAGCTGGCGGGACGTCTGGGGGCGCCTCGTTCGCTTGCCGAACTCGGTCTGAAAGAAGGCGACTTGGCGGTGGCTGCCGGGCAGGTGGCGGGGCAGGCGTATGCCAATCCGCGACCGGTTGCCGTCGACGACGCACTGGGTGTGTTGCGGGCGGCGTACGAAGGGAGAACCGTTCGGGGCTGAGTGGTGAGTGGCGTTCGGGACTGAGTGGTGAGTGGTGAGTGGTGGTCCGCGGGTCGGTGGGGGCCTCTCGCGCCCGCGCGGCGGTGGCC
Source organism: Streptomyces sp. NPDC048417 (assembly GCF_040651615.1). Taxonomy (NCBI): domain Bacteria; kingdom Bacillati; phylum Actinomycetota; class Actinomycetes; order Kitasatosporales; family Streptomycetaceae; genus Streptomyces; species Streptomyces sp. NPDC048417. Next base: position 349,760 of record NZ_JBEZKI010000002.1, on the reverse strand, counting down.
CCCGTTCGATACCCCGCTGATATCGCCCCGCACCCCTGGAGGGGCGCCTACCGCACCGTTCGTACGCCGTCCAGGGCGATGGACATGACGCGGTCGCGCTGGGCCTCGTCGTCGAAGGCCGTCGCCGTGATGCCCGAGACCATCCGCAGCAGGTCGCCGATCTCCATGTCCGTCCGTACCACGCCCGCCTTCTGGGCTCGCTCCAGCAGCGGGCCGCCGGCCGAGTACATCGAGTCCCGGCAGGCCGAGAAGATCTCCGACTCGTCGTTGAGCGCCTCGCGCACCGCCCGCTTGGTGACCATGTAGCCGGTGAAGCGGTCCAGCCAGGAGGTCAGGGCCTGCCACGGATCCAGCTCGGCCAGTTCCAAGGCCGCCCGGCACAGGGTGTTGACCTCGTCGGCGTAGACGCTCTCGAAGAGGTCGCGGCGGGTGGGGAAGTTGCGGTACAGCGTGCCGATGCCGACCCCGGCGCGGCGCGCGACGTCCTCCAGGGAGGCCTCCGCGCCCTTCTCGGCGAACGCCTCGCGGGCGGCCGCGATCAGCGCGTCGTAGTTGCGGGCCGCGTCTTTGCGATGCGGTCTGCGGGCCGCGACGATCTCACTGACGGGGAAGGGGACGACGGTCACTGCTGCCTCCCGGGGGGCGATGGTGAACCGGAGGGATTACTCGACTTCGGTTGAAGCGGAGGGTTGCCTCCAGTACAGTGGAGGGGTACCTCCACTTTAGCAGTGCGAAAAGGGCCCGCCGAGGCCGGACGCGGCCTGCGCCCGCGCCCTTCCGCACGACCCAGACATCTCTTTCCCTCGCTTTCCCTCGTTCTTTCCCTCGTTCTTTCCCTCCGTGTCCGATGTTCGGAGAGGCTCTTTCAGCCCCGCAAGTCCACCCGCCTCACCTTCGCGGTCCTCGCGACCGGTGCCGGCGTGTTCTCCATGCTCCAGTCGCTGGTCGCGCCGGCCCTGCCGACCGTCCAACATGCCCTGCACACCTCGCAGTCCAACGCGACCTGGGTGATGACGGCCTATCTGCTGTCCGCCTCCGTCTTCACCCCGATACTCGGCCGCGTCGGCGACCTGACCGGCAAGAAGCGCACCCTCGTCGCCGTCCTGCTGGCCGTCCTGGCGGGCTGCCTGCTCGCCGCCCTCGCGCCGAACATCGGCGTCCTGATCATCGCCCGGGTCGTCCAGGGCGTCGGCGGCGCCCTGTTCCCGCTCTCCTTCGGCATCATCCGGGACGAGTTCGCCCCGGCTCGGGTCAGCGGCAGCATCAGCAACCTGTCCGCGGTGATCGCGGCCGGCGGCGGCGTCGGCATCGTGGCCGCCGGGCCCATCGTCTCGGCGCTGGACTACCGCTGGCTGTTCTGGCTCCCGGTCGGCGTGGTCGCCGTGACCGTCCTCATCGCCGCCCGCTATGTCCCCGAGTCGCCCAAGAGGGCCGAGGGCAGCGTCAGTTGGCTCGGCGCCGGGCTGCTCTCCGCCTGGCTGGTGGCGCTGCTGCTGCCGCTGAGCCAGGCCGGTCAGTGGGGCTGGGGCTCGGCCAAGGTGCTCGGCCTGTTCGGCACGGCCGTCGTGCTGTTCGCGGTCTGGCTGCTCGTCGAGGCCCGCTCCCGTACCCCGCTGATCGACCTGCGCGTCATGCGGCTGCCCGTCGTCTGGACCACCAACGCCGCCGCCCTGCTCTTCGGCGCGGGCATGTACGCCCTCTGGTCCTTCCTGCCCGGCTTCGTCCAGACGCCGTCCGCCGCCGGATACGGGTTCGGCGCCAGCGTCACCGCCTCCGGGCTGCTGATGCTTCCGATGCTGCTCGCGATGTTCCTCTCCGGCATCCTCAGCGGCCGGCTGGAGCCCAGGGTGGGCGCGAAGGCGCTCCTCACCGCCGGTGCGGCCTTCGGCGCCCTCGCGCTCGGCCTGCTCACCCTGTGGCACACCGCCCAGTGGCAGATCGCCGTCGTCTCCGGCCTGTTCGGCCTCGGTATCGGCCTGGCCTTCGCCTCGATGGCCAACCTCGTCGTTGGCAGCGTGCCGCCCGAGCAGACCGGCGCCGCGACCGGCATGAACGCCAACATCCGCACCATCGGCGGCTCCGTCGGCGCCGCGCTCACCAGTGTCCTGGTCACCGGCCGGCTCCAGCCCTCCGGACTGCCCTACGCCTCCGGCTACACCCACGCCTGGGCCCTGCTCACCCTGTTCTGCCTGACCGCCGCCGGGGCCGCGCTCCTGGTGCCGGTCCGTCGCGGACAGCGCGTCACCGCAGCGGTCACGGAGCCGGCGGCAGCAGCACCGGCACGCGTGCGGTAGTGTTGACCTGCGTGATCACGCGGTACACACCGCGTGACTGCGCAGCGGGACGTGGCGCAGCTTGGTAGCGCACTTGACTGGGGGTCAAGGGGTCGCAGGTTCAAATCCTGTCGTCCCGACTTTACGAAGTCGCAGGTCAGGGGCCGTTTCAGGAAAGTTCTGAAGCGGCCTTTTGATCATTTTCGGGGACCCGGTGGGGACCAGTCCGCTTGAACGCGGCTGAAGCGCACCTTGACTCAGTCAGGGTGCGCTGCACAACCCGTGCGCCAAGCTGCTTTGTGATTTCTGTGTCGATTCGAGCTATGGGGAGTTGCCCTCACCTGTTCGACGACGCGGCGAGGCGCTTTCATTTGCCGATCCCTGGAGCAGGCCGGCATCACCGCGGCCGCCAACCGGTCGGCGGGCCGCACGGTTGTACGGCACCTGTACATCCTCGCGCCCGGCTCCGCGCCCGCGCCCGACCGGGACGATGCCGTCCCGGAGGCGGCGGCCGTGCCCTAGGGCCGGTGAAGACACAGGAGTTGGCCAGTGACGGCTACGACCGCGCGCTGGCCGCCCGCCGGCAGGCCGCCCGCCCCGCCTGGCCGACCCGGACACCGCGGAGGCAGTGGAGCGGCAGACCAGGGCGATGCGCAAGCTCAGGGCCCGCGCGTTCCCGGAGTCGGAAGCCGTGCCGGATGATGCGCCGGCAGCGATCGCTGTGGCCCGTGCTCGGCGCCGGCGGGAAGGCGAGGTCTAGCGCGTGGCCGCGCTACGTCGGGCCCGCGAAGAACGCCCGGCACGGGAAGTCGATGCGGTGGCTGGCCCGGACCCGGCGCGGCACCGGAGTATGCCGTGATCGTCGGCCCGTCGGCCCGTCGGCCCGTCGGCTGCCGCTCACTGTGCGGGAACCGGCCTTTCGCAATGGACTGTCAACCGAGAGTGGCTACGGCGGCTCCTTCCGGCTCCGCCGAGGCGCCTCAAGGAGGCGCCCACCCTCGGCAAGAGGCCCAATGCGTCAGGCGCTTGCACAGCGCCGGATGGTGACCGGCCCGGACAGTCAGAGTCTCGTGACGCTATCGCCGCGAGGTGAGGACCGGTGGACGACGAGCAGTTGCTTCTGCGTGGTCCTGAGGTGCGCGCGATCATCGCGCATGACGGCGGTCAGACGGCGCTCGGCTACCTCGACCTGATCGACTTCGAGGCGATCACTGCCGATCCCAAGCCGATCCTTGGCTACAGCGACGTCTCGCTGCTGCATCTGGTGCTCTATGCGCGCACGGGCCTGGTCGGCTTCCATGCCGACTTGGCCACCCCTGGACTCGGCGGCCACTGGCAGGCCGCGCCCGGAGCACGCGGAGCGGAACTTGAAAAGCTCTACTCCACGCTGCTGACCGGCGGTACGGAGCCGATCGGTGCGCTGCCGGCCACCCCGTCGTGGGAGTACTGGCGTGGCGGCCGCACCGAGGGCAGGCTGATCGGCGGGGTGACCAGTCGCATCGTGCTGGCGCAAGCGACGCCGTACGCGCCGCCGCTCGAACGGTTCGACCGCGCGGTGCTGTTCTGGGAGAGGACGGGCAGCCGGGCAGCGCATGTGTGGAGCTATCTCCAGGTACTGCGGCATCCTCGATCGGATCTCCGGCATGGTCGTGGGCGTTCCGTACGCGATCGACGGACTCGACTTGCCCGACACCTCCCCGACCCTGCCCGAGATCGTCCTCGACGTCCTCGGCGACCGTGACATCCCGGTCCTGGGCGACGCCGAGTTCGGACACGTCGGCGCCAATCTGCCGATGCCGGTCGGTATCCGCGTCGCCCTCGACACGCAACAGCGGAGCTTGTCGCTGCTCGAACCGGCAGTACGTCCGCTCACGGTGACCGGACCGGGCGGATGAGCAACGTGGATCAGTGAGTCTCTTCATGGGGCCTGCCCAATCGGCTGGTCAGGCGGATGCCGATTGGCCATTGGGTGACCATCACCCGATCGGTGGCCACTCTCAAGGAGCTCATTGAGTGCCCGGCATTGAGGAACTCCTCAGCAGGTTTGGGGGGCTGGGGCGCCGGGCGATGAGGCGGGTACGCGGTTGGCCTGCAACGGACATCCCTCACAGCATCCTGAACATTGATCAGGTGCCCGCCAAGTCCTGGAGGGGCGGGCGGCCTGTGCATCCGTGCCCAGGCCGCCCTACGCGATCAGCTGAAGAACGGGTCGTCCACGACGTGAACCCAGCCGCCGCCCGGCTGGCGTCGGAGGATCTCGGTGGTGGTGGAGACCACCGGCTCCGGTCCGACCCCGGTGAGGGTGGCGATGTTCGACACCAGGGCTACGTCGTCGACCTGTCGGATCTCGCGCGGTTCGAGCTTGAGGCGGGCACCGCTGTCGACCATCTGCCGCATGGCCTCGCGGATGGCGTCCGTGCCGACCAGGTGGGTTCCGGGAGTGGGGACGAAGTGGGCGTTCGGCTCGTAGAGCGACACCAGACCCTCGACGTCGCCGGCCTCCAGGTACTCCATGTACAAGGTCCCCACCTGCTGGGGCGTCTCGGCACGGCGCCGGGCGGTGACACCGACCGGCTTGTCGCCCCAGCCGGCCGCGTCGATCAGGTCGTACCAGGTGGGATAGGCGCCGTAGGGCAGGTGGCGACGCACCAGGTCGCCGATGAAGGTCGTCGGGGACGCCTTCTGGGGCTTGGCCACGCCCTGGGTGATGATGAGGTCGCTGAACCCGTGGGCCAGGTCCTGACGCGGCAGCAGGGCGTGCACTTCGTCGGCGAGGCCGGCCGGCAGGCTCTCACGCTGGATTCCGAGGATGTCGGTGCCGATACCCGCCTGGGCCAGCGCCACCTCCGTGCCCTTCCGCGACGCGATGCCGTCCGAGGTGTGCAGAGCGATGGCGTCCCAGACGACGGCGATACGCTCTTCCTCGACACCGCGCTCGCGGAGGAATGCCGCTGCGAGGTCGGCGCCGTCGACCTCGAAACGCTGGTCGCCGTTGCTGCCCTCCTCGCTCAGTCCCAAGTCGTGCAGGACGCAAGCGACGAACAGCAGCTCGTCGTCGTAGTCGGTACCGGCGCGCAGACCCCGGTTCTGGGCATGGGCGCGGGCGAAGACGTAGCTGCGGACGCAGTGATCGTGGATGAAGGCGGGCGTGGCCTGCGCCGCAAAGGCGAATGTGTCCCGGGTGAGGCTCGTGTCGGGGAGGTCGAGCTGCTCGAAGACGGACAGGTGTGCGTCGGTGGTCATGATGTGTCTCCTTCTTTTGGGCCCCGGTCCGGGGCGGATCGGCACGGTGGCCGGGCGGCACGTTCACGCGTGCCGGGTATGGGGGGTGCGGCTGGACGGCAGGTGGCGTGACAGCCGATCGCCACACGGGGGATGTGCGGCTGGAGTGCTGCGCTTACAGCTGGGCGACGAACGCGCCGATGTGCGCGGCCACCTGGTCGGGCACCTCGAGGGGTGAGAGGTGGCCGGTGTCCTTCAGGACGGTCAGCGTGGCGGTCGGGATCAGCGGCAGCAGGTGGTCGGCGAGCACGGTCGGCGGGTCGACCTTGTCGTGGCTGCCCGCGAGAACCAGCACCGGCACCTCGATGGCCGAGACGCCGGCCGACACGTCCTGGACCAGGCCCTGGCGCGGCCACTCGAGTCGGGCCTCGTCGCCGCCGCGCAGACTGTCCTCGACCACCTGCTGCCGCAGCTCGGAAGTCAGCCCGCCGTGGGTCAGCATCAGGTCGATGCTCTGCAGAACCGCCTCCGCGCTGTCGTAGGCGTGCGAAACCGTCTCCTGCGCCTGCTCGGTCACCCCGATCGGCGCGGGCGGCGCGGGCGCCACGAGGACGACTCCCCGCAGACCGGCGGGCTTGCGTGCGGCCAGCAGCTGGGCCACCTTGCCGCCCATGGAATGCCCGACCAGCACATAGCGGGAGTATCCGAGCGCGTCGACGACCCGCTGCGCGTCGTCCGCGAGCTGCTCCAGGTCGTAAGGTCCCGGCACGCTCGTGGAGTCGCCCCATCCGCGCTGGTCGTAGGCGATGAAGCCGCGCCCGGGATCCAGACGCTCCAGTACCGGGATCCAGGTGCGCCGTGAGCCTCCCCAGTAGTGCAGGAAGACCAGCGCCGGGCCGTCACCCTCGCGGACGTGGGCGTACACCTGGCCGCCCCGCACATCGAAGAAGCGGCCCACCACAGGCTGCGAAGTCATTGCCGGCTCCTCGTCCACGGTCGGGGCTCGTGAACCGCTCCACCGGTGTGTGGAGTCGGCTGCCCCGTGCTCGCTCTTCGATCCTGCTCCGGAACATCCCTTCCAGGACACGGCTCATCTGCCAGCATGCGCATCTTTTGGGTCATGCCCTGCAAGTGAGCCCTTGCTTTCCGGTCACACGATCAGCGACCTGATCAGGTGATTTATGCCGGGAACATTTCTGAGGTGAGGCGCGATGGCTCCTTGGCCCTCCCTGTGACACTGGTGTCGGACGTAATATTGCGGCCATGAACAAGCACCGGGTCATGGTCCTGGCGGTGGACGGCGTGCTGCCCATGGATCTGGGGATTCCCACGCAGATCTTCAACGCCCGTCCGAACACCCCCTACGAGCTCACCGTGTGCGGGGACACCGAGGAGGCCTTGACCACGAGCGCCGGTTTCACCCTGGGGCTGACCGCGGGTCTCGAGGCGCTCGCCGAAGCGGACACGATCATCGTCCCGGGCTTCGAGGACTTCCGGCGCCCTCCGCGTCCACGGGTGCGGGCCGCTCTCAAGCTCGCCGGCCGCGCCGGGATACGCATCGCTTCCATCTGCACCGGCGCCTTCGCCGTCGCCTCGGCCGGACTGCTCGACGGCCGCACCGTCACCACCCACTGGGCCAAGGCGGATGACCTCGAAGAGCTCTACCCCCGGCTGCGTGTCGACCGCAACGTCCTCTACATCGACAACGACACCATCCTGACCTCCGCAGGATTTACGGCCGGCATCGACCTGTGTCTGCACCTGGTCCGCAAAGACCTCGGCGCGGCCGTCGCGAACGACATCGCCAGGGACATCGTCGCCGCACCGCACCGCGACGGCGGGCAGGCTCAGTACATCAACAGGAGCCTCCCCACTCCCCAGGCCACCACCCTCGCCGACACCCGTGAATGGGCCTTGCTCCGCCTCGAAGAAGAGCTCACCATTCCCCACCTCGCCGACCATGCCGGTGTCTCCCCACGCACCCTGACCCGCCTGTGGCGCCAGGAAACCGGTGTCAGCCCCCATCAATGGCTTCTGACCGCCCGCATCAACCGCGCGCGAGAACTCCTGGAGGCCACCGACCTCCAGGTGGAGCAGATCGCCGTCCGGTGCGGCCTCGGCAGCGGCGCCAACATGCGCGCCCGCTTCCGTGACACCGTCGGCAACACCCCCACGGCCTATCGCCGCACCTTCCAGCACCAGGCCGCCTGACGGCGAAGGCCGGACCGCGCGGTCACAGAGTCCGTCGACTCCGTCGACCCAGGCGCGCGTCCGCCCCGGCAGTGTCCAGGGCAGGAAGATCGCCTCACGGTAGGGCGTCGAGAAGACTCGTGGCTTGTACGGCTCGAACGGGCATGATCGCGCGCCTCGGCCCTGTGCGGCAGTTCGGGCAAGGCCGGCGGCAACCCTCACCGGCCGCTGGTCCACCACCGAAGGCTCCAGCGCGTCTTCTGCACCTCCGCGCTGGTCAGCGTCCGCTACGACCCGAACTCGCGGAAGTTTCTACGACCGCAGACGCGTCGGAGGGAAGAAGCACCTCCAAGCAGAGCTCGCCCTCGCCCGTCGGCGCGTCAACGTCCCGTGGGCCCTGATCCGTGACCGAAGGTGCTCGAAGTGGCGCCCCCGTGGCTGCGACCGCCTGACAACAGAATCAGGAAGCGAAGGTGCGGCGGTAGCTCGACGGGCTGGTCCTGGTCATCGCGGTGAAGTGGATTCGCAATGACTCCGCGGAGCCGAAGCCGCATCGGTGGGCGATGTCGTCGATGCCGAGGCGAGTGGTCTCGAGGAGTTCGCGCGCGCGGGCTACGCGTTGCATGGCCACCCAGTTCATGACGCTCGTTCCGGTCACGGCCCGGAATCTGCGGCGCAGGGTTCGTGTGCTCATGTGGCTGTGCCGGCTGACCGACTCCAGGGAGAGCGGCTCGTCGAGGTTTTCCAGGATCCAGGCGATCACGTCGGTGATCTCGGAGTCGCCGTCGGGCGGGATGTGCTCGATGAACTGCGCCTGTCCTCCTTCGCGGTGGGGCGGGCTGACCAGGAAGCGGGCCATCGTGTTCGTGGCGGCCTGACCATGGTCGAGCCGCAGGAGATGCAGGCACAGGTCGGTTCCGGCGAGGACACCCGCGGAGGTGAAGACGCCGGCGTCCTCGACGTAGAGCTCCGCTTCGCGGACCTTGACCGACGGGTGGCGGTCTCGTAGCAGGTCGGCCCAGCGCCAGTGGGTGGTGGCGCTGCGGCCGTCCAGGATCCCGGCCGCAGCCAGGGCGAAGGCGCCCGTGCAGATCGACACCATCCGGCTGCCCCGGTCGTACGCGTCACGCAGTCGTTCGACCAGTTCGGCGTCCGGAGACTCGGTGGGGTCCTGCACTCCGGCGACGATCACGGTGTCCGCCGTGTCCAGTCGGTCGAGCGGCTCGACCTCGCGGGGAACCAGCGGGTTCTCCGCGGGAACCGCACTCACCAAGGTCAGCTCGTAGGGGGCGCCGCCGGGCCAGCAGGCGGTCACCCAGTCCGGCCAGCGGCCGAACACCTGCTGGGGAACGGCTACGTCCAGCAGGACGTAGCCCGGCTGCACCACCACTGCGATCTTGGCCGGATCTTTGGGATTACTGTCCATCTGGCCATCGTACGGTGGCCCTCGGTCTTCCTAGGCTGGTCGCATCACGCCGATCGCGATTAGTGAGGAGATGCGCACCATGTACGTAGTCGTCGAGACGTGGACACCGAAGCCCGCGTTCTTCGCCGCCGACGAGAAGGCGCGGAACGACCTGTTCACAGGGATTCAGGAAGCCATGAAGCAGCTCGCGGACATCGGATTCGTGACGCTTGGCTGGGGCAGGGTGGAACCGGCCGCGCCTTCCGCGTCCTATGACTGGTTCGCGGTCTGGCAGGCCCCTTCGAGGGAAGTGGCCGACGTGTTCCTGGGCGGTGTCGAGAGCTCCGGCTGGTACACCTACTTCGAGCAGACCAACGTCGTGGGTGAGCTGCGCCCGGCCGAGGTGGTCATGGCCGAGCACCTGGCGCTGGAGGCTGAGGTCAAGTGAGCGTGCTCCAGAATCTGCCGGAGAAGATCGGAGGGTGGCCGCGTACGGCGGCCACGGAGGCCGCCGTTGCCTTCACTGCCGAGCACTCTCCGGAATGGCTGCTCAACCACACTGTCCGCAGCTACTTCTATGCGCGTAGCATCGCCGCCGCCAGGAGCCTGGTCGCGGGGGTGGACTACGACGACGAGACGCTCTTTCTCGCCACGGTGCTGCACGACATCGGTCTGACCGACGCGGGGCAGGGTCCGAACCGGTTCGAGGTGGACGGTGCGTTCCGGGCCGCTCGATTCGCCCGGGAGCACGGGCTGTCCGATGTCGCCGCCGACCAGATCTGGGATGCGGTGGCGCTGCACACCTCACCGGGGATCGCGCCCCACAAGCATCTGGTCGGTGCTCTCGCGCACTTCGGTATCGGTGCCGACATGTTCGCTTTCGGTATCGAGGAGGTGGACCGGGCGGTACTGGACGCGGCGCACGAGGCGTTTCCGTATCTGGATCTGCGGAACAAGATCCATGCGCAGGTGGTCCATCAGATCGACGAGCAGCCGTCGAAGTGGGCGCCGGTGTCGTTCGTCGACATCGTGTACCGCAAGCACCGGCCGGACAATCCGTTCCCCGGGCTGGACGAGCTGGTCGCCGCCCCGGTGCGTCCGGACTGACGACGTCTCGCGATGGCTGCGGCCGGGTTCCGTGGCCGTTTGCCGGCGGGCAGCTGTGACGAAGGAGACGCGGAGCCGGGCATCCCGTGTGCCTGGCTCCGCGCCTGCGTTGACCCGGCACCGCGTCCCGGGCCCTTGAGCGTCGGCATCCCGGCTGCAAGGAAAGCCGGGGCGGTCGCGATGCGGGAACCGATGTCGTCGGGAGCGGCGCCGAGTTCTTCGGCGAGGGCTTTCACGGCTGCGTCGAGAGTGGCGGTCATGTGGGGGGCGCACAGTTCGCGGTTGGCCGCGAACATGCGGTGTTCGAGCCCGTTGGTCTCGTCGTCCTGTCCTTCGGCCCGTAGCCATAGGCCCGAGATTTGCATGGCTGGGCGGCGGCCCGGTATGGGCCCAGGACGAAGGACGCTCGTCGCCGGTGTGATCAGCCGCAACTGCGATCATTGGTGGATGGCCGGTATGGGAAGCCCGGATGTTGTCGACGTCAGCTATTACAACCCGGATCAGCCCCGGCTGGGGCTGGAGGTTTTGTCCTTCGCGACGCTGCGTGAGCGGCTGCTGCCGTCTGTCGCGGCGGCTCCCAGTCGTCCGGACTTCCATCAGCTGACCCTGGTCACCCGCGGCGAGGGTACCGCGTTGATCGACTTTGTGGCTTACCCGTGCGCTCCGGGGACTCTGCTGCATTTGCGTCCTGGCCAGGTGCAGCGTTTCCCCGCGGATCCTCAGGGGGGCATTGCGGATCTCGATGCGACCTTGGTGGTGTTCACGCCTGCCTTTCCACCGCCGGTGCCTGCCAGTTCAGTCGTCATCGACGAGGGGCTCAGCCCTGCCGCCTTCTCACTGTCCGCGGTGGAGTACCGGGCCATGTCGGTGGCGGTGGCCGAGATAGCGGCGGAATACGCCACGCTGGCCGAGCGGGACGCTTCACAGGCGGAACTCACTGTGGAGCTGCTGCGGCAGCTTCTTGCCGCGCTGCTGGTACGCATGGCCCGGCTGCCGCATCCCGGTGAATGGAATCCTGCGGCGGGGGGCGAGGCGTTCCGGGTCTTCCGCGGCGAGCTGGAACGCGCGTTCACCACGAGGCGCCGTGCTGCCGAGTATGCCGCGCACCTCGGTTACTCGCCGCGGACGCTGACGCGAGCCTGTCTGGCCGCTACGGGCCGTACCGCGAAGGATCTCATCGACGACCGTGTCGCCCTGGAGGCCAAGCGGCTGCTGGTACATACGGGCCTTCCTGTCGCGTCCGTCGGGCGCATGCTGGGCTTCACTGAACCCACCAACTTCGGGAAGTTCTTCGAGCGGACGGTGGGTGCCACTCCCGGGGCATTCCGCGCCACGCAGCGCTGACAACCCCGCCCGCTCGGACAGCCAGCGGCAGCTGGGCTGTGGGGCGGAGACCGCGCCGCGCCCGGGCTCTCCGAGGCGCACGCCTTGAGCGGATCGGCGAGTCCATTTTCGACCATGGCGCGTCCCTTGCATACCTCGCCTGCGCAGCACGCATCGCGCATTGTTTAAGCACGCAGTCAGCGCGTTATCCGCGTCCGGTCAAGCCTCCGACTGCCTGGTGAGGTCGGGAGGAATGGAGAAAACAACCATGCCGTACGCAGACGTCAACGGTGCCCGCCTCTACTTCGAGGACAGCGGTGGTGAGGGCCCGGTCGTGGTCTTCAGCCACGGCAACCTCATGGACCGTGACATGTGGGCGCATCAGATCCAGGTCCTGGCCGCGGACTTTCGGGTCGTCGTGTGGGACGAGCGGCTGCACGGCCGGACCGAGGACGACGGCAAGACCTACACCTACTGGGACTCGGCCGCCGACCTGATCGGGCTGCTGGATCACCTGGGCGTGCAACAGGCGGCGCTGGTAGGGCATTCGCAGGGCGGCTTTCTGTCGATGCGGGCCGCTTTGCTGGCGCCTGAGCGGGTCAAGGCCCTGGTGCTGATCGACACGACCTCGGTCTCCTGGCCGCTCGAGGCGCTGGAGCAGATGCGTGGCGTGTCGGAGGGATTCCGCGGCGCGGGTCCGGAGGCAGTGGCCCCGGTATTGCTGGGGATGCTGCTGGGCCGGCCCGCGATCCACGACCAGTGGCTGGCGAAGTGGCGGGCGCAGCCGCGTGAACGGCTCGCCGACGCGGTGCAGGTACTGATGGGGGTTGACGACATCACCGGCCGGCTCGGTGAGATCACGGTGCCTGCCCTGGTCGTCCACGGCGACGCGGACCAGCCGATCCCGTACCCGTTGGGCCAGGCGCTGGCCGGGAAGATCCCCGGTGCCGAGGAGTTGGTCACCGTGACCGGGGCCGGACACACGACGAACCTCACTCACCCCGACCAGGTCAACCCGGCGTTGGCCGGCTTCCTTCGCCGGTATGCCTGACGGTCCCACACCCCCATGCGTGGAACCTGCGGCGGCGGCCGGCACGGCGCTGCTGCCCGCAGAGCATCCTGGCGGACCTTCACACGCGGGTCGCGGCACCCGCCATTTCAACGATCTGCGCAACATCCAATTCTGAGAGGAACCACCATGCTGACTCCCATCACCGACCCGGCGCAGCTCCCCCCGGCCTTCGAGCAGGCCATGAACTCCGGGAAGCTTGACGAGGTCCTGAGCCTGCTCGCGCCCGGTGCGGTCATGCGTACCGTCACCGGTGAGACCGTCACCGGTCAGGCGCTGCGCGACTACACGGCCGGGTCGATCGCCGGCAACTCCCAGCTGTCCAACGGCCCGTCGCGCGTCGTGGCCGGCGACGACATCGCGTTCATCAGCGAGGAGTGGACCCTCGAGATCACCGGTCCCGACGGCAACCGGAAGAAGGCCACCGGCACCACTGCCAACGTCGCCCGTCGTGGTCAGGACGGCACCTGGCGCATGGCCATCCTCAACCCCCTCGGCACCGCCGCCTGAGCATCCGGGCCGGGCTCCCTGGTGCCCGGCCGCCCGCTCACCAACCGGCGTCCGTCCCTGGTTTTCGTTCACGCTGGGGTGGCTCGCAGCACACCCGGCGACCGGTCATCGAACAGCGGGCCGACGGCGCGCTCGGCTGTGGCGAATTGGTCGTGGTGGGCTGCTTCGATGCTGTCCGTCCAAGAGGTCCTTCGCGGGGCGCGAGTTCGACGGGCACCGTGGGCGACGGGAGCGGCAGGCCCCGGGTCGGGGTGGCAGGCACTGACCAGGACCGAGCCGGCGGTCACCCGTCTGATCGGCTCCGGGCTCACCAACAGGGCCGCCGCCGACCTGGGTCTGTCGCCGAACACGATGGGCACCTGGGCGACCCGGTAGACGATGGGGTCACCACCCGGTCGCGCGGGCAGTCCGATCCGTCGGCTGAAGGGTCGCTGAACGTCCTGAAGATCCTCTTCAGCGACTGGCGCGACCGGTCGGGCAAGGTAGAGGGCATGCGTGTGCTGGTGATGGACGACGACACCCGTCTCGTGGAGCTGCTCCAACAGGGCCTGCGAGCAGAGGGTTTCGCGGTGGACGCCGCGAGCGACGGCCTTGACGGTCTCGCCAGGGCGGCGGCGGACACCTACGACGTGATCATTCTCGACGTCATGATGCCGGGCCTGAACGGCTACAAGGTCTGCGCCCACCTGCGGTCGATCGGCGACAACACCCCGATCCTGATGCTGACGGCGAAAGACGGTGAGTACGACGAAGCGGAAGGGCTGGAGACCGGGGCCGACGACTATCTGACGAAGCCCTTCTCTTTCGTCGTCCTCACCGCCCGGCTGCACGCCCTGATACGTCGCGCGCGGCCGGAGCGGCAGATCGTCCAGCACTTCGGGGACCTGGAGATCGACACCGGAGCCCGCCGCTGCCGCCGCGGAGGCACGGATATCGCCCTCACTCCTCGCGAGTTCGATGTCCTCGCGCTGCTCGCGGCAACGCCGGACATCGCCATCAGCAAGGCCGCCATCCTGGACCGGGTCTGGGACAGCGCGTACGAGGGCGGCCCGAACATCGTGGAGGTCAACGTCAGTGCTCTTCGCCGGAAAATCGACCGTCCCTTCGGCCGGGCCAGTATCCAAACCGTGCCCGGTGGGGCCTACCTGCTCCGCTCCGACGGAGCATGACCGCAGACACCGCCGGCGCCTGTGGCTGCGGCCGCAGACCGTGCGCGTCCGTGCCACCGTCGCCGTCGCACTGGTCGCCAGCCTTGCCCTCGCCGCCTGCTCGGTGGTCCTGCTCTACGCCGTCCACACCAACCTGGTCACCTCCGCCCAGAACGCGGCTCGTGACCACGTCGACAAGGCAGCCCACCAACTCGGCTCAGGAACACCTCCGGCCGACGTACAGGCCGCCCTGCCGGACATCATCCTGGACACCGCACACCCTGCCGATGCGTCGTCCACCGCGTCGGCAGACGAGGGTGCCAGTGCCAGCGTGGGCACGCCCACGGGGCCGATCGTGGTGCAGGCGTTCGCGAACCGTGCTCCCGCGCATACCGCCGTCATCACTCTGACCTGGGCCCTGGTCCCCAGTACCGCCGTGCTGGTCCTGCTGGTGGCCTACCTGGCGTGGTACGCCATGGGCCGGGCACTGCGACCGGTGGAGAACATCCGTGCCGAGTTCGCCGACATCACCGCCCACAGTCTCCAGCGGCGCGTCCCCGTCCCCGACTCCGACGACGAGGTCGCATCGCTGGCGGAGACGATGAACGGCACTCTCGATCAACTCCAGCGCGCCGTCGGCCGCCTGCGGACCTTCACCTCGGATGCCTCGCACGAACTGCGCGGCCCGCTCACCACCCTGAAGGCCCGTCTCGAGCTGGCCCTGGCCCGTCCCGACCGGGCTGAATGGACCGCGGTCGGCAGCGAGGCGCTGCGCGACACCACACGTCTTGGGGACATCGTCGCCGATCTGCTGCTCCTTGCCCGCCTGGATGCGCGCCAGCCCCTGAAGCTCCAACCCCTGCGCGTGACCGACCTCTTGCGACGGACCCTCGCCGAGCGCTACCCCGGTCAACCTGTCGTCCTCGTGGCGGACTCCGACCCTGATGAGACGGTTCTGGGCAGTCGTACGGCACTCGCCCGCCTCTTCACGAACCTCCTCGACAACGCTCTGCGCCACGCACACAGCACGGTGACGGTGGAGGTGCGGCACACGGAGCACGACGTGGTCGTCGAGGTGAGCGACGACGGCCGGGGCATCCCCGAACCCGACCGGGAGAGGGTCTTCGACCGATTCACGCGTCTGGACGACGCCCGTACCCGCAGCGAGGGAGGGACTGGTCTTGGCCTCGCCATCGCCCGCGACATCGCGACCGCCCACGGGGGGACGCTCACTGCGGAATCGCCTCGGACCACCGACGGGGGTGCCCGTCTGCTCCTGATCATCGCCAGGCAAGAGGGGTGACCGCGTGCCTCCGGTACCCCGGATCGGGGACCCGGGCGCGATCCGGTGAGAGGCGAATCCGGTGGAAGGGACAGCTCCGATGGCGCTGAACCACTCCAGGGCGCCGACCGGAACGCGCGGTGGGCCGCGGGATCGGCGCGGAAGACACGGCTCAGGGCCCGGCTTGTGGTGGGCGGAGGCGGCCGGCGCGAGGTTCCGGGCCGGAGGGCGTGCGAGACGCGAGGCGCTCAGGGGCGTATCTGCGGCGGGTGGGTGCCTCCCACCACGGCCAGGTCCTCGAAGCGGATCTCCTCGCCGCAGGCTGCGCAGTCCGCTCGGGTGTGCAGGACGGCACCGCATCGGTGCTGGAACTCCGCTGTGGCATTGCCGTCCCGGCAGTACGTGTCGCCCCACTCCTTGAGGGCGGCGAGCACGGGGAGCAGGGCCCGGCCCGCCTCCGTGAGGACGTACTCGTCGCGCGGCGGATGCTCGCTGTAGCGCCGCCGTTCCACGACGCCGGCTGTCTCCAGCCGACGCAGTCGTGTGGACAGCAGCGTCCGGGAGAGCCCGACGGCGTCGGCGATCTCGGAGAAACGCCGGTTGCCGTACAGCAGCTCGCGCACGATCGGCAGCGAATGGCGTTCACCGACGACTGCTACCGCGTCGGTCACAGAACAGACACGGGGTGTCGGTGCAGATTCAGTACTCACTGTGCTAGGTTAACGTCACCAGTGAGTACATTTTTTGTACTCACTTCTCCGGGTGCAGCCGCCGCCCTCAACGGGGTCCGGTGCGACCGTACGACGGTCAAACCCCGCTTGCGAACGACAAGAGGCGAACGTCATGGGCAATGAAGCCAACAAGCAGGTCGTCCTCGCGGCCATCGACGACACCACCGGGCGCAAGAACCAGGTGCACCGTGTACTGGCACAGGGGGACTTCGTCGTGACTCACGCCACGACGACGTTCCCCGACGGTGGCCGGGCCGCAGCCTTCGATCTCTGGCAGATCGCGGATGGACAGATCGCCGGCCACTGGGGCGACCAGGAGCCGATCGCGGAACGGACGGCCAACGGTCACACCCAGGTCGACGGCGTCGCCGTCATCGACGCGACGGCCGACACGGACGCCACGCGCAGGGCGGCGGAAGAGACGGTGCGCACGATTCTGGTCGACAACGACTTCTCCGACCTGGACCACTACCTGGCGGGCGAGTCCTACATCCAGCACAATCCCCGCTTCGCCGACGGCATCAGTGGACTGGCGGCCGCACTGGGGGAGTTGGCGAAGTCCGGCCGGTCCCTCAAGTACTCCGACGTACTCGACGTCGTCGCCGAGGGGAACTTCGCCTACGTCCGTTCGGTGGGCGTCTTCGCGGGCGCCGACTTCGTGTTCCACGACCTGTTCCGGGTGGCGGACGGGCGAGCCGTCGAGCACTGGGACGTCATGGTCCCGAGATGAAAGGGGCGGCCGGGCTGTCCGGCCCCGTCAAGGTGCCACCAGGCAACCACCACACGGAAAAGGGCGTGGTAGAGATGGTCTCCCAGACCGATTTGGCGTACGAAGTCTTCATCTCCGATCCGATCCCCACCAGCGTCACGGATCCCGTTCCCAACGGAGACCTGTTCTCCTGGTCGCCGATGTCGACCACGCTCATCTATGGGGAGACGAGCGCAGTACTGGTCGATCCCCCGCTGACGATCGAACAGGCCCGGAGGGTGGGTGACTGGGTCGAACGGTCGGGCAAGCGCCTTGAACACATTTTCATCACGCACGGCCACGGTGACCACTGGTTCGGCTCCGGCCCTCTGGTCGAGCGCTTCCCCGGCGCCGTGGTACTCGCCGGCGAGGACAGCATCCGTCTCATGCGGCAGCAGAGCTCGGCGGAATTCAGAAAGGCCCAGTGGGACAACCTGTTCCCCGGTCAGATCCCGCCGACTCCCGTGCTCGCACGGCCCGTACCAGCGCAAGGATTTCTTCTGGAGGGCAACGTTCTGCGCTCCGTCGAAGTCGGACACAGCGATACCGACGGCACCACGGTGCTGCACGTTCCCTCGATCGGGCTCGTCGTCGCCGGCGATGTCGTTTATAACGGCGTGCACGCGTACCTCTCCGAATCTGCGGATGGCGGGCGTGCACAGTGGCTTCAGGCGCTCGACGCGGTCGAGCGCCTCGCGCCGCGCCACGTCGTCTGCGGGCACAAGAACAAGGCGCTTTTGGACAGTCCGGCCACCATCGAGGAAACTCGGCAGTACATCCGTGACGCGGACCGGCTCCTGAAGGAGACAACGAGCCAGATCGAATTCTTCGATGCCATGTGCGCCCTGCATCCCGAACGCCTCAACCGGGCGGTCGTGTGGCTCACGGCCACCGCGCTCATGGACGCGCAGAGCCGAACCTGAGACCAGCTTCGGCCGCAGCGCGATGCGAGACGCCCCGTAGCTGTGTTGCGCCATGGCCTTGTGCCGGACCGCCGGTCGATCATCCTGACCTCGAACAGGAGCTTCAGCGAGTTCGGTCAGGTCTTCGGCGACGAGGTCCTCGCCACCGCCATCCTGGACCGGCTCCTCCATCACTGCGAGGTCGTCCCGATCAACGGCCCTGGCTACCGCCTCACCGCCATCGACGGCGAAGCCGGCATCGCCTGACGGACCCGGCAGGCACTTGCTTCCGCCATGCCCGTGATCATGCCTTGCGGCCGGGCGCCGAGGGAACGCGTTCCCCAACCTACGTAGTGCTCTGCTTCTGGTTCTCGGCGAAGTCCTCCGCAGACAACTCTGCGCGTCCACTCCTCAGCGAGGACGAGACCCGCACGCTGATCGAGCTACTCGGCAAGCCGACCCCCCACTCCGTCGACTTCGACGTCAGGCATCGGGCCTGAGACATCAGGTGTTGAAGGAGATCTTCAGAACGTTCAGCGGATCTTCAGCAGGCCCGGGCGAGAGTTGCCTCGATCTCGATCCCGAGGGAACGGGGGCCGGACGTGTGCCGGTACTCCTGTCTCCCTCCACCTGCGAAGGAGCTGATCACATGAAGGTGCGTAGGAACGGCATCTCGCGTCGTCAGGGTGCCGTGATGGCCGGCGTACTGGCCGCACTGCTCGCCTCGGGTGGGGTTGCCGCTGCGGCCTCGGCCGGCAGCAGTGCCACCAAGCACGACGGCGTCACGGTCTCGGAGGCGCCCGGCAACCCGCACCCGCACCACATCACGCCGGGCACCGCCAAGAAGCTGCGAGACCTCCCGGTCGTCGAGGGCGGCCCCGTCACGGGCGAGGAGCCGTCCGTCGTCGAGGTGCCCGGCGCGAAGCCGAAGGGCTGGGATCTCGGCGAGGCCACGCCGGTGAAGGGCGCCCCGGTCGTCGTCGGCGGCGAAGGCAACACCACGCTGCGCTAGCCGCACGGTGACACGGCAGGCGTGGGGCTGCCGAGTCGTCACCGCGGAACGTCCGGCCGGAGAAGTTCGGCCGGACGTTTTGCATGGCATCTGTATAACAGGCAGGACTTCGCGCGAAATCTTGCTCTTCTCCCCTGAGGGGATCGCCGGGCTGTCGGATTTTGACCATGGGGAGTCGTCTGCGTATCCGATGACGACAAGCTTCTGAGCATAGTTTTGACGGTGTCGCCTCGGCCGACGC
The DNA here is from genome assembly GCF_040651615.1 of Streptomyces sp. NPDC048417. Lineage (NCBI taxonomy): Bacteria > Bacillati > Actinomycetota > Actinomycetes > Kitasatosporales > Streptomycetaceae > Streptomyces > Streptomyces sp. NPDC048417. The sequence goes on along the minus strand of NZ_JBEZKI010000002.1, from coordinate 330,597 downwards.
GCTCACCCATGCCCTGGACCAGCACGTGGCCGCCACCACGGCCGCCTGAAGCCACCGTCACGCAACCCCTCCAAGGACAGTGCACCCATGTCCAGCCTGACGTATTCCGTTCACACGGCCGGTGACACCGGCCTGAGCAAGTCGTCCGTCCTGGTCACGGGCGAGCGCGAAGCACTCCTGGTCGACGGCCAGTTCACGCTCGCCGAGCAGCACCGGGTCCTGGCGGACGTCCTCGACAGCGGCAAGGAGCTGACCACCGTCGTGGTCACCACCGCCGACCCTGACTACTACTTCGGCCTGGAGGTGATCCGCCGGGCGTTCCCGGAGGTGCGGATCGTCGCCACCGCCACCACCGTGGAGCGGATCAAGAGCAGTTGGCAGGGCAAGCTCAAGACCTGGGCACACCTGGGCAGGAACCTGCCCACCGAGGTGATCGTCCCGGAGGCGCTGAAAGGAGACCACGTCACCATCGAGGGCCACGACTTCGAGCTGCGCGGCGGCCACCCCGACCTGGTCTGGCGCACCGAGTACCTGTGGCAGCCCGAGGACCGCGCGGTGGTGGGCGGGGTCCTGCTCTTCGCCGGTCTGCATGCGTGGACCGCCGACACCCCTACGCCGCGTGAGCGGCACGCCTGGGCCGAGACGCTCGCCGAGATGGAGCGGCTCGCCCCGCGGTTCGTGGTCGCCGGCCACAGGTCCGCCGACTCCGCCACCGATGCTTCGGTGATCGGATCCACTCGCACCTACCTCGCCGAGTTCGAGGAGGAGCTGGCCAAGCACGGCAACGACTCCGAGGCTCTGAAGTCCGCGATGCTCCAGCGTTACCCAGACCTGGGCCTGGCGGTGGCTCTGGACCTGGGCACCAAGGTCGCCACCGGCGAGATGAACTGGGGCTGACCCGTACTCACGACGCGCCCGCGCGCCGGGTGGTGGGCCATCGCGACCACCCCCCGGCGCGCGACCGCCGCGGACGTCCTGACCTACGGTGTCCTCTGATGGCCGGCTGGGCCGCCTCGGGCGGGGACCGGTGGCGGATCGCCTGCGCCGCGGTTGACTCCGTCCCTGCCCGGCCGGACGGCGCGCTGTTCATCGCCGAGGCCGTGTCCTCAGCGGCGGTCCTCGACGTCACCCTGCTGCCCATGTGCACCGGACTGGCGATGGGCGGGCTCTGTGGGTCTTTGTCTCTTGGTCCCGCTCCCGGGAGCGATGCTCACCGCCCAGGCCGCCTGGCGTCGGGCGCTTCGCTCCCGCCATCCTCCGAGGAGCGGCCGCGGACGGTCGCGCGGAAGGCGATCGGAGACTGGCCGGTGCGCTGGTGGAAGAACTTGCTGAAGTTGGTGGCACTGGTGAAGCCCAGTTGCGCCGCGACACGGGCGGCTGATTGATTGCCGTGCGCCAGAAGGCGCTTGGCTTCCAGGACGACCCGCCGGTCGATGAACTCCTTCGCCCCCACCCCGGCTCCGGTCAGCGCGGCCCTGGAGAGGGTGCGCGGTGAGTAGCCCAGGGCCCGGGCGTAGTCCTCCAGACGGCGGGTGCGGGTGAAGTCGCTTTCGACCGCGTCACGGAAGTGGAGGAATGCCTCCCCTGGGTCCGGTGCCGGGCTGCCGACGGGCGCGGTGCGCTGCGAAAGGCGCAGCACGAGGACTGCCAGCAGGTGGCGCAACACCGCCACGTGCGCCTCCAGGGAGATGCCACGCAACGCCTGGAACTCCAGCGCCAGATGGTCCCCGGCCATCTCCAGCGCGTGACGGTCCTCGGGACCGGGAACCTGGAGCGCGGGGGCGTACGGATCATCCATCCGCGCTGCAGCCACGGTGGCCGGATCCAGGAAGTCGCCCTCGAAGAGGACCAGGGTGCCCTCGGCGTCGCCCAGATCACCCCACTGCTGCACCTGACCAGGTCGGGTCCAGAGCCAAGAGCCCGGCTCAAGGGCGTAACCGGTGAAGTCCACCGTGTGCCACAGCGAGCCGCTGGAGAGGGTGATCAAGTGGTGGAACGTGGGTCGCTGCGGTGCCTGCAGCCGTCCTTCGCCCATGTGGACGGCGGCCCGCTCCCGCAGGTCGGCCAGAGAAATGATTTCGATGCCGGCAGGGGTGCCGACGGCGGGAGCGAAGCCGATGTCCGCGATCTCGCGCGACGTGCCCTGTCGTTTTCTCACCGTCACCAGTAGCCACCATCACGCAGGGAACCTGGCCGATGTCAGCGTAACCGGAGTAGCCGTCACACCCAAGTGTCGGATTTTAACCATGATCTGTCAGCCTCCTACCCGGTTCACCTGCGAGGGCGCCAATAAGTTGAATCTCGAAGCTTTCGTTTTCAAGCGTAGGAGGTACTTGTGACTTCGCCCATCGTGTCCATCGCCTATCACTCCGGCTACGGCCACACCGCCGTCATCGCCGAGGCTGTCCAGCGTGGCGCCAAGGAGGCCGGCGCCGTCGTGAACCTGATCGCCATCGGTGAGATCACCGACGCTCAGTGGAGGCAGCTGGACGCCTCGGATGCGATCATCTTCGGTTCCCCCACCTACATGGGAACCGCTGCCACCGCTTTCCACGGCTTCGCGGAGGCCAGCTCCGAGCGTTGGTTCGGACAGGCCTGGAAGGACAAGCTGGCGGCCGGATTCACCAACTCGGCTTCCAAGGCGGGCGACAAACAGTCGACCCTCCAGTACTTCGCGACGCTGGCGTCGCAGCACGGTATGCACTGGATCGCGCTCGGCCTGCCGGGGGGCTGGAACTCGTCCAAGGGGAGCGAGAACGATCTCAACAGGCTGGGCTTCTTCCTGGGTGCCGCCGCTCAGTCCAACGCGGATCAGGGGACCGAGGGGGTGACGGCCAGCGACATCGCCACCGCCGAGGCGCTGGGGCGTCGCGTCGCGGATGCCGCCGCCACGTGGGTGGCCGGCCGCGCCGCACGCGCCGCCTGATCGCGGGCCCTTCGCCCCGGCTGCCGGGTTTCCGTACGGCGCCGGGGCGGGCGGCGGATCCTTGCTCTCAATCGACCACCCGGCGGCGAACTCGCCCTGCCCCGCCCCGCCCCACCGCACCGTCAACCGGACATAGAGGGCCTTCGCCAAAAGCTTGCGCAGCTTGCCGGGGAGGCTGTCCAGGGCGGGCATTTCTGACATGACGCGGTGGGCGACCAGGTGGGGCGTTCCCGTCCCGAAGGGCAGGCCGCTTGCGGAGTCGTAGCCGACGAGTGTGCCCCAGAGCGAAGATGTCGCCCTCGGGGGCGACGGTACCTGTGCGGCAGTGTCCGCGGCTGTCCAGCCGGTGGATCCTGGTCATAGGTGTCGGCACGTCTCACGGAGCGTCTGGCGGCAGAGCTATGGCCGCCAGCGGGTACCAGTTGGGGACCACGCGGTGTGCGCGATAGTGCACGAGGGAGCCCTCTGCGCACATCCTGCGTCCTGATTAAGTCTGCTATATGCGGAAAACACCTCTGACGCTCACGCCTGGGGGTCAAGGGGTCGCAGGTTCAAATCCTGTCGTCCCGACTGGAGACAGTCGCAGGTCAGGGTGTGTGTCAGAGGATTCTGGCACACACCCTTGGTCACTTCCGGGGACCGTTCGGGGATGTCACGGACCGGTGGACTCGCCGCGGATCCGCGGGCCGGTCGGGGGACTTGGCGCGCGCTGCCGTGCAGGCGGCGAACAGGGCGACATCTCCCCACCCGTGGTACTTGGCCGTGGGAGCGCCGCCCGAGGACTTCGGCAAGCCGTACGAGGGGTGCCCGGTCGGGGAGCGTGAGCGGGGATCGTCGGGTTCATCCTCCGCCTGCCTGTGCTGAGCCTGCCCCCCGGTGACCCGAGGCCGTCGCGGACCGCCTGTTCCGCGACCCGGACCAGCACGGCGGTCGACAGTGCCGTTGGAGACCCCGCGGACCGGCAGGCGGCCCGGCGACGGCATGACGCGCCGTCGCGGGCCTGCCAAGTACGGGTCGTGCGCTTCGAGTTCGATCCCGTTGATCCACGCAGGGGCGGGTCGTCTTCGTCGTCGCCAAGTGCCGGCCGACCGGGCTGCAGGCCGCCCCCCGGACGCCCCGGCGCCGCGTGTGCCGCCGGCCGACTTGTCGTCCGCCGTGGCAGCCGGCGCCGTACCAGGGGCCGGGGGGCGGGGCCACCGGGATCAGCCGGGCCGGGGGCTCAGTGGCGCAGGTGGCCGAGCACCACGTTGGGGTCGACGCCACTGTTGTATGCGGCGCTCGCCACGTACACCAGCCGACCGCTGACCGTCACCGAGGTCGGGGTGGACAGTCCGTCCGCGGCGGTGAGTACGGTCTGGGCGGTCTTGCCGGGGGTGACCAGGGCGACGCGGTCGAGGTTGCTCTGCGCGGCCAGCACGCTGTCGCCGTGGCCGGTGAACGCGAAGTCGTCGATGCTCTTGACCTGCGCGGCCACGGTGACCTTCCCCGCTTCGCCGTGCGGTCCCACCGGGATGCGCAGCAGGGTGCCCCGGTCGGAGTTGCCGATCCAGACCGCCCCGTTGTGGACCTTGACGCCGTTGGCGCCGTAGCCCTGCGCGTCGGGGCCGGTGCCGGGCAGCAGCAGCGGGTCGGTCGCCCACAGCCGCGCCTCGCCGGTGCGCGGCCAGGCCCGCCACACCGTGCCGGTGGCGGAGTCGGTGAGGAACAGGGTGCCGCTGTGCGGGTCGAGCGCCAGGCCGTTGGGGAAGGCGACCCCGGGCAGGTCCACGACCTTGACGGGGGTGCCGCCGTGGTGGCCGATCCGGTAGATCCCGGACGCGGGGCCCGCGTTGTAATTGACGTACAGGGTGCCGTCGGGTGCCCGGACGATGCCCTCGGCCCAGGCGATGCCGGAGGCGACGGCAGGCAGGGTCGCCAGCACGGTGACCCTGCCCTGCGGGGTGACCCGGACGACCTGCCGGGCGCCGAGCCACGTCAGGTCCGCGGAGCCGTCGGGCTCGGCGGTGATGTTCTCCGGCTGCTGCTGTGCGGCGATGTCGAAGTGCGCGAGCACGCGGGCCCCGCTCACGGGCGGCTCCGCGGCGAGGGCCGCGGTGCTCTGGGCGGTGGCGAGTCCGGCCAGGACGAGGGCGCTCAGCAACGTGGTTCGGCGGTGACGTGACACAAGACGACGGAACATCGGTACGACTCCTCGGGAAGGTGTTGCGGAACCCGGAGCGCTCCGGCCGGCGCCCCACACACCCGAACTTCCTTGCGTGCTCAAGCATTCCAGGGGAGCACTTCTGGCTGGATCTCGCCTACGCGTTTGCGAGGCGCCTCGCACCCGGGGCGGTTCTCCGCAGGCCGGCCCCCGGAGCCGTCCCGCTCCGGAGGCCCTCGCGGTCACCGCGGCAGACCGCCGCCAGCCGGCGGCAGGACCTGCCCGGTCGGAGCGGGGACCAGGGGGCGTGGCTGCTGCCGGGAGCCGCCGTACTGGGGGCGCCGGCCCGGCCGGCCTCGGCGGCTGATCCTGAGCGCGCACTGACGCCCCGCACCTCAGGGGTGTGCGCCGACAGCCGTCAGGCCGCTGTCATCCCGCCGTCGACCGTCAGGGCGGCCCCGTTGATGAACCGGCCCTGGTCTCCTGCCACGAAGGCGACGAGGGCGGCGACCTCCTCGGGGGTGCCGAGCCGGCCGTCGAGTTGCCGGGCCGCCATCGCCGCGCGGGCCGCGCCGGGATCGGGGGCGTCGGAGAGGATCTTGTCGATCCACTCCGTCTCGACCGTCCCCGGGCATATCGCCACACAGCGCACGCCTTCCTTGGCGTGATCCACCGCGACGGCACGCGTCAGCCCGACCAGCCCCGCCTTCGACGCGCAGTACGCGGCACGTCGTGCGAGGCCCACCTGTCCGCCCACGGAAGCGATGTTCACGATCACACCCGCACCGTCCGAGATCATGTGGGGCAGGACGGCCCGGGTCATGAAGAACGGCCCGGTGAGATTCACGCCCAGCACCAGGTCCCAGTCACTGTCGCTGGTCTCCAGCACGTTCGCCGCCACCCCGACTCCCGCCACGTTCACCAGGACGTCCGGGGATCCCAGCAGGCTGACGGTGGTGTCCACCGCCGCGGCGACCTCCTCGGCCCGGCGCAGGTCCAGGGGAACCTCGTGAGCGGTGCCCCCCTGCTTCTCGATCAGGATCCGGGTCCGGGACAGGCCGGCCCGATCGAGGTCCAGCAGGGCCACCGTGAAATCGTCACCGGCCAGCCGCAGGGCGGTTGCCCGGCCGATTCCCGAGGCGGCTCCGGTGACGAGGGCGGTCCTGTGCTGAAGTGTCATGCCGCGACCTTTCGTAGTGTGCGGACGTCCCGCGTCGACGCGCCGTACGTCGAAGAGGGCCTGTTCGTGTCAGAGGACGGCCCCCATGCGCCAGGGGACGATCTCCTCCGTCCCGAAGCCGAGTGCCTCGGACTTGCTCTCGACGCCCGACGCCATGTCCACAAGGGCCTCGAACAAGGCGGTGCCGTACGAGACCTGGTCGGCGTGGCTCATGGCCGGGCCGGCGTCGAAGTCGATGTCGCCGCGCATCCGCTCGTACAGCCCGCTGGTGGTGCTGATCTTCAGGCAGGGGACCGGACGGGAGCCGAACAGCGAGCCGCGTCCGGTCGTGAAGGCGAGCAGGTTTGCGCCGCCGGCGACCATGCCGGTGGCCGACACGGGGTCGTAGCCGGGCGTGTCCATGAAGGTGAGGCCCGGCGCGGTGACCGGTTCGCCGTACCCGACGACGTCGTTCAGCGGGCTGGTCCCGGACTTGAGTACGGCGCCCAGGGACTTCTCCCAGATGGTGGTGATCCCGCCGGCCCGGTTTCCGCGCGACGGATTGTTGTCGAGTGTCGCGCCGCCCGCGGCCGTGTACTGCTGCCACCAGGCGATGAGTTCGTCGATCCGGGCCGCGGCCTCGGGGTTCGACGCCCGGTCGCGCAGCAGGTGGTGGGCGCCGTAGATTTCGGGGGTCTCGCCGAGGACGACCTTCCCGCCGGCCGCGACGAGCAGGTCGGCCGCGACACCGAGGGTGGGGTTGGCGGTCAGTCCGGAGTAGGCGTCGCTGCCGCCGCACTGCAGGCCCAGTGTCAGCTCCGCGAGGGGGATCGGTGTGCGGCGCGACGTCGTGATCCCGGCGACCAGGTGCGCGATGCGGTCCAGTGCCGCGTTCACCGTCGCCGCGGTGCCGCCGAGGTCCTGGATGGTGAGGGTCTCGGGTCCGACGCCGTCGCCGAGGAGGTTCTCCGGCTGGTTCACCTCGCAGCCGAGGCTGATCAGGAGGGCCGCCGCCACGTTGGCGTGGCCGAGGTAGCCGCGCAGGGTGCGGCGCAGGATGGCGTCCCCCGGGGTGCCCTCCGCCATTCCGCAGCCGAGGTCGTGCGGGAGCGCGATGACGCCGTCGAGGCCGGGCGTCCCCTTGTGCCGCTCGTCGGCCCGCTGGGCGATCATCCGGGCGACCGTGGCGGAGCAGTTCACGGTCGGCACCACGACGATGTGGTTCCGGGTGGCCGCCCGCCCGTCCGCCCTGCGGTAACCGAGGAAGTGGTCGCGGGTGAGGGCGGCGGAGGCGGGCCGCGAGCGGGCCGGCGACGGACGCGCCGCCGGCTCCTGCCACCCGCCGATTCCCAGGTTGTGCACATGCACGTGGCCGCCCGCCGGGATGTCGGCCAGGGCCACGCCGATCACCTCGCCGTACTTGCGGACCGGCGCGCCCTTCGGAATGTCACGCAACGCGACCTTGTGCCCTGCGGCGATGTCCTCGACGGCCGGTGCCGTGCCGTCGGCGAGTTCGACGGGCGTCCCCCGTGCCACATCCCCGAGGAGCAGTCCTATGTCGTCCAGTCCGGGCCGGGGCACCAGCGGCCTGACGGCTGCCACTGGGCCCGCTGCCTCCGTGTCACGACCTTCAGTGTCCATGCCATCGACGGTATGACGCCAATACCGCACAAGGGAAAGACGGTTATCGATGGTCATTCATCCGGAATGCGAATGCCCAGTGCCCCGTGGGCGGTTCCGTCAGGCCCGGAACGGCTGGACGGGGACCCCCTGCGTACCGGTCTCGATGACGAAGACGGAACCGGACAGCGGGGACCTTTCCAGCTCCTCGGCGGACAGGCCGTTGCGGGCGGAGGTGATGTACAGGCGGCCGTCCGGACCGAACGCGCAACTGGTCGGCTGAAGGACGGGCACCGGAACGACCCCGACGACCCGCCCGGTCGGGTCGTACCGCCGCACCTCGCGGCCCCCGTGCATGGCCACCCAGAAACACCCCTCCACATCGACGGCGAGGCCGTCGGGAACGCCGGCCCCCTCGGTCTTGGCCAGCACCTCCAGGCGGCCGAGCTCTCCCGGCTCGGCGTGGAAGTCGGCCCGGTAGAGGAGGTTGGCGTAGCTGTCGGCGAGGTACAGGACGGTGTCCTCGGCGTTCCAGCCGAGGCCGTTCGGCAGGACGAGACCGTCCGCGACGACGACGCTCGGTCCGTCGCCGTCCCACCGGTGCAGCCGGCCCTGGCCCGGCGCGAACTCCATGTCGTTGCTGCCGGCCCAGAACCGGCCGTGGGAGTCCACCTTGCCGTCGTTCATGCGCAGGTTCGGCTCCGGCAGCACCGGGTCGACCAGCGTCAGCCCGTCGGCGGTGACGAAACCGAACCCGTCCGCCACCGCGGCGGCGAAGCCCTCCTGCGCGGCGCGGGGCGCGACCGCGCCGACCATCGTGCCGACCTCCGTGACGGTCTGCCTCCCGGTGGACAGATCGTCGTCGTACACCTTGCAGCCGTAGATGTCGACCCAGAGGAGATGCCCGGTACGCGGGTCGAACACCGGCCCCTCACCCACGTCCGACGTGTCGCTGCGTACCGCCACATCGAGATTCGAGTACGTACGGACAGTGGCCATCGCGACTCCGATCCTTGCGGCTTTCGACCAACCTCACCCCGGTCACCCCGAGATCGTCAACGGCGATTCACGGATGGGGGTTATTCGCCCCGCGAATGCGTCCCCGGCTCGTCAAAGCGGTGGAATGGCGGTCGTCCCCTCGGGCCGCGGAGCCTTTATCACCGCTCGGATGAAAGCCTGTGCGGCCGCGCCGAGCGGTCGCTCCGAGTGCCACCAGATTCCCACGTCCCGATACCGGTTGAGACGGTGAATGGGACGCATTTCCATTCCCTCGCGCAGGACCATCACCCCGCCCAGGTAGTTGATGATGCCGATTCCGTGCCCGGCCCGCACCATCGCGCCGAGCGTGGTCGGCTGATGGGACACGATTCCGCTCGGCGCGACCAGGTCCTTGATGCTCAACTCGACCTCGGCCTCGTAACCGACCACCGTGTTGGCGAGCGGATCGCCGATCGTGATCACGCGCTGGCCCGTGAAGTCCGCGAGATCGACCTCGCTCTTCTCCAGCAGGGGATGGCCGGTCGGGGCGAGCATGACGAAGGGCTCCCGCCACAACGGACGCATGGTGAAGGCGTGGTCGTGCGGCTCCGGCCGGACCGTGCGCAGGGCCACCGAGACCCGGCGCTCGGACAGCGCCGCCTCGATGAAGTCCACGTCACCGTCCAGGACCGCCACCCGGATCCCCGGGTGCTTCTCCTGCAGCGCCGTGATGACCCCCGGGAGGAACTCCGAACTCCCGCTGGCGAAGCTCGCGACGGTGACGGTTCCCGTGATGTCGCCCCGGTCGGTCTGGCGGGCGGTGACCAGTTCGTCCGCCGCCGCGAGCACCGCCCGCGCCCGGGCCAGCAGAGCGCGGCCGTCGTCGGTGAGGGTGAGCGGCCGGATACGGCGCTCGATAAGCAGACAGCCGAGTTCGCGTTCCAGATTCGCGATGTGCGCCGAGACGCGTGGTTGCGACAAATGCAACTTTTCGGCCGCTCTGGTAAAGCCGCCGGTATCCACGACCTCGACCCAGGTTCGCAACCAGGCCAGTTCGAGAGTCATTGACCGAACCTCCTCGCCGCACAGCCATCCGCCGCCGGTACGGAATTCCTTCCGGCGGCAGGGCATCTGCGCGGCAGATCATGTGTATTCGCATTTCGCCGTTGACGAGTTCCGGCGGCCATGGCCGACTGGAACAATGACCGATCAGACTTCCTTCGGCACCGCCCGCGGCCTGTTGTCCGCGCACGGAGCGGACCTCCTGCGCGGCGACGACGGTGCGGTGATCACCTCCGTGGAGACCTACGCCCTCGCCGTGCCCCTGAAGCGGCCCATCGCCGACTCCACCGCCGCCATGGCGCACTGGACGGTACCCGTGGTCGAGATCCGCACCGCCGACGGCCGTATCGGCACGGGTATCTCCGGCGTGCACTGCGCTCCCGAACTCCTCTCCGACGTGATCCTTTCCTACTATGCCGATGCCCTTCTGGACACCTCGTCGGAGGACATCCTGGGCACCTGGAAGCGTCTGTACTGGCTGCCCACGCACTGGATGGGCCGGGCGGGCGTCGTGCACATGGCGCTGGCCATGGTCGACATCGCCCTGTGGGACCTCGCCGCGCAGCGGGCCGGCATGCCCCTGTGGCGCCTCCTCGGCGGCACGCAGGAGAGCGTGGAGGCGTACAACACCGACGGAGGCTGGCTCAACCTCTCCGACAGCGAACTCGTCCGGGACCTCACCGCGCTCGTCGACCACGGCTGGTCCCGGGTGAAGATCAAGGTGGGCCGGTCCGACTGGCGGGAGGACGCCCGCCGTGTGCGCGCGGTCCGCCGGGCGCTCGGCGACGACGTGACCCTGATGTGCGACGCCAACCAGCGCTGGGACCTGTCGACGGCGAACCAGATCATGCCCGTCCTGGAGGAGGCGGCGATGGACTGGGTCGAGGAACCCTTCCACGCCGACGACCTCCAGGCGCACGCCCGCCTCCAGGCGTCGACGCGGCTGGACGTGGCGGCCGGGGAGAGCATCTACTCCTACCACCAGTTCGCCTCCTTCATGGCGGCCGACGCCATCCGGGTCGTCCAGGCCGACGTCACCCGGGTCGGCGGGGTGACCGAGTTCCTGCAGATCGCCTCGCACGCGGCGGCTCGCGGACTGCGGTTCGCGCCGCACGCCGGCGACATGATGCAGGTGCACCAGCACCTGGTGGGGACGGTCCTGTCCGAGGTGCCGCCGCTGGTGGAGTTCATCCCCTGGACCCAGGAGGCCTTCGTCGAGCGCAGCGTCGTACGCGAAGGGCTCATGGAGCGCCCGCAGGGCCCGGGCGCCTCGACCGCGATCGATCCGGCCGCGCGCGTCCGCTGGCAGATCCCCGAAGTGGGGTCGGCCAGGACCCTGTGAAGCCGCCCCACGCATCCACCGACGGAAGGAACCAGATGTCCGAGTCGCCCCTGAGGCACACCGACGAGCGAGTGGCCGTCGTGACCGGCGCGGGCCAGGGAATCGGGCGCGCCATCGCCGTGGCGCTCGCGGCCCGTGGCGTACGGGTGGTCGTCACCGACCGCAACACGGAAACCGGCGCCGCCGTGGCCAAGGAGGTGGGCGGCGACTTCCTGCCCCTGGACGTCTCCGACCCCCGGGCCGTCGCGGAGACGGCCGACGAGGTCGTACGGCGCTTCGACCGCGTCGACGTCCTGGTCAACAACGCCGGCATCGCCCACGAGGACGCGGCCCTCGACGTCTCGGACGACGTCTGGAACCGCATCCTCGGCGTCGACCTGACCGGCACCTTCGTGGCCTGCCGCGAGTTCGGCCGCCACTTCGTGAGCCGACGCTCCGGATCGATCGTGAACATCTCCTCCATCGCCGCCTTCATCGGCTCCAATCCCGAGTACCACGTCGCCTACGACGTGGCGAAGGCCGGCGTGGCCCAGCTGGCGCGGTCCCTCGGGGTCGAGTGGGCGCCGTACGGGGTGCGGGTCAACGCCGTCGCGCCGGGCCGGACCCGCACCCCCATCCTCGACACCGTCGGGATGGACGATCCGCGGCGGATGACGCAGTGGATCGACCAGATCCCGATGGGCCGGCTGCTGGAGGCCGAGGAGATCGCGACGGCCGTGGCGTTCGTGGCGCTCGACGCAACCGCGATGACCGGGCAGACCCTGCTCGTCGACGGCGGCCAGATCGCCCAGTGACGACGCCACCGGCGCTTGCCCTCAGCCGAGGCCGAGGGCAAGCGTCTCTCCCTCCGCGAGCCGTACGTCGAGGAGGTCGGCGCCATACCGTACCCGGACGTCCGTGGCCCGGGACGCCCGGATCCGTGCGGCTTCCAGCCGTCCGTCGTGCCACCGGATGTCCACGGTGAGACCGCCACGGGCGCGCAGTCCGCACACGCTCCCCTCGGGCCAGCCGGACGGCAGCGCGGGCAGCAGCTCGACCTCGCGGCCGTCGGACTGCAGGAGCATCTCGGCGACTCCCGCCGTGCCTCCGGCGTTGCCGTCGAAGGAGTAGATGTTCTGCGCCGCGCCCGCCACCCCGCCGGCGGAGAACGTCATCAGGTTCGCCTCGCTGGCGTCCGCGATCAGGCTGGTGAGGTGCTCGAGGGCCGAGTCGCCGTCGAGGAGACGGGCGAAGTAGACCGTGAAGTTGGCCTCGACCCACTCGGTCTGCTCCCAGCCCGGGGCCTGCTGCCTGCGCTCGATGGTGACCTCGGCGGCGCGGGCGAGCTCCGGTGTGTCGCGCGGGGTGATCTGGCGCTCCGGGAACAGGGCGCTGAGATGGGACGTGTGCCGGTGGCTCGGCTCGGCCTCCTCGTAGTCGTGCAGCCACTCCTGCAGCTGCCCGTGGCGCCCGATCCGCAGCGGCGGCAGCCGACGGCGCGCGGCGGCGATCCTGGACCTCAAGTCGGCGTCGACACCAAGCAGTTCCGCACTCTCCGCGCAGATCCGCAGCACAGCCTCCATGAACACCCGGTCCGCAGTGGCCCCCATGGACACGGAGCACCGGCTGCCGTCGGGAGCGAGATACCAGTTCTCCGGCGATTCCGACGGCCCGGTGACGAGCAGCCCGTGCTCCGGCTCCTCGACCGCGTACGCCAGGAGGAACTCGGCGGCCCCGCGCAGGACCGGGTACGCGCGCTCCCGCAGGAACGTCTCGTCGCGGCCGTACTCGAAGTGCTCCCACAACTGCAGGGCGAGCCAGGCACCGCCGGTCACGTTCATGCCCCAGCCGATACCGGAACCGGGTGCCGTGTACCCCCACGCGTTGGTCACCGTGTGGGCGACCCAGCCCGGTGCACCGTACATCTGCTCGGCGGTGGCCCGGCCGTGGTCCGCCAGGCGCTCCAGGAAGCCGAACAGCGGTTCCTGGCACTCGGCCAGGTCGGTGGGTTCGGCGGCCCAGTAGTTCTGCTGGGTGTTCATGTCCAGGTGGAAGTCGTTCGTCCAGGCCGCGCTGCTGGCCAGGCCGTCGTTCCACAGCCCCTGCAACGCCAGCGGCAGGGGGGAGTCGCGGCGGGAGCCGGCCACGGTCAGGTAGCGGCCGTACTGGAAGTACAGCGCTATGAGAGCGTCGTCGGCCTGCCCGGAGGCGAGCCGGTCGCGGCGGGTGCCGGTGGGCTGGGCCGCGATGTCGGGCGGTGCCGATCCGAGATCCAGGGAGACCCGCCGCATCAGCGCTTGGTGGTCCGCGACGTGGGCGGCCCGGACGGCTTCGTATCCGGCTTCCAGCCCGGCGGCCAGCAGAGATTCCGCCCGGGCACGCGGGTCCGCTCCCGCCCAGTCGGTGCCGACGACGACGTAGACGACCGCGCTGTCGGCGCCTTCCAGGCGGAGGGCGTCGCCTGCGCGGTGCACGGTGCCGCCGTCGGTCTCGAGGTGGGCGTGGATCTCCAGGGCGACGCCCTGATGCCCGTCGCTGTGCAGGCTCTCGTAGGCGTGGCCGCCGAAGACGACGGAGGAGTCCGTGGTGGTCGTGTCACCGGGGAGCAGGCCGTCCCGGATGGACAGGGTGAAGCCGAGCGATCCGGGGCGGTCCGTGGTGAGGCGGATCGCGATCAGGCCGTGCGGGTTCGAGGCGAACACCTCGCGGGTGACGCGGACGCCGTCCTGCTCGTAGGTGACCGAGGCGAGGCCCGTGTCCAGGTCCAGGGTCCGACGGTAGTCCCGGGCCACAGGGCCGTCGGGGAAGGCGACCTGGACCTCGGGCAGGGGCAGGTTGGTCCCGAACGACCGTGGACTGCCCAGCAGATGCTCCGCCGCGAGCCGCTGCGCCTCGGCGTGTTCTCCGGCGAAGAGGAGTTCGCGGATGCGCGGCACCTGCGCCCGGGCGGTCGGGCTCAGGTCCGTTGCGGAGGGGCCGCCCGACCATGCGGTGGACTCGGAGAGCTGGATCCGCTCGCGGTCGGTGCCGCCGTGGACCATGCCGCCCAGACGGCCGTTGCCGAGGGGCAGCGCTTCGAGCCAGCGGGTGGCGGGACGGTCGTACCAGAGCGTTCCGGGCGGGTGGTGGACAGCGCGGAAGTCCTGGGTGGAGAAAGCTTTCAGCATGGCGTGCGCTTTCGAGACGGGTTGACTGCGAGGCGGGGTGACTGCGAGACGGGATGAGTGACGGAGGACGGCTCACGTCGGGCGGACGCGGGAGCGGCGCGGGCCGCACAGGAGAGGTGCTCGCGGGTCACCTGGCGGGGGCGAAGATGCGCTGCGCGGCGACGGCGGCGCCCCCGCGGGCCCATTCCTCGAACGGCAGCGGCCTGACGACGAGGTCGCAGTCGGCCGCGGCACCGAAGGCACGGGCCGCGAAGGTGGCACGGATCTGCTCCTCGTAGAGGTCGTAGGTGGCCACGCCCTCGCCCGAGATGATGATGCGTTCGGGCCCGATAAGGTTGGCCACGGAAGCCAGCGCCAGGCCCAGGGCATGGCCGGCCCGGGCGAAGACGGCGCGGACGTCGGCGTTGCCGGCATGGGCGAGGCGGACCGCCTGGTCCATCGTCAGTACCGGATCGCCCGTCGCCTGGCGGGCCTGCTCCGTGATGGCCTGGGTGGAGGCGACGGCCTCCACGCAGCCGGTGTTGCCGCAGGTGCACACCCGGTCGGTCCCGCCCACCGGAAGGTGCCCCACTTCCCCCGAGACGCCGTGGGCTCCGGAGACGACCCGGCCGCCGAGGGAGATGCCACAGCCGATGCCCGCGCCGACGGTGACCAGGGCGAAGGACGACAGCCCGACCCCCACGCCGAACCACTGTTCGGCGACGGTCAGGGCGCGTACGTCGTTCTCGATCACTGTCGGTATGTCCGTGGCCCGCTGGACGAGTTGGGCGAGGGGGACGCGGCGCCAGTTCAGGAAGGGGGAGTACTGGACGGTGCCGGTGTGGCCGTCGACGTCCCCGGAGATCGTGACGCCGATGCCGTGCAGGGCGCCGGCGGCACGGGGCGGTGCCTGCGTGGTCAGCCGGTCGACGAGCCGGGCGATGGCCAGCACGACGGTACCCACGTCACGGGAGGTGAGGGTGGCGCGGGCGGTGGCCAGGGTCCGTGCGGTGAGGTCGGCCAGCACACCGATGAGTTCGTCACCTGTCACCTTCACGCCCACGAACCGGGCGCGGTCGGCCCGCACCGCGATCAACGTGGCCGGCCGGCCGGCGGTGCGCTCGGCCGAGCGGCCCATCTCGGTGATCCACCCGTCGGTCAGCAGGGGAGTGGCGACCTTGGTGATCGCGCCGGGTGACAGACCGGTGCGGCGCCCGATCTCGGCGCGGGTGAGCGGGCCGTGCGCGAGCAGGGTCTGGAACAACAGAGCGGCCGCGGGTGGCTGATCGGCGAGCGTCATGCGGCGACCATACATTTCCATTGGAAAAGAAGATAGAAGAAGTTCGCCGCCGGTCAGTGCCCGTCTTCCGCACTCTTCGCCCGAATCCCGATCCATTCTTTCCGCGAATGTCGATGATTCGGGCCGCGCAATATGTTGACGCTGGAAGAAAAGCGTGGCTACATTCGCGGCACCTCGCGACAGGTGGATGGGACGTCCACCGGTGCAGGTGGCGGCCGGTTTCCTCCTCGACCGGCCGCGTAAGTCATCGCGGGCTGCGCTCCCGAACGGGCGTCGCCTTACGGCCACTTGGGCGCCCGAACGCCCACTCGACCAATTCCCCATGCGGCTGACCGTGCAGGGGCACTTCCGGGCCTACCGAAGGCCTCGCCGTGCCTTTCGCGCCGAGATGGAGTATTCACATGGCTCGTCCAGCAGGACCTGCGGCATCCGTACGCCACAGACTCCGCACGGGCGGTGCGCGCCTGCGTCGCCTGCCCGTGCTGGCCGCCACCGCCCTGGTGGTGTCCCTCGCCGCACCGACCGCCGCGACGGCGGCCGACGCCTCCCCGTCGACGGCTGACGCCACCTCGTCGGCGTCGAGCGCCGCGCTGGCGGGTGCCTCGCCGTCGGGTGCCGGCCGCCAACAGGCACTCCTGGCCGCCAAGCCGTACATGGGCTGGAGCAGTTGGAGCCTGGAGGCCACCAGCTATCCCGGCTACGGCGGGGTGAACTGGCTCACCGAGGCCCACATCAAGCAGCAGGCCGACGTGGTCGCCGCCAAGCTCAAGCCCCACGGCTACGAGTACATCAACGTCGACGCCGGCTGGGCGAACGGCTTCGACCAGTACGCCCGTCCGACCGCGAACCCCACCACGTTCCCGCACGGCATGAAGTCCCTGGGCGACTACCTCCACCGCAAGGGGCTCAAGTACGGGCTGTACCTGGCCGTGGGCCTGGACCCCGCCGCGTACGGCGACGGGACGACCGCGATCCACGGCGCACCAGGCTGCACCACCTCGGACATCGTCTACTCCGACCTGCGCAAGACCAACGGGTGGAACTCCGCCTACAAGATGGACTTCGCCAACCCCTGCGCGCAGAAGTACATCGACTCCCTCGCCGACCAACTGGCGGGCTACGGGGTGGACTTCCTCAAGGTCGACGGCGTGGGCCCGGGCTCCTGGCAGGGCGACGCGGACCACGACAACACCCCGGACGTGCAGGCCTGGCACACCGCACTCCAACAGGCCGGCCGTCCGATCCAGTTGACGCTGTCCTGGTCGCTCAGCCACACGAAGGCCGAGACCTGGAAGGCCGACTCCAACGGCTGGCGGATCGACACGGACGTCGAGTGCTACTGCAGCACGCTGGTGACCTGGAACAACTCCGTGAAGGGACGCTGGAACGATGTCGTGCAGTGGATCGACGACGCCGGTCCCGGCCACTGGAACAACCTCGACTCGCTGAACGTCGGAGTCGGCGCCATGGACGGCCTCACCGAGGCCGAACGGCAGAGCTACGCGACCCTGTGGGCGATCGAGTCGGCGCCCCTGTACTCGGGCGACGACCTCACCAAGCTCGACTCCTACGGGCTGAAGCTGCTCACCAACGACGAGGTGATCGCCGTCGACCAGGCCGGCCGTCCGGCGCGGCCGGTCAGCCAGACCACCGACCAGCAGACCTGGTACGCCCGCAATCCCGACGGCAGTTACACGGTCGCGCTGTTCAACCTGGGTTCCACGGCCACCGATGTCACCGCCGACTTCGCCGATCTGGGCATCGACGGCACGGCCGCGGTCCGCGACCTGTGGCAGCACAAGAACCTCGGCCGCGTCTCCGGGCACCTCACGCAGAACCTGCCCCCGCACGGTTCGCGGCTCTTCACCTTCACCCCGACCCGGCAGGGCGACGAGCCCGGCACCCCGCTCGGCGTGCACGGCACCGCCGCCACCTCGACGAGCGTCTCGCTGGCCTGGGACAAGGTGACCACCGGTACCGCACCCGTCACCCGGTACACCGTCTACGCCGACGGCCGTCCGGTGACCACCGCCACCGGCACCACGGCCACGGTCAACGGCTTGAGCGCCGCCGACGCCCACACCTTCACCGTCGTCGCCCGCGACGCCAGGGGCCGTACGTCGGCTCCGAGCAAGGCCCTCGCGCTCACCACGCCCGCGTCCACCGGTCCCACCGCCTACGAGGCCGAGGCGTCCGGCAACCCCCTCAGCGGCAATGCCGTCGTCGCCGGTTGCGACGGCTGCTCCGGCGGGCAGAAGATCGGCAACCTCGGCGGCGGCGAGGTGGCCATCACCCACGTCAGCGCCCCGAAGGACGGCACCTATCTGCTGAAGCTCGACTACGTGGACGCCGACTCCAGTCGCGTCATCGACCTCACCGTCGGCGGCACCACCCTCCACGTCCCGGTGCCGGGCACCAACGACGACGGCTGGGGTGCCCCGCAGTCGCTCACCGTCCCCGTACCGCTGAAGGCCGGAGACAACACGCTCAGTTTCGGCAACGCCACCGACTACGCACCCGACATCGACAAGATCACCGTCTGATCCACCGGTCCACCAGCTCGTACCGCTCGTACCGCACGTACCGCACGCACGTATCGCACGAAGGAGGGTGCTGTGGTGGTCACATCACAGGGCAACCACGCAACGCCGGTGAAACCGCGGTCCGGTGAACCGGGCGCGGTGGCCACCACGGCCACCTCGCCGGTCAGGAAGAAGACCACCCCGAGGAAGGGGCGGCGGCCCAGCGCCACCAGGTCGGCGGCGGCACGCCGCCGGGACCTGCCGGTCGCCCTGCTGCTCATCCTCCCCACGGTGATCGGCTTCGCGACCTTCTACGCCTATCCGACCCTGCGCGGCATCTACCTCAGCTTCACCGACTTCCACGTCCTGAGCCCACCCCAGTGGGTGGGACTGGCCAACTTCCGGGAGCTGATCGGGGACGACGTCTTCTGGCACTCGCTGCTCGTCACCGCCTACTTCGTCCTGCTGTCCGTCGTCTTCGGCACCCTGATCTCCCTGGTGACGGCGGTGGTGCTGGACCGGGTGACCCGGTCGTCGGTCCTGCGCGGAGTGATCCTGCTGCCGTTCCTGATCTCCAACGTCATCGCCGCCCTGGTGTGGCAGTGGATGCTCGATCCGACCCTCGGCATCGTCAACATCGCGCTGAAGCACGTGACCGGCCACTCCATCCTGTTCTTCGGCAGCGGGGGATGGGCGATCCCCTCGCTCGCCGCGATCAGCGTGTGGAAGTGGATGGGCTACTACGCCCTGCTGATCTTCGCCGGCCTGGGGACCATCCCGCCGACCATCTACGAGGCCGGCCGCGTCGACGGCGCGAGCGAAGTGCAGATGTTCCGCCGGCTGACCGTGCCTCTGCTGCGGCCGATCCTCGTCATGGTGGTCGTCCTGACGGTGATCAACTCCTTCCAGGTGTTCGACATCGTGCAGGTCACCACCGAGGGCGGCCCGGCCAACGCCTCGAACGTGCTGCAGATGTACATCTACCGCAAGGCCTTCCGGCAGTTCGACTTCGGTTACGCCGCCACCATGTCGCTGGCCCTGTTCGCCCTGCTCATCGCGGTCACCTTCACCCAGCTGCGGCTCGCCCGCGCCAACGAATCCGACCTGAACTGAAGGAGACCGCCATGGCTGTCACCATCGCACCCGGCTCGGCGGCCACCGCGCGCCGCCCGATCCGGAAGGACTCCCGCAGGCTCTCACCCGGCAGGGCCGTGGCCTGGACCTACCTCGGCGTCATCGTCCTCGTCACGCTCTTCCCGTTCTACTGGATCCTGCGCACCGCGCTGTCGAACAACTACAAGCTGGCGACCAATCCGTCCTCGCCGCTGCCGGTGGGCTTCACCTGGGGTGCCTTCGAGCGGGTCCTGGGCCTTGCCTCCACCGCGGAGGCCCAGGCCCAGGGCGGCTCCGGCGCCACCCTGGACATCGCGCTCTATCTGCGCAACTCGGTGATCTACGCCTCGGTGCAGACCGCGCTGATCGTGCTGATCTCCGCGGCCGCCGCCTACGCGTTCTCCCGGCTGCACTGGCGCGGTCGCGACCTGGTGTTCAACATCCTGATCAGCGCCCTGATGGTGCCCACCGTGTTCACGCTGCTGCCCAACTTCGTCCTGGTGAAGGACCTGGGGCTCACCGACACCTTCGCCGGACTCATCCTGCCCGGCGGCCTCTTCCAGGCCTTCACCCTGTTCTTCCTACGGCAGTTCATGCTCGGCCTGAGCACCGAGGTCGAGGAGGCCGCCATCATCGACGGCGCCGGCCCGCTGCGGATCTTCTTCCGGATCATCCTGCCGATGTCGACCGCGCCCATCGCCACCGTGTCGCTGCTGATGTTCGTCAACGCCTGGAACGACTACTTCTGGCCGCTGCTGATCGCCAACGACCAGAGCGTCCAACCCCTCACCCTCGCCCTCGGCGTCTTCAAGCAGTCCTCGCCCCAAGCCGCCCCCGACTGGGCGGGCCTGATGGCCGCCGCCCTCATCGCGGCGCTTCCGATGCTGCTGCTCTTTGTCGCCTTCGGCAAACGCATCGTCAACTCCATCGGCTTCTCCGGCCTCAAGTGACAGTGAAAGAAGGAACCATGAGAGTTCGCAAGGCTGTGGCCCTGGGAGCCTCGCTCACCCTGGCGGCCCTCCTCTCCGCCTGCTCCTCCAACTCCGCCGGCGGCTCCGGCTCCGGAACCCTGAACTGGTGGACCTGGGACGACAAGCAGGCGGCCGCCTACAAGGTCTGTGCCAAGGACTTCGAGAAGGCCAACCCCGGCGTCACGGTGAAGATCACCCAGTACAACGTCGTGGACTACTTCACCAAGCTCACCGCCGGCTTCGTGGCCAACAAGGCACCCGACGCGTTCCAGAACAGCGTCCAGTTCTTCCCGCAGTACGCCGACCAGCACCAACTGCTCCCGCTCGACGACTACATCAAGAAGGACGGCTTCGACCTGTCGCGCTTCTCCGTCGGCGTCGACTCCTGGAAGTACACCGACGGCAAGCAGTACGGCCTGCCCCTGGACTGGGCGGCCACCGGCCTCTACTACAACAGCGACATGCTCACCAAGGCCGGCTACACCGCCAAGGACGTCCAGAACCTGAACTGGAACCCCGACAACGGCGGCACGATCGGCAAGATGATCGCCCATCTGACCCTCGACACCAAGGGCCGGCGCGGTGACCAGCCGGGCTTCGACAAGGCACACATCAAGACCTACGGCTTCGGCCAGCTGGCCGCCAAGGACTTCCTGGGCCAGTCCACCTGGAGCTCCTTCGTCTCCACGACGGGCTGGCGGCTCGGCAACAAGGCCAACTGGCCGACCCAGTTGAACTACAACGACCCGCGCCTGGTGAAGACCATGGACTGGATCCGCACCCTGGTCGCGAAGGGGTACGCACCCAAGATCGGTACGTTCACCAACACCGTCTCCGACGTCGACCTGCTCTCCTCGGGCAAGGTCGCGATGGAGACGGGCGGATCGTGGTCGGCGTCCACCTTCGCCAAGATCCCCACCGTCAAGGTCGGCATCGCTCCCACGGTCCTCGGCCCCGACGGCAAGACCCGTGCCGTCTTCAGCAACTCCAACGGGAACACCATCTGGGCCGGCACGAAGAACCCGGACCTGGCCTGGAAGTGGGTCTCCTACATGGGCTCCGAGGCCTGCCAGACGAAGGCGTCGGCGACCGGCACCTTCTTCCCGTCCATCCCCGCCTCGATGGACGCCTCCGCCAAGGCGCTCAAGGCGCAGGGCGTCGACCTCTCGGTCTTCACCGACATGCTCAAGAACAAGGAGCTCTACCCCTCTCCGGACTTCAACAACGGCGCGGAACTGCAGGACGCGATCGAGCCGCTGATCGAGGCATACTTCGGCGGGCAGAAGGACGACAGCGTCTTCGCCGACATGCAGGCCAAGACGAAGGACATCCTGACCAAGAAGTGACCGCCGCCTCGCCGGCGCATCGCGACCGGGACGCGGCCCGTACGGCGCGTCCTGCCGCCCTCCCCGAAAAGAGACCGTATGCCCACCACCCCCGCGCGAATCGTCAGCCTGCGCGCGGCCGGCACCTGCTTCGCCGTGGAACTGACCGAACCGGTGCCCAGAGTCCTGCATTGGGGAGCCGACCTGGGCGAACTGACCACCGAGGACCTGACGGCGCTGAGCCTGACCGCCGAACCCGCGCTCCTCAACAACGCCCTGGACATCCCACGCCGCTTCACCGTCTGGCCCACCGAGGCGGACGGCTGGTCCGGCACCCCGGCCCACCACGGCCACCTGTCCGGCACCGCAGGAGCTCCCCGTCCGACCCTGGCCGGAGCCACCCACCGCGCGGACCCCGAGGGCGGCGGCGAACTCCAACTGCGGCTGAGCGAGGCGGCGTCCGGCCTGGACATCAGGCTCACCTACACCCTGGACACCCACGGGATCCTCACTGCCGAGGCCGTCCTCTCCCGCGCCGAGGGCGCCGACCCGGCGCCGTACGACCTGTCCGGTGCGCTGACCCTGCTGCCCCTGCCGCGCCGGGCCACCGAGATCCTGGACTTCACCGGAAAGTGGAGCCGGGAGCGCTCCCCCCAGCGGCGCCCGCTGCACCAGGGGTCCCATGTCCGTGACGTGCGACGCGGCAAACCCGGCGTCGACTCTCCCTATCTCCTGACGGTGGGAGTACCCGGCTTCGGATTCCGCACCGGCGAAGTGTGGGCCGTGCACGTGGCCTGGAGCGGCGACCAGCGCTACCTGGTCGAGCAACTGCCGGAGGGAGCAGGCGTACACGCGTCGGCGCTCGGCGGTGGCGAACTCCTGCGGGCGGGCGAGATCCGCCTGGCGCCCGGCGACTCGTACCGCACTCCGCCCTGCCAGTTCGCCTGGTCGGCGGACGGCCTGGACGGCGTCGCGGACCGCTTCCACAGTCACCTGCGCGCACGCCCCCAGCATCCGCGCGGCCCCCGGCCCCTCGTCCTCAACAGCTGGGAGGGGGTCTACTTCGACCACGACCTCGGCCGGCTCAAGGCCCTGGCCGAGCGTGCCGCCGCGGTGGGGGTCGAGCGCTTCGTGCTCGACGACGGCTGGTTCAGCGGCCGCCGCGCCGACACCGCGGGGCTCGGCGACTGGCTCGCCGACCCGACCGTCTGGCCCGAGGGACTCAGCCCGCTCGCCGACCATGTCCGGGCGCTGGGCATGGACTTCGGACTCTGGGTCGAGCCGGAGATGGTGAACCTCGACTCCCACCTGGCCCGCACCCACCCCGACTGGATCCTGGGTCCCGCCGCCGGCCTCGGCCCGTCCGCACGCCATCAGCACGTCCTGGACCTCTCCCGCCCCGAGGTCTTCGACTACCTCCTGAAGTCACTGGACGCACTCGTCGGCAGCTACGACATCGCCTTCCTGAAGTGGGACCACAACCGGGAACTCCACGAAGCCGTGCACGCTCCCGGCGACCGGCCCGCGGCCCACGCCCAGGTCGAGGCGCTGTACCGGCTGCTGGACGCGGTCAAGCAGCGACACCCGGCCCTGGAGATCGAGAGCTGCGCCAGTGGCGGCGGCCGAGTCGACCTGGGCATACTCGCCCGCACCGACCGGGTGTGGCCCTCGGACTGCAACGACCCCGTGGAACGCCAGGCGATCCAGAACTGGACCGGCCAACTCCTGCCGCCCGAACTGGTCGGCTCCCACGTGGGCGCCGCGCGCAGCCACACGACGGACCGTGTCACTTCCGACATGTTCCGCCTGGTCACCGCGTTGTTCGGGCACGCGGGCATCGAGCAGGACCTGACCGAGTGCTCGGAGCAGGAGCTGACCAGGCTGACCGCCTGGAGCGCCCTCTACCGCGAACTGCGCCCCCTGCTCCACACCGGTCGCACGGTCCGCGCCGACCTGGAGGACGACTCCCGCGTCCTGCACGGAGTGGTGGCCCAGGACGGATCGAGGGCGCTGTACTCCTGGGCGCGCGGGGCCACTTCCCCCGAAGGCCAGTCCGGTCGTACTCCCTTGCCCGGCCTGGACCCCGACGCCCGCTACCGACTCCGCGTACGCGCCGACCTCGGCCTGCCCTCGTTCCACCAGGTGGCACCACCCCAGTGGCTGACAGCGGCCCTGGACGACTGGCTCACCCTGCACGGCGCCGTCCTGACCACCGCCGGTCTGCCGATGCCCACCCTCAACCCGGCGCAGGCGCTCCTCATCGAGGTTCGCCGCCAGATGTGAAGCCCCCTGCTTCAGCGGGAGTTCGGGTTCTCCGGGGCCGGTCCGTAAACGCAGAGCGGTCATACAGGTGGCGCTGTGAACAGACCGTGGTCCACGTCGTTCTGCAATTCCCTGAGGATCGGTTCGCTCAGGGGATTGGCGGTTCCCCACTGGTCGGTCGCTTCCTCGTCCTGGACCGAGTAGTGGTGCGGGTGCCAGGCGTCCTCGTCCAACTCCTCCATCTCCGTTGTGTATTCGACGGTGTTGCCGTGCGGGTCGACGAAGTAGGAGAAGGGG
Source organism: Streptomyces sp. NPDC048417 (assembly GCF_040651615.1). Lineage (NCBI taxonomy): Bacteria > Bacillati > Actinomycetota > Actinomycetes > Kitasatosporales > Streptomycetaceae > Streptomyces > Streptomyces sp. NPDC048417. Next base: position 306,455 of record NZ_JBEZKI010000002.1, on the reverse strand, counting down.
TTGTCTCCGGCCAGATGACGACCGGGGCCCCACGCCAGACGGGTCCCGGAGCGGAGCAGCCGTCCGGTTCCGCGCATGAACTCGTCGAGTCCGCGCAGTTCGAAGGAGACATGGTGGAGCGAGGCGTGCGGCCCGGCGGCGATGCCCAGGCTGTGGTGCTGCGGGCTGATCCGCATGAAGTCGAGGAGGTCCCCGGCCTGCGGGTGGACGATCGCATCCGACAGCGCGAAGCCGAGGTGCTGCTCGTACCACTGGCGGGTCGAGGCGACATCGGGCGAGTTGACCACGACGTGCGAGAGCCGGACCGGGATGGACTCCTTCTCCTCGATGCGCCGGTGGACGCGCACCGCGACGTCGGCGGACACCTCGATGGTGCGGCCGTCGACGTCGAAGAACCGGAAGCCGTAACCGCCGCCCGGCGTCTGCAACGTGCCGGGCTCGCCGACCAGTTGGACCCCGCCGACGATGAGCCGCTCGGCCAGCGTGTCCACGTCGGTGGGCGTGGCCGCACCGTAGGAGATGAGGTCGAGGCGCTTCTCCTCGGCCCTGCGCAGGCGGACCACGTACTGCTCGGGAGATCCCTCGGCGGCGAGGAAGGAGACGCCGTTGTCCTTGTCGACCTCGGTCAGCCCCCACACGCCGGCGTAGAAGTCGAGTTGCTTGGCGAAGTCGGGTACGGCGAGGTCGACATGGCGCAGGTGCGTCAGCAGACGTTGTGACATGGGGAGTTGGATCTCTTCCTGGAGGAGCGGTGGGTGCAGCGGATCTCGGTCGCACCGTCAGGCGCGCTGCTCCCGGACAAGTACCGACACGCCTTCCGCGACGGCGAGGACGGTGGCCTGGGTGTTGGGCGTGGGTACCGCCGGGATCACGGAGGCGTCCACCGCGCACGGAAGCAAAGAGGATGTATCGCCCAGCCCCCGTCGGCACCGGGTGAATGAACCTTCAGTCATGGGGCCTGGGCTGTCAACCCGGCGCCCACCGGGGTGCTCGACTACCCGCGGTATCGCAAGCGTGCGCGCGAGATCCAGGGCCGGTGCGCCCGGTCCCGTCCGTTCGGCATCGTCGCCGAGATCGTCGAGCGGGCCTCGGAGGCGGAGAAGTGGCACAGGTTGATATTCCTTGCTTGAGCACGCTAATATTTAGGGATGTCCGTCGATGGTCCCCTAGGTGCTCAGGAAGAGCCGTTCTGGCGCGCCCTGATGCGCGTCATTGTCGCGCTGCCGCGCTCGCTGGACGACGATCTACTGCGCTCCACGGGGCTGACGCTCACCGAGTACCTCGTGCTCATGAACCTCTCCGAGGCCGAGAACCAGGAACTCCGCATGACGGATCTCGCCTCGGCGACCGCGCTGTCCGCGAGCCGTATCACCCGGGTCGTGGATGCGCTGCAGAGCCGCGGCCAGGTCGTCAAACGGCGCTACGAGGGTGACGCCCGGGGGAATGTCGCGACCCTCACCCCGGAGGGGCTGAAGCGACTTCGGGCGGCATATCCGGTACACCTGGCGAGCGCCCGGAAGCGGGTCATGGGAAATCTCGACGGTCGGTCGCTGTCGGCCATGGCGAGGCAGTTCGAAGCGATGGGCGAGCACCTCGACTGAGCTCCGTCGCCGCCATCCTGTATGCGGAAGGTCCCGGACACGCCCCTCGCGTCCGGGACCTTCCGCAAGTGGGAGTCTCGACGTGACCGGGCGGGAGACCGCATCTCAGGACTGGTCACCGACGGCGACCTGGCGACTCGCATGAACACCAACGAACTCGCCACCACCCTGGGCCTGTTGCTCACCCGTGCGCACATTGCGGTGGCCGAAGGTGCTCGCGTCCTGTTCAGTCGGCCTTCGCTTCGGGCGCTCCCACCCGCAGTCCGTCCATGACCAGGTCGAAGAGGCGGGCGGCTCGCGCTTCCCAGTCGCCCTGCGGATCGATCGTGAACAGGCCGATGATGGCGAGGAAGAAGTCGTCCGCGGTGACGCCGGGGCGAATGGTGCCGGCCTTCTCGGCGGCGCGGAGCAGCAGTTCGGACGCGGCGGTCACCGGGGTGTACTCGGGCTTCGCCGCCGAGCCCGTGACCTGACGGATCGCGTCGGCCAGACCGGCCTTGGCCATCGCGAACCGGGCGAGTCGGTCCATCCACTCGCGCAGCGCCCGGTCGGGTTCCCGGGTCTCGAGCAGGTGGGTCGCGCAGTCGGCGACCTGCTGCATCTCGTGGCGGTAGACCTCCAGGACGAGCGCCTCGCGGTTGGGGAAGTTGCGGTAGAACGTGCCCTGGCCCACGCCCGCCTTCTTGGCGATCGCACTCAGCGGGGCGTCGGCGCAGCGGGTCAGCTCGGTCAGTGCCACTTCCAGGATGCGTTCCCGGTTGCGCTGCGCGTCGGAGCGCAGCGGTGCGTCCTTCTTCTCCGGCACTCGTGCCCTCCTCGCGGGCTCGCGGAGGGGCCCGGCCTTGCTAAGCGGACAGCTGTCCGGTACGTTCCTGGTAGCGGACAGCTGTCCGGTTGGATTCATCATAGCCCTGGCCGAGCTGATCCAGCCACGTACTGAGCTGCCTCTTTGTCTCCCGATGCACCCGATTCTCCAATACGCCTGCGTGCCGGACCGCCTTCTCGGCGCGTTCCGGATCTGCGAAAGAAGGCTGATCATGGCTCCAGCCGGCCCACCGACGCACAGCGCCATCACCCTGAACATCAACGGCGAGAAGCACTCCCTGTCCGTCGACCATCGCACCACCCTTCTCGACGCCCTCCGCGAGCGGCTTGCCCTCACCGGTACCAAGAAGGGCTGCGACCAGGGGCAGTGCGGGGCCTGCACGGTTCTGGTCGACGGCCGCCGAGCCGTGGCCTGTCTGCAACTGGCGGTGGCCGTCGAGGGGCGGGAGGTCACCACCGTCGAAGGCCTGGCCGACGGCGCACGGCTGCACCCTGTGCAGCAGGCCTTCCTCGACCTCGACGGCTACCAGTGCGGTTACTGCACGCCTGGCCAGATCTGCTCGGCCGTCGCGGTGCTCGAGGAGCACGCGGCCGGCTGGCCGAGCGCCGTCACCGGCGACGTACGACCCGAGGCGGGACCGCCGCCGCTGACCGCCGAGGAGATCCGCGAGCGGATGAGCGGCAACCTGTGCCGCTGCGGTGCCTATGTGTCGATCGTCCAGGCGGTCGCCCAGGCGGCAGCGGCCCGGGCGGAGACCACGGAGGCGGCGGCATGAGGGAGTTCGGCTATCAGCGGGCGCGCGACGTCTCCGGCGCGGTCGCGCTGCTCGAAGCCGATCCGGACGCGAGGTTCCTCGGCGGCGGCACCAACCTCGTCGACCTCATGAAGACCGGCGTCGAGCGGCCCGCCCGGCTCGTCGACGTGCGGGAACTCCCGCTGGACCGCATCGAGTCGACGCCCGACGGCGGCCTGCGGATCGGGGCCACCGTCACCAACAGCGACCTCGCCGCCCACCCCGAAGTGCGGCGCCGCTACCCGGCGTTGGCGCAGGCCGTGCTGGCCGGCGCCTCCGGGCAGCTGCGCAACATGGCCACGGTCGGCGGGAACCTGCTCCAGCGCACCCGCTGCGGCTACTTCGCCGACGTGACCCAGCCGTGCAACAAGCGCACCCCCGGCAGTGGTTGTCCCGCCATCGCGGGCGAGCACCACAACGCCGCGATCCTCGGCGCCTCCGACCACTGTGTGGCCGTACACCCGTCGGACATGGCCGTGGCGCTCACCGCCTTCGACGCCGTCGTGTCGTACGAGACGGCCGACGGGCCCGGCGAGTCGCCGCTCGCCGGGTTCTACCTGCCGGTCGGTGACACCCCGCACCGGGAGACCGCCCTGCCGCAGGGCGCGCTGATCACCGGCGTCACCCTGCCGCCCGCGCCGGTCGCCGCCACCTCCCGCTACCGGAAGGTGCGGGAGCGGGCCTCGTACGCGTTCGCGATCGGGTCGGTCGCCGCCGCGCTCGACGTCGAGGCAGGAGCGGTCCGCGAGGTGCGGCTGGCGCTCGGGGCGGTCGCGTCGCGGCCGTGGCGGGCCCTGGAGGCCGAGCGGGTGCTCAAGGGCGCGCCGGCCGATGCCCGCACCTTCGCCGCCGCCGCGGACGCCGAACTGGCCGCGGCCCGGCCCCTGCCGCACAACGGATACAAGGTGACCCTGATGCGCAACCTCGTGGTGGCCGTGCTGACCGAACTCGCCAAGGAGGCGGCCCGATGACCACCGTCACCCCCCTGAAGGGCTCCGTCGGCACGGCGCACACCCGCGTGGAGGGACGGGACAAGGTCACCGGGGCCGCACGGTACGCGGGAGAGATCCCGTTCGCCGAACTCGCCCATGGCTGGCTGGTGTTGTCCACGATCACCCGCGGCCGTATCCGCGCCGTGGAGACCGATGCCGTCCTGGCCATGCCCGGCGTCCGCGCCGTCCTGCACCACGGGAACGCCCCGCACCTGCACACCGACTACGACGGGCTCATGGGGAACAAGCCCGACCCGTCCGTCGCGCTCTTCCAGCACGACCGGGTGCCGCACGCGGGCTGGCCCGTGGCGCTGGTCGTCGCCGAGACCTCCGAGCAGGCCAGGGAGGCCGCTGAGGCGCTCGTGGTGCACTACGACCAGGAACCGCACGACATCGCGTTCGCCGGCGGACGCCCGGACGCGTACACCCCGGCGGACGTGCCCCACGCCGCGGCCGTGACCGCGAAGGGCGACCTGGAGGCCGAACTCGCCCGCTCCGCCGTCGTCGTGGACGCCGAGTACACCACGCCCGAGGAACACCACAACCCGATGGAGCCGCACGCGGCGACCGCCCACTGGGACGGCGGCCGCCTCGAGGTCGTCGACTCCAATCAGGGCGCCCTCTGGGTGAGGGGCGAACTCGCCAACCTGTTCTCGCTCGACCCGGCCTCCGTGCGCGTACGCTCCGAACACATCGGCGGCGGCTTCGGGTCCAAGGGCGTCCGCGCCCACCAGGTGGCCGCCGTCATGGCCGCGACCCTCCTGCGACGGCCCGTCCGCGTCGTCCTGACCCGCCGTCAGATGTTCTCCCTGGTCGGCTACCGCAGCCCCACGGCACAGCGCGTCAGGCTCGGCGCCGACCCCGACGGACGGCTGCGCGCACTGGAGCACCAGTCGCTGAACCTCTCCTCTACGGTGCACGAGTTCCTGGAACCCAGCGCCATGCCGGCCCGGGTGCTCTACGACGCCCCGGCCCACCACACGGCCCACCGGATCGTACGGCTCGACGTGCCGACCCCGACCTGGATGCGCGCGCCGGGCGAGGCACCGGGGTCGTTCGCGCTGGAGTCGGCGCTCGACGAACTGGCCGAGAAGTGCGGCGTCGACCCGATCGACCTGCGCGCCCGCAACGAACCCGAGACGGGGCCCGTCTCCGGGCTGCCCTTCGCCGGCCGCGGTCTGACCGCCTGCTTCCGGGAGGGCGCCCGCCGGTTCGGCTGGGCGGACCGCGATCCGCGTCCCGGCCTGCGCCGCGACGGCCGCTGGCTGCTCGGCACGGGAACGGCGGCGGCGACCTTCCACGCCGGAGCCGTTCCGTCCACGGCGGCCGTGACCGCCGAGGCCGACGGCGGCTTCACCGTCCGCATCTCCGCGGCGGACCTCGGCACCGGCGCACGTACGGCCCTCACCCTGATCGCCGCCGACGCGCTGGAGGTGACACCGGACCGCGTCCAGGTCCTGATCGGGGACAGCGACTTCGGCCCGGCGATGATCGCGGGCGGCTCGATGGGCACCAGCTCCTGGTCCTGGGCGGTCACCGCGGCGGCGGACGAACTGCGCGAGCGACTCGCCCTGGGCGGCGGCATCCCTCCGGAGGGCGTCACCGTCCGCTCGAACACAGCGGAGGCCATCGCCGCACTCCCGCAGAAGGAACGGCACTCCTACGGCGCCCACTTCGCCGAGGCCGCCGTCGACGTCACGACCGGCGAGGTGCGGGTGCGCCGGATGCTGGGCATTTTCGCGGCGGGCCGGATCATCAACCCGCTGACCGCCCGCAACCAGTTCGTCGGCGGCATGGTCTGGGGCATCTCCATGGCCCTGCACGAGGAGGCGGTCCGGGACCGGGCTTCGGGCGCCCACATCGGCGCCGACCTCGCGGGCTACCACTTCGCGGCCAACGCCGACGTCCCCCTCATAGAGGCGGACTGGCTGGCCGAGGACCCGGACGAGGAGGACCCCCTCGTCATCAAGGGCATCGGCGAGATCGGCATCGTGGGCGCCGCGGCGGCGGTCGGCAACGCGGTCTGGCACGCGACCGGCGTACGCCATCGCAGCCTGCCCATCCGCCCCGACCGCGTCCTGCGGGCAGGTCGAGATGCTTGACCTCGCCACGGAGTTGACCGAGTGGGCCGAGGAGGGCCGCGACTTCGCCGTCGCCACGGTGGTGTCCGTCAGCGGCAGCGCGCCGCGCCCTCCCGGCGCCGCCCTCGCGGTCGACAGCGCGGGCACGGCGATCGGCTCGGTCTCGGGTGGATGCGTGGAGGGCGCGGTGTACGACCTGTGCGTGCGGGTCCTCGACAACGGCGAGCCGGTCCTCGAAACATTCGGCTACAGCGACGAGGACGCATTCGCGGTGGGCCTGACCTGCGGTGGAGTGATCCAGATCCTGGTCACTCCGGTGACGCGGGACGCACCGGACAGAGAGCTGTACGAGGCGGCGCTGTCGTCTGCGGCCCGAAGGGAGCCGACGGCACTGGCCAGGGTGATCCGTGGACCGGCCGAACTTCTCGGCACACCTGTGTTCGCGCCCGCCCCGGGGCGCGGCGCTGTGACCTGTGCGGCTCCGCCGCGTGGGCGCGACAGGCCACCACGGACCGGCACCGTACCCACGGCCTTGCCCGTGGCTCACATCACCGCCGAGGCACTGGCCATGCTGACCGCCGGCGGCACCCGCACCCTCGACATCTCGGAGGACGGCACCCACTGCCCCGGCGGCCTCACCCTGTTCATCGAGACCCGTGTCCCTCCACCCCGCATGATCGTCTTCGGTGCGATCGACTTCGCCGCCGCACTCGTGCGCGCCGGAAAGCTCCTCGGCTACCACGTGACCGTGTGCGACGCCCGCCCCGTCTTCGCCACCCGGGCCCGTTTCCCCGATGCGGACGAGGTCGTGGTCGACTGGCCGGACCGCTACCTCCGGAGCACGGAGACCGACGCGCGCACGGCCTTGTGCGCGCTGACCCACGACGCCAAGTTCGACGTACCCCTGCTGGAGGCGGCCCTACGGATGCAGGTCGCCTACGTCGGCGCGATGGGCTCCCGCCGCACGCACGCGGACCGGGTGCGCAGGCTGCGTGAAGTCGGCCTGGAAGATGCGGAGTTGGCCCGGCTGCGGTCGCCCATCGGTCTCGATCTCGGCGCCCGTACGCCCGAGGAGACGGCACTGTCCATCGCGGCGGAGATCGTCGCGATCCGGCGGGGCGGCACGGGCACGCCGCTGACCGGCTCGCAGGAGCCGATTCACCGGGGCACGGCGGAGTGGGCCGTGCTGCCGCGCCCGGCAGTCGGCTGGGCACCGTCGCCGAGGTCATCGAGTACACGGGGGCCGGCGGCCGGACCGGGACCATCGACGGCTTCGAATCCCGGGCCGTCCATCGTGAACTGCGCAAACGCTGAGTCATGCCGGTGATCTCGCGCAACCCGGCCCGAGCTGGCGCCCCGGGTCGTGCCGTGCCCCGAGGTTTCTGACGAGATGCCAGGGGGCGCGCCCGTCGCGCCGATGCCCGACCCTGGCGGGGCATGGGACCGACGGGTGCCGGCGGCTCACATCTCGACGACGACCTTGCCCTTGGCGCGGCCCTGCTCAAGGTGGGCGAAGGCGTCGGCGATCCGGTCGAAGGGGAGGACCCGGTCGGTCACCGGCTTCAGTTCGCCCTTGTCGACCAGGTCGGCCAGCAGATCGAGGTCGGCTCCGCTGGGGTGCATGAACAGGAAGCGGTAGTTGACGCCGTTCTGCTTGGCCTGGCGGCGGGTCTTGGCACTGATGACCCGCAGTGCGGTGGCCAGGAGTGCGCCGCCGTCGAAGTCGGTGCGGGCGTTGGCGGGCGTGGGAGGGCCCGCGACGGAGACCGTGGTGGCGCCCGGCTTGAGAATGGTGAAGGAGTCCGGCAGGTCCTGGCCACCGGTCAGGTCGAACGCGCCGTCGTAGTCACTCAGCACGTCCTTGAACTTCTGCTGCTTGTAGTCGATGACCGTCGTGGCACCCAGGGAGCGCACCAGTTCCTCGCCGCGGGGGGACGCGGTGGTGGCCACCTCTGCCCCCATCCGTACGGCGAGTTGGACGGCGAGGGTGCCGACGCCGCCGGCTCCGCCGGAGATGAGGACCCGGTCACCGGTGGTGACGCGCAGCTCGTCGCGCAGGGCCTGCAGCGCGGTCAGTCCGGCCAGCGGCAGTCCGGCCGCGTCGGCGAAGCCGAGGGACTGCGGCATCCGGCCCACCAGGGCCTCGTTGACCACGGCGTAGGGGGCGTAGGCGCCCAGCTTCCGCTTGTCCACGCGGGCGAACACCCGGTCGCCGACGGCGAAACGGGTGACGCCGGGGCGGACCGCCTCCACCACGCCGGACAGTTCACTGCCCGCGACCTGCGGCAGGTCGAAGCGGTGCACCCTCCGCATCGCGCCCTGGCGGATCTTGTAGTCGATCGGGTTCAGGCCCGCGGCCCGTACCCGGATGAGTACGTCGCCGTCGCCGGCCGTGGGCTCGGGGACGTCGCGGAACTCCATCGCGTTCGCGTCCCCGTAGCGGGTCATCACGTATGCCTGCATGTCAGTCACCTGTCTTCTGCGTTCTCGCTCGGAGGAACCGTGGCGGCAACGGCGTCGGTCCGTTGGCATGCCCGATGTCGCTCATGCGCGGGTATGCGCCGACAACGCCGAGCAGCAGCCAGGCGGCGATCACGCGCCGTCGTCGGGTCACCCAGTGCGCCCGGGCGTAGAGGCCTGGAGGCGTGACGCCATGTCGTTCCGTCCTTGTCTCGCACCGAGCGGCTATATGTACACCCTAAGGCATTTTTACCGTGGACTGTAAATTTAACCGGGCGGGTAGGAATGGCGCACTCATGCGGGGGCGGAACCGCAGGCGCGGACAGCAGACGGACCGGACCGAGCGATCGCGCGACAGGACCTGGCCGAGCGACGCTTCGACCGCGCGCACGTGTCGTTCTTCTGGAATCCCTGAGCCTTCTGGAATCCCTGAGCCGAATCGTCCCCCGCACACCTCCCGAGGCGGGTCCATGACCGGGTGGCGTTGGCCCGCGCACAGGCCAACGCGCTGCCCGGGCGCGGCCTGTCGCGGCGGCGGCTGGTTCGGGGACTTCCGGCGGGAATCCGAGAGGACTCCCCTGAGCCGGGGTGCGGCCGCAGGGCGAGGAGTGTGCTCCCGCGGCGGGGCAACCTCCCCCGGGGGCCAGACGGTTACCCGTTCGTGCATCCCGACAATTCTGTGGCGTCACCTCGCGAACGCCGACACCGACGCCGAATGCCGCTCCCGACGACGGCCCTCATCGCGACCGTGGTCATCGCCCTGCTGGCCGGCTGCTCCTCCTCGACGAGTCCTTCGGTCCCGGGAGCGGGCGGCCCGGCCCCGACGACGGCCGGTGCGGCGGGCCCTTCCGGGGAGAGCAGGCCGGTCTACTCGTACAAGAAGGCCGTCCGGGAGACCGTGTGGGTCGACACCGGGCTCGACGGGGACGGTGACGGGAAGAACGACCGGGTGGCCGTCGACATCGTGCGCCCCGGCGAACCCGCAGCCAAGGGCCGCAAGGTCCCGGTCGTCATGGAGGCCAGCCCCTATTACTCCTGCTGCGGCCGTGGCAACGAGAGCCAGAAGAAGTCCTACGACGCGGGCGGGCAGCCGGTCCGCTTCCCGCTCTTCTACGACAACTACTTCGTCCCGCGCGGCTATGCCTTCGTCGCGGTCGACCTCCCCGGCACCGGCCGCTCCGACGGCTGCACGGACGCCGGAGGGCCCATCGACATCCGGTCCACGAAATCCGTCATCGACTGGCTGAACGGGCGCGCCCACGGCTACACCAGCCATACGGGCACCACCCGCGCACAGGCCACCTGGACCGACGGCGCCACCGGGATGATCGGCAAGAGCTGGGACGGCAGCATCGCCAACGGGGTCGCGGCCACCGGCGTCAAGGGCCTCAAGACGATCGTCCCGATCAGCTCCATCTCCTCCTGGTACGACGCCTACTTCTCCCAGGGAGCCTGGCTGGTCGGAAGCGCGCCCACGCCCGGTGCGCTGATCCGCATGGTCGAGAGCGATGCCGTCGGCAAGCGCTGCGCCGCCGTCAACAAGCCGCTCGACGACCCGGCCGTCGTCAAGTCCGGTGACTGGTCGGCGATGTGGGCCGAGCGGGACTACGTGGCGGACGCGGACAAGGTCAGGGCGGGCGTCTTCGTCGTGCACGGCCAGCAGGACCTCACGGTCCGCACCAAGGAGTTCGGCCAGTGGTGGGACGCCCTCGCCAGGAACGGTGTCGAGCGCAAGATCTGGCTCTCCCAGACCGGTCACGTCGACCCCTTCGACTACCGCCGCGCCGACTGGGTGGACACCCTGCACCGCTGGTTCGACCACGAACTCCTCGGCTACGACAACGGCATCGACCGCGAGCCGATGGCCGACATCGAACGCAGCCCCGACCACTGGACCACGGACGCCGTCTGGCCGCCGAAGTCGACGGCCGCCGTGGCCCTCGGCCCCAGCCAGGGCGCGCAGCCGGGCGTGGGCACGCTCAGTGCCCACGCCGGAAGCGGGACCGAGACCCTCACCGACGATCCGGAGCAGAGCGAGACCGACTGGGCCGCGCACATCGACCAGCCGACCGGGGAGAAGGCCGGCTTCGTCACCGAGCCGCTGGTCAAAGCCCTCCGCGTCGCCGGGGCCTCGAAGGTCACGGTCACCGCCACCTCGACGACCGCGACCGCGAACCTGTCGGCGGTCCTCGTCGACCTGGGCCCGGCCACGATCCGCGACTACAACCCGGCCGGCCTGGGCATCTCCACGGTCTCCGGAAAGTCCTGCTGGGGTGAGAGCACGACACAGGACAGCGCCTGTTACAAGAAGACGGCGACCGACACCACGCACGTCACGAACACCGTCTTCAGCCGGGGCTGGGCCGCACTCGGCACCGCCGCCGACGCGCACAGGGTCCAGCCGCTCACGCCCGGCAAGCCGTACACCCTCACCCTCACGCTCGCGAGCACCGACCACGTCGTCCCGGCCGGCCACCGGCTTGCCCTGATCGTCGCGGGGACCGACCGGGGCATCGCCTACCATGCGGCCGACCGGCCGACGATCACCCTCGATCTGGCCCGCACATCCCTGCGACTGCCGGTGGTCGGGCAACCCGGTTGGCCCTCCACCTAGTTCCCTGGGTATGGGACCCATGAATACGGCGGGGGCAAAACGGAGTGAACCAGGTGGAGGCGGCGGATACCGAGTGGAGTTTCGAGGAGTTCGTCGCCGCCCGCGGAGACCGTCTGTACCGGGCCGCGTGGCTGCTGACGGGCGACGCCCACGCGGCCGAGGACCTGTTGCAGACCGCGCTGGCCAAGGTGTGGCCCAAATGGTCCCGCATCGCCGGCGACAACCCGGAGGCGTACGCACGCCGGGCGCTGGTCAACACCCATGCCTCATGGTGGCGTCGGCGCTGGCGTGGCGAGACCCCCACGCCGGAACTGCCGGACGTCACCGCGGGCCGGGATGTCTTCGCCGAGGTCGACCTGGAGCAGTCGCTGGCCGGTGCGGTCCGGCGGCTGCCACCGAGGCAACGGGCGGTCGTCGTCCTGCGCTACTTCGAGGACCTCAGCGTCGAGGAGACCGCGCAGGTGCTGGGCTGCCGCCCCGGCACGGTGAAGAGCCAGGCTGCCAAGGCGCTGCGGATCCTGCGTCAGCACCTGGGGCCGTCGCACGTACTGGAGGTCGGTGAGCAGCCGTGACACGCATGACGGAGCACACGGAGGAACACGGGGAGGGGCACGCGGAAGAGGAGCTGCGTGTGCTGCTGGGCCGGATCACTCCGTCGGGCTGGAATCCCCGGCGCACGCAGGAGATCCGGCGGCGTGTGGTGGCCCGGCGCCGGCGCGGGGTCGCGCTGACGGGCGCCGCCGCTCTCGCGTTGGCGGCGGCTGTCACGACGCAGATCCGGGATTCGCCCCCCGCCAGGGACCGGACCGCGGCGACTTCCGAGGTGTCCTGGGCGCCGCCCGGGTTCACCGGTCTTCCCCTGTCCGGCTTGTCCAAAGGGCGGTCCGCCGGGTGGCACACCGTGCTGCGTCCGGACGGAGAGCCGGGAACGGCTGTCGTCGCCACATTCAGCCCGAAAGCCTCCGCCGCTGCGCTGACCCCCGTCGTCGAGGGCGGGGCGCTGGTGTTCTACGTCCAGACCGAGACCGGAATTCCACGCTCCGCCGTGCGCCGACTGGACCGGGTCGACGAGTGGTGCGAGCGGGCGGGCGGCTCGCAGGAACTGATGCGCATCGTGGCTCCGGCCAAGGACGGGCATACGGCGCGCACCGGCTATGCGTGCCTCAACAACCCCTCGCCGACCGTGATCCAGCAGACCACCGAGATCCTGGCCACCGCCACCGCCACCGCCACCGCCACCGCCACCGTCGGCCGTTGATGCGACGCGTGATACTCAGCCGGAGCCGATCCCGGCGCCGCCGAGAACCTGTGGCACCTATGCCTTCCGCCGGGCGCGTGCCGAGCTCGGTCCGGGCCTGCGTATCCAGCTCGGCCACGGCACTGTGGAGCTGCAGATGCACCGCGCAGGCCCGCACGGTGTGCCAGGCGACCCCGCGCCAGGCGCGCGACCCGACCCTTGTACCGCGTGAGGCGGCGCGGCGGCTCGACGCCGTTCATGGACCACCCCGTTGGGGGTCGGGGCGTCGCAGTTTCCGTCACCTGCCCCAGATCTTCCGGTACGCCTGCCGGAAGCCCGACGGGTCCCAGGCCGAGGCCCCGGCGCTGTTGGCCGTCGTGGAGACGTGCACAGGTGCGACGTAGCCGCTGGCCGGACGGCCGGAGAAGGCGCGGTTGAACTCGTCGGCGATCTGCCAGCCCTGCAGCGACAGCGGCTCGGGGACGGTGGCCGCCTGGTACTGGTCGCCGTTGATGCGCTGGAAGGCGGACGGGTCTCCGTCGCCGGCGCCGATGTTGAAGGGCGGACCGGCGCCCTTCTCGCCGGCCGCGCGGAAGGCGGGGGCGGCGTCGGCGAAGTACAGGTCGTTGATCGCGACGGAGTAGCTCCACCGGCTTCCGAAGCGGGCGAGGAGGGTGGAGACCTCCCTGGCGGTACGGCTGCTCGCGTCCGGGATCGGGATGTTCTCGTACGCCAGCAGCCGCACGCCCGCACAGGCGGCCAGCCCCCTCCTGATCAGCTCGGACTTGTGGTGGGCGAACGGGATCGAGGCGTCGGTGAAGAGGACGACCCCGGCGTTGCCCCGGGAGTGCGCGATGACCCACTGCGCGCTGATCGCGGCGACGTCGCCGACGTCGGTGGTGACGTTGGTGAAGAGCTTGGGCTTGGCACTGGGGCCGGGGGCAGTGACCGCGTGCCAGCCGATGAGGGGGATGCCCGCCGCGTTGGCCAGCTGGACCTGCTGCGAGGTCGAGTCGGGGTCGAACCCGCCGATGACGATGCCCGGGGGCCGGAGGGCCACGGCCTCGCTCAGCGCCGCCTGGATACCGGCGGGGGTGCCCTCGCCGTCGATCACCCGGACGTTCCAGCCGATGACCTTCGCGGCCTCCCGCAGCCCCTTCGCGACGCCCGCGACTCCGGGGTTGGTCATGGTCTGCGCGACGAAGACGATCGTCTTGCCGGACACCGCCCTGGGGCCGCTGGTCGGCCCGTTCCAGGGGACGTCGGTCCGCTCCGCCCGGGTGACGGCGGCCTGGGCCCGTGCCTCGGCCGCGGGGCAGCCGCTCGGGCCGGTGGCGGAGGCCGCGGGGCCGTGCGGCAGGCCGCGTTCGCAGCCCGCGAGGGCGGTCGCCGCCGCCAGCAGGGCGAGGGAGACGAACCGGGCGGGGGAGACCTTGCGGCTGCGGTGCACGGGGACTCCTCGCGGAGGAGAAGGCGGAGGAGAAGGCGGAGGAAAAGGGGGAGGAGGAGAAGGCGGAGGAAAAGGGGGAGGAGGAGAAGGCGGAGGAAAAGGGGGAGGAGGAGAAGGCGGAGGAAAAGGACGCTGGGGAGAAGGACGCGGGGGGCTCATGGCGTGGGGCCCGCCGTGTCGCCGTCCCGGGCCGAGGGGGACGGCTCGTGGGCTACGGCGGACGCGTCGGTCCCGGTGCGCAGACGCCGGGCGGAGTAGCCGGCCAGTCCGACGGCGAGCAGCAGCGTGCCGCCGTAGAACAGCGGGATCGTCCAGAAGTCCGCACCCAGCTGGGCGATGCCGGTGAGGCCGACCGCGAGTACGGCGACGGCGACCAGCGTGCCCAGCGCGTTGGGGCGCCCGGGCCTGATCGCGGTGGAGCCGAGGAGGGCACCGGCGAAGGCGGGCAGCAGGTAGTCGAGGCCGACACTGGGATTGCCGATCTGCTGCTGGGCCGCGAGCAGCACACCGGCGAAACCGACCAGCAGCCCCGACGCGGCGAACGCGTACACGGTGTACCTGCGGGTCGGGATGCCGACGAGCTCGGCCGCGCGCGGGTTCGAGCCGACGACGTAGAGGTAGCGGCCGAGCGGCAGCCGCTCCAGCACCAGCCAGAGGACGACGGCGAGGGCCAGCACGTAGAAGGCGGGAACCGGAAGCCCGAGGAATCTGGAGTTGTAGAGATCGGTGAAGGCGGCGGGGAGTCCCTGCGGGCCGGGGACGATCCGGCCGCCGTCGGTGATCCAGCCGGTCACGGCGTACATCATGCTGCCGGTCCCGAGGGTGGCGATGAAGGAGTCGATCCGGCCGAACTCGACGACCACGCCGTTGAGGACGCCCACGACCGTCCCTCCGGCGACCACCACCAGGCAGGCCCACGGCCAGGGCCACCGCTCGTCGACCACGAGGTGTATCGCCATCACGTGCGCCAGGCCGAGGCCGTAGCCGAGGGAGAGGTCGAACGCGCCGGTCACGATGGGGACCGTGGCGGCGAGCGCGAGGACGGCCGGGATCGACTGGTTGAACAGGATCGAGTCCACCGTGTCCCGGGTGGGAAACGTGCGGGGCAGCGTGAGCGAGAAGACCAGGAAGAGCAGCGCGGTGAGGGCGAGCAGGCCGTAGGCGCCGACGTGGTGTCCGGCGGAGCCTCGGCGCGGCCGGGACGGGGACCTGGGCGAGGCGGTCATGAGGCCGTCGCGGTTCCGGCGGGAGGTCTGGCCGAGGCCGCCCGGGTGAGTCCGGCGACCGTGAGGGCCGGACCGGTCAGCTCGGCCGTCACGGACCCGCGGACGAACACCAGCGCCCGCCGGCACACCGCCACGACCTCCTCGAAGTCCGTGGCGACGAGCAGCACCGCGAGGCCGGCGGCCAGTGCCTCGTCGAGCAGACGGTAGACGGCGGACTTGGCCCCGACGTCCACGCTCGCGGTCGGCTCCTCCAGGATCAGCAGACGCAGGCCCACCGGGTGCCAGCGGCCGATCATGACCTTCTGCTGGTTCCCGCCGGACAGCGTGCCGATCGGGGCCTCGCCGTCCCGGGGGCGCACCGAGAACCGTTCGATCAGGCCGGCGGCCATCGCGCGTTCCCGGCGGGGGGCGATCCAGTGCAGCGCCGGCCTGCCCGCGGCGCGCGGGTTGGCCAGGAGGTTCTCCCGCACGGTCAGTTCGGCGGCGCAGCCCTCCCGCTGTCTGTCGCCGGGCACCAGGCCGACCCCGAGACGGACGGCGTCGGTGACCGAGCGAGGGCGGTACGGCCGGCCGCCGAGCAGCACCCGGCCGTCGAGGAGGGGCCGGGCACCGGCCAGGGCCCGGCCCACTTCCACGTGCCCGGCGCCGGAGAGGCCGACCAGGCCGAGGACCTCACCGGCCCTGAGGTCCAGGCCGACCGGTCCCGCACCGGCGGTCCGTACGCCGTCGAGGGTCAGGACGGCCGGGCCGGCCGCGGGGACGGTGGCGGGGCGGTAGCGGGTGAGTTCCTCGCCGACGATGTCACGCACCAGACGGGCGGGGCTGTGGCCCGCCAGGTCGCCGTGGCTCACGAGCCGGCCGTCGCGCAGGACGGCGAAGGCGTCGGCGACCTCGTACACCTCGTCGAGCCGGTGGGTGACGTAGAGCAGGCCATGGCCCTGGTCGCGCAGGGTGTGCAGGACGCGGAAGAGCCGGGCGCAGTCCGCGGCGGGCAGCCGGGCGGTCGGCTCGTCGAGGACGATGAGTCCCGCCCGGGCGGCCAGGGCCCGGGCGATGGCGACCAGCGACCGCTCGGCGGGGGAGAGCCGGGCGACCGGCGCGGCGGGGTCGAGGTGTCCGGCGACGGTCCGCAGGGCGTCGGCGCACCGCTCCCGGGTGCGCCGCCAGGAGATCAGTCCGGCGCGGCGCGGGTATCCGGTGCTCAG
The DNA here is from genome assembly GCF_040651615.1 of Streptomyces sp. NPDC048417. NCBI lineage: Bacteria > Bacillati > Actinomycetota > Actinomycetes > Kitasatosporales > Streptomycetaceae > Streptomyces > Streptomyces sp. NPDC048417. Next base: position 289,970 of record NZ_JBEZKI010000002.1, on the reverse strand, counting down.
GGCGATGTTCTCGGCGACCGTCATCCACTCCACCAGACCGAGGTCCTGGTGGATGAAGGACATGGAGTCCGAGGCGGCGTGGCTGCCGAGCGGGTGCCCGTCCACCGTGACCTGTCCCGCCTCGGCGTGGTGGATGCCGGCGAGCACCTTGATGAGGGTGGACTTCCCGGCTCCGTTGGGGCCGAGGAGGGCGAGGACGCTGCCCGCGTGGACGTCGAGGTCGACCCCGTCCAGCGCGAGGGTTCCGCCGAACCGCTTGGTGAGTCCGCGGATGCGGACCAGCGGGTGCGCAGAGGTGTCGGGAGGGTCGTGCACGGACATCTCCGAGGGTCGGCCTGGTGAGTTCTTCCCGACTGTCGCGAGCGATCCTAATGCGTCTATCTACGTCATTTCGGGCACCTGTCGCGCTGTGTGACACCAACGGGTCAGTGGCGTCGCCGGTCTCAGCCGCCCCCGAGGCCGCCCCCGAGGCCGCCCCCGAGGCCGCACTCGGCCCAGATGACCTTGCCCTGGGGCAGATAGCGCGTCCCCCAGCTCTGTGCCAGCTGGGCGACGAGGAACAGGCCCCTGCCGCCCTCGTCGGTGCTGGCCGCCCGGCGCAGATGCGGGGCGGTGTTGCTGGTGTCGGAGACCTCGCAGATCAGGCTGCGGTCCAACAGCAGACGTACCCGGATCGGGCCGGAACCGTGGCGGATGGCGTTGGTGACCAGTTCGCTCAGCATCAGTTCCGCGGCGAACGCGGCTTCGTCGAGTCCCCAGTCGGCCAGCTGCCGCATGGCGTCGGCCCGGACCTCGCCGACGAGGGCGGGGTGGGGTTCCAGGTCCCAGGCGGCGATCCGGTCGGGGGGCAGGGCACGGGTGCGGGCGACGAGCAGGGCGATGTCGTCACCCGGGTGAACGGGCGCCACGCTGTTCAGGATCACCTCGCAGGTCTCGTCCGGTGTGCGCCCCGGTTGCGCCAGGACCTCGCGGAGCCGGCCGAGGGTCACGTCGACGTCGCGGTACCGGTCCTCGATGAGCCCGTCGGTGTAGAGGACCAGCCGGCTGCCCTCGGGGAGGTCGACGTCGACGGCTTCGAAGGGCAGGCCGCCAAGGCCGAGCGGAGGTCCGGCGGGCAGTTCGGGGAAGGACACCGTGCCGTCGGGGCGGACCAGCGCGGGCGGAGGATGCCCGGCACGGGCCATGGTGCACCGCTGGGTGGTCGGGTCGTAGATGGCGTACAGGCAGGTCGCGCCGAGGATGTCCGCCTCGGCGGCGAAGTCCACCCGGTCCAGCCGTCCCACCAGGTTGTCGAGGTGGGTGAGGACTTCGTCCGGGGGGAAGTCGAGTTCGGCGAAGCTGCGGGCGGCGGTACGCAGCCGGCCCATGGTGGCGGCGGAGAGCATGCCGTGGCCGACGACGTCCCCGACCATGAGGCCGACCCGGGTCCCGGAGAGGGGGATGACGTCGTACCAGTCGCCGCCCACGTCGGACTCGGCCGGCAGATAGCGATGCGCGACCTCGACGGCGTCCTGGTCGGGCAGGCCCTGGGGGAGCAGGCTGCGCTGAAGGGCCAGGACCATGGTGCGTTCGCGGGTGTAGCGCCGGGCGTTGTCGATGGACAGGGCGGCGCGGGCGGCGAGTTCCTGGGCCAGTGAACAGTCGTCGTCGCCGAAGGGTGCGGGGTCCTGTCCGCGGTAGAAGGCGGCGATGCCCAGGACGACACCGCGGGCCACCAGCGGGACCGCGATCAGGGAGTGGACGTGGGCGAGCAGTTCCGCGGTGTGCTCGGGGTCGTGGGCGAGCCAGCCCGCGGCGGCCTCCAGATCCGGTTCCAGCACCGGCTCCCCGCCGGTCAGACAGCGCAGCTGCGGAGTGGTCGGGCCGTAGTCGACCTGCTTGCCGACCGGATGGAAGGGGCAGTCGTCGCGGATGCCGTGGACCACCGTACGGCGCAGGTCGCCGTGCGGGTGGGCGGACTCCTCGCCGCGCAGTACGGCCTCGGGCAGGTCGATGGTGACGTAGTCGGCGAGTCGCGGCACCGCCGTCTGGGCCAGTTCCTGGGCGGTGCGGCGCACGTCCAGGGTGGTGCCTATGCGGGCACTGGCCTCGGACAGCAGCTCCAGCCGGTGTCGTGCGGCGAGGGCGTACCGTCCGACCTCCGGCTCCCCCACCAGCAGTAGTCCTCTCGACGGGGGCGCGGCGGCACGGCGACCGCCCGGTGCCGCCACGACCGTGACGCCCCTGCCGCCCGAGGCGACCCGGCCGGGTGCGATGACGGCCCCGGACGGCAGCACGATGCCGGGGGAGGCGGGCTCGGCGGGGAAGTCGGGCAACTCGTCGAACTGCCACGGGGTGGCGAGGGGATCCCGTGGTGCGGGGCCGGGCAGGACGGCCTCGATGGCCACGCCCTCGACGCCGGTGGCACTCGTCATCGGACGGCTGAGCAGCGTGACACGCCGGCCGTCGGACAGGCAGACGTGGAGAGCGGCCCGCTGCGCGCGGGAGAGCAGTTCGGTGGCCCGCTCCATGAGGATCGCACGGTCCTGCGGGTGCTGTTCGAGGGCCAGTTCGTCCAGCCCGATGGTGTGGTGACGGCCGACGGCGGCCTCGGCCTCGGTCTCCACGTAGGCCCGCAGCAGCGCCCGCTCGCGTGCGGAACTCTGCCTCAGCAGCCGCCGTTCGATGGCGCGCGCCGCCTTGCGGATCACGGTGGCCAGCCGGGGGTCGTCGACGGAGCGTGGATAGCCGAAGCACAGCACACCCTCGATACGGCCGCTGAGCGGGTCGCGGACCGGGAGCGCACGGCAGGCGCTCGTCTGGGCCCGCTCGGCGAAGTGCTCGGCGCCATAGACCCGGATGAGCTGCCGCTCCGCCAGTGCCAGACCGATGCCGTTGGTGCCGGCGACCTGCTCGGCGAACACGAATCCCGGCACGCGCTGGATCGCCGGGAGGCTTCTGGCCAGGGACGCCTCGCCGAAACGGCGCACCAGGACGGTGCCGTTCGCGTCGGCGACGGCGATGTTCAGCCGACTGCCGGCGAACCTGTACTGCAGCCGGTCCAGCACCGGCACGGCCGCGCGGACGATCCGGGCGTCCCGCTCGAAATCGTCCCGGAAGGGGAGGTCGGACCGGTCCGCCGAGAGCCCCAGGGACCGGCAGCGCTGCCACGAGTTCAGGATCGAGGTGCGCACGTCCGCTGCGACGGGTTCGCCCCCCAGGAAACGCTCACGCGAACGCGCGGGCCCTGTGCCGCCTGTCGCACGCCCCGTGGACGTCGGTGCCCCGCCGAACAGCACCACGCTTCGCCTCACTAGCGAGAGTCCACTGTCCATTAAACAATCTCGTATTTATAACAATACGGATATTGTGGGCGTGCGTCACGGGGAAGGTGTCTTTGTCATGCGCAAGCCGTTGGGCCGGTCGTCACAGGACCGCCACCGGGTTGACGGGTGAGCCCGTCCCGCCCGGGACGTTCAGCGGCGCCACGACCAGCAGGAACGCATACCGCCCGGCCTCCGCGGTGGCGGCCGAGAGGGCTTCCAGGTCGAGGTTGTCCAGCAGCGGGACGCCCATCGCGGCCAGGGCCAGGGCATGGACCGGCGAGTGCACGCCCTCGACGGGAGAGGGCCGTACATCGCTGTCGCCGTCACCCCCGAGCAGCGTGATGCCGCGCTCCGCCAGCAGCGGTACGGCGTCCACGTGGAAGCCCGCGCTCGCGGTGTCCGGGTCCCAGGCGCCCACCTCCGTACGGCGGCGGACCTGCCCGGACCGCAGCAGCACCGCGTCGCCCTCGCCGATCGTCACCCCGAGCGCCCGCTCCGCGTCGGTGACGTCCTGCGCGTGCACCGCTCGCCCCGGCTCCAGCCAGCGGGTCCCGAGGACGGCGGGGAGGTCGAGGAGCACACCCCGGGTGACGAGGGGCCCGAGCGCCGACACCGCACCGAAGCGGGCGCCCGCGGTGCCGACGACGTCGGCGGCCGTCCGGCCGTCGTAGAGCTGCCCCCGGTAGGCGACATGGCACAGAGCGTCGAGGTGCGTGACGCCCTTGCCGTGGTAGTCGGCGGCGATGAAGTCCTTGTGGGCGGTGGGCTCCGGGCTCTCCACGTCACCGAGGTCGGTCATGTGGTGCAGCGCGGGCCTGCGGTTGTCGGGGCCCGGCCGGGTGTTCCACGGCAGCGCCAACGGCACGACCACCCCCGACCGCACTCCCGCCGTGGCCCGCCGTGCCCGGTCGGCGGTCACCCGGTTCCAGGCACCGCGGTCGGCCGGGTCCCAGCGACCCCAGGTGCGGACCGCCTCGAAGAGTGCGTCGAACTCCCGACGGGAGACGGCCGGCCCGTTGCCGGTGACGGCTGATCCGGACCCGGGCGGATCGGGGGCAGCGGCGGACTTCGAGGTCATCTGCACTCACCTCCGCTCCCTGGGCGGGACGCCCGGGGAAGTGGCGCCTGTGATCGACTCCAGCTTCGCACAGCGGCTCGCGCGGACAGGCCCGGATGTGGGCCGCCTCGGTCTGGGGCGACCATGGATGAAGGCACCACGCCCGCCGATGTTGCACGAGCCAGGGCACCGGGCGGGAGGGAAGATGAGGGATGGGCACGAAGGACTCCTCCCCAGCAGCCGCCGACCGGCCGGCGGCCGGACTCGCCGCGCCGCCCAGTGGCCTGCTGGACCTGCTCAGCGTGGCCGCGGTGGTGCTGAACGCGGAGGGCCAGGTGGTCCTCTGGAGCCCGAAGGCCGAGGAGCTGTTCGGCCACAGCGCGGCGGAGGCGCTGGGGCAGTACGCGGCCCGGCTGATGGTCCACGAGGAGCACCGGGACGCGGTCATCAAGCTGTTCACGCAGGTCATGGAATCCGGCCAGGACTGGGCCGGGGTCTTTCCGGTCCGGCACAAGGACGGCAGCACCCGCCTGGTGGAGTTCCGCAACATGAGGCTGCTGGACGACCTCGGCGGCTTCTACGCCCTGGGCCTCGCCGCCGACCAGGCCGCGGTGGAGCGGGTCGAACGGGATGCCGCCCTGGCCATGCGGCTGGTGTCCCAGTCCCCGGTCGGGCTGGCCATCCTGGACTCGGACCTCCGCTACCTCGCCGTCAATCCCGCCCTGGAACGCATCACGGGTCAGTCCGCCGCCGAGCGTCTGGGCCGGTCGGTCGGCGAGATCCTGACCTACCTGGACACGGACCCCGAGGCACGGCTGCGGCGTGTCCTGGAGACGGGCGAGTCGGTCGTCGACCGGGAGATCGTCTGCCGTCCGCCCGGCGACCCGGACCACGACCACGCCTGGTCCGTCTCGTACTACCGGCTGGAGGACTCCGGCGGGCGGGTGCTGGGCCTGGCCTACTCCCTCATCGACGTCACCGAACGCCATCGGGCGGCCGCCGAGGCGGCCGCCGCCCGGCAGCGGCTGGCACTGATCGCCCGGGCCTCCGCCTCCGTGGGGACCACCCTCGATCTGGAGACGACGGCATGCGAGCTGGCCGACGTCGTCGTACCGGACCTGGCCGACGTGGCCGCCGTGGACGTGCTCGACAGCGCGCTCGACGGCCGGACCACGCCGCAGGACGGCCCGGCGTGCTTCCGCACCCTCGCCGTCAGCGCGTTCCACGCCGGCGAGGCGGCCTGCGTGGCCGACCCGCCCGGGAAACTCGCCACCTACGACAGCGACCGCCTGATCACCCAGTGCGTGCGCACCCGTCAACCGGTCCTGCTGCCCCGCACCACGCGTCGGGACCTGGACCGCATCGCCCGCAACGACACGGCCGCCTCCCTCCTCGCCGCGGTCGGCGTCCACTCCTACCTGGCCGTACCGCTGCCGGCCCGGGGCGAGGTCCTCGGTGCCCTGGCCCTCGCCCGCACCCGGAACAACCCCGCGCCCTTCGACGACGACGATGTGTTCCTCGCCTGTGAACTGGCCGCCCGGGCCGCGGTCTGCATCGACAACGCCCGTGGCTACCAGGCCCAGCGCCATGCGGCCCTCACCCTCCAGCGCAGTCTGCTCCCCCAGCTCCCGACGCACCTGCCGGGCCTGGAGGTGGCCTGCCGCTACCAGCCCGCCGGCGCCACGAGCGAGATCGGCGGCGACTGGTACGACGCCATACCCCTGCGGGGGGACAAGACCGCCCTGGTCGTCGGGGACGTCATGGGCAGCGGCATCAACGCGGCCGCCACCATGGGACAACTCCGCAGCGCCGCCCGCGTCTTCGCCGAACTCGATCTCGCCCCGGACGAGGTCCTGTACCACCTCGACCACCTCACCGAAGGGGTCGAGCAGGCCATCACCACCTGCCTGTACTGCGTCTGCGACCCGCACCGGGGCGAGTGCCGGATGTGTCTCGCCGGGCACCTGCCTCCGGCCCTGCTGCGGGCCGGCCACCCGGCGCGGCTGCTCGACCTGCCGGCCGGTGTGCCGCTGGGCGTCGGCGGGGTGCCCTTCGAGGCGGCCACCGTCGCCTTCCGGCCCGGCGACGAACTGGTCCTCTACACCGACGGCCTGGTCGAGACCCGCAGCGAACCCATCGACGCCCGCCTGGACACCCTGCTGGACGCCCTCACCGCGACCCGCGGCCGCGACCTCGAGGAGACCTGCGAACGCATCCTGGAGACGCTGCGGCCGCCCGGCGGCGAGGACGACGTCGCTCTGCTCATCGCCCGAGCCCAGCCCCTGCTCCCGGTGAGTCCGGAGAGTCCGGAGAGTCCGGGGCCGGGGCCGGGGCCGGGGCCGGGGGAGACCCCCGAGGCCGGCCGACCGGCCGGCAAGCGGTCGCGGGGACAATCGTCGCCATGAACGACCGGATGAGCGATGCCGAGAACCGGCTGGCCAGGATCGAACGGCTGCTTTCGGACGGCGAGCGCGAAGTGGTACCCGCGTGGCGCAGAGCCACCCGGGGCGAGCCACGGTGGGCCGTGACCGCCGTGATCCTGGTGGCCGTCGCACTCCAGCTGGTGCTGCCCCACCGGCTCGCCCTCCAGCCGTACTGGGCCCTGCCGGCCCTCGAACTGGCACTGCTGGCCGGCCTGATCGCCGGCAACCCCCGGCGGGTGGAGCCCCGCACCCGGTGGCTGCGCGTGCTGGGCCTGGTCCTGATGTGCGTGATCAGCCTCGCCAACGGCTGGGCGGCGGTCCGGCTGGTGGCGGGCCTGGTGAACGGCACCGAGGGCGAGGACGCCGGACCGCTGCTGCTGACCGGCGGTGGCATCTGGCTGACGAACGTCATCGTGTTCGCACTCTGGTACTGGGAGTGGGACCGCGGCGGACCGATGGCGCGGGTCCAGGGCCACCACCAGTACGCGGACTTCCTCTTCGTGCAGATGCAGAGCCCCGAGACCGCGCCGCGGGACTGGGAGCCGACCTTCCTCGACTACCTGTACCTGTCCTTCACCAACTCCACCGCCTTCAGCCCGACCGACGTGATGCCGTTGTCGCGCTGGGCCAAGATGCTGATGATGCTGCAGTCCTCCGTCTCCCTGGTGACCGTGGTGCTGGTGGTGGCGCGGGCCGTGAACATCCTGCACTGACGGCCGGGCTGCCATAGGTTCGTCGGTATGAGCGAAGACTCCCTGCGCCTGGTCACGGTCGAGCGGACCGGCACCGGCCGCTTCACCGCGACGAACGCACGCGGCGGCACGATCGCCTTCGGTACCGGCGACGGCACGGAGTTCACCCCGGTGGAACTCCTGCTCGCGGCGATCGGCGGCTGCACCGCGGCCGACGTCGACGTCGCCACCAGCCGTCACACGGAGCCGGCCGCCTTCACCGTCACCGTCAGCGGCCACAAGGCCGGCGACGAGGGCGGCAACCGGATGACGGACCTCGCGGTCGCCTTCTCCGTCACCTTCCCGGACGGCCCGTCGGGCGATCGCGCCCGCGCCATCCTGCCCCGGGCGGTAGCCGTCTCCCATGACCGGCTGTGCACCGTCAGCCGCACGATCGAGGCCGGAACGCCCGTGGCCGTGTCGGTCGAGGACGCCTGACCTCAGGCGACAGCGTGCCGGTCCCGGTGGCTCGTCCCGTCCGGGGTGGCGAACAGGGCGGCCGGGGCGCCGTGCTTAGGTGGGGACGTGAACCGTTTCCCTCTCCCCGGCCGGACCGTGCGATGAGCACCACCGACGCGTTCCCGCTCGGCGCCTCGACCACGCTCGCCGAACTCGCCCGCGATCCGCACCCGCGCCTGGCACGGCTGCGCGCCCACGAACCGGTCTCCTGGCTGCCCGAGTTGAACGGCTGGCTGGTCACCCGCCGCGACCTCGCGCTCGACGTGATGCGGGACTCCGTCACCTTCACCGTCGACGACCCCCGCTTCTCCACCGCCCAGGTCGTCGGGCCCAGCATGCTCTCCCTGGACGGCACCGCACACGCCCACCACCGCGAGCCCTTCGCCGCTCCCTTCCGGCCCCGCGAGGTGCACGACGGGTTCGCCGCGTTCATCGAGCGGGAGACCGACCGCCTCATCACCGCACTGGAACCGTCGGGCGCCACCGAACTGCGCCGCGCCTTCGCCGGACCGCTCGCCGTCGCCGTCGTCACCGAGGCGCTCGGACTGGTCGGGGCGACCACCGACACGGTGCTCTCCTGGTACGACGCGATCGTACGGTCCGTCTCCGACATCACCGAAGGACTGGAAGCGGGTCCGGCGGGTGCCGCCGCCTACGCGGAGTTGCGGGCCGCCGTCGAGGTCACGGTCGCCGACCGGCACGCCTCCTCGCTCCTCGTCTCCGCCGCCGAGCGGCTGACACCGCCCGAAGTGGCGTCCAACGCGGCGGTCCTGATGTTCGGCGGTATCGAGACCACCGAGGCGATGATCACCAACGCGCTGCTCCACCTGCTGGCGGACCCCGGCCAACTCGCCCTGGTCCGGGCCGATCCGAGCCTGCTGGACGGCGCGGTCGAGGAGTCGCTGCGCCTGGAGCCCGGCGCGGCGGTGGTGGACCGCTACGCCACCCGTGACATATCCCTCGGCCCGGCCGCCGTCCGCCGCGGCGACCTGGTCGCCGTCTCCCTGACCGGCGCCAACCGTGACCCGGCGGTCTTCCCCGACCCGGACCGCTTCGACGTCCGCCGGGGCAACGCCCGCCTCCAACTGGCCTTCGCCCACGGCCCGCACCACTGCCTCGCCGCCCACCTCGCCCGTCTGGAGACCCGCATCGCCCTCCAGCGCCTGCTCGAACGCCTCCCCGCTCTGCGCCTCGACCCGGAGCGGCCCGCCGCGCCGTACGGACTGGTGTTCCGCAAGCCTCCCAGTCTGCACGTGCGGTGGTGACGGCCCTGTCCGGCTCTCGCGGCCGCTGTGGGTGGAGTGCGTCCTGCTCATCGGCGCGGGGGTGCTCGCGCTCGGCGGTCCGGTCTCCCGGTTCCTCGCCCCGGAGACCACCGACCTGGACCTGGGGGAGGCGCCCAGCACCGCGCGCGGCCCGGTGAACGGCTGACACCTCCCGACGCCACAAAGGCCCCGCGGGCCGGTACCCGCGGGGCCTCTGCGGTGTCTCAGACGGTCGCCAGGTCGAACTGCTCCCAGGTCCCTATCGCCGTCCGGTTGGCGATCAGCGCGTCGGCGCCGCCGTTCTCGGCCGTCACGTACTTGCCGTCGGCCGCGGCCAGCAGACTCACCGTGCCGTTGGAGTTCTTGACCAGCTGGAAGGTCTCGTAGCCGCCGATGGCGGTGCGGTTGGCGATCAGCGCCGAGGCGCCCGCGTCGTCCGCGCAGACGACCTGGCCGTTGGCCCGAGAGCGCAGCGCGATGTCGCCGTTGCCCAGGTCGATCTGGTCGAACCTCTCCCAGGTGCCGGCCGAGTCACGGTTGGCGATCAGTGCGGACGCGCCCGCGTTCTCCGCCGTCACGAACTTGCCGTTGGCGCGCGCCTTCAGGGTGACCGTGGCGGTGGCCGGGGTGCCGGCCGAGGTGCCGTTGACGTAGGGCTGGGTGGGGCGGGTGGCGGTGAGCGCGATCTGGCCCTTGAGCATGCGGCCGCCGTCGCCGGTCAGGCGGAGGTAGTAGTCGGAGGAGCAGGCGGTGCCGTCCTCGTCGAGGGCGAGCAGCCCCGAGCCGGTCGGCACCCAGGACTGCGACTCGGCGGTCTTGGCGATCTGGTTGCCCTCGTTGTACTCGTCGTACATGGAGATGTAGATGCCCTGCACCCCGGCCCGCACCATGTTGTAGAACTGCCGCCACATGAAGTCGCCGTGCGCGCGCTGCCGGCCGGAGACGTCGCCGGGCAGGACGCAGGGCTGGTAGTCGATGCCGTGGGCGGCGCAGTCGGCGAGGTCCGGCACGGTCGCGTTGGTGTAGAAGGTGTCCGCGTCCGAGGAGTTGCCGATCCGGCCGACCATCCACGGCGAGATCATGTCGAGCGCGTGGTAGACGTCGGAGAAGCCCGAGCGGGAGTCGCTCGTGCCGAGGCGCCACCAGGTCGGTACCCCGCCGATGACGTAACAGCCCTGGTTCTTGAACCAGTTGATGACGTCGAGACAGGCGTCCGCGCTGAACGCGTGCTTGTCGTCGTTGAACCCGAATCCCCAGATGCACACGACCGGCTTGCCGTTCTGCAGCGCGTACGCCGAACTCGCCGTGTGCGCCGACATCTTGTTCGTCCAGTCGGTCTTGATCTCCGACTGCATGCTCGTCCAGCCGCTGACGTCGTACATGACGTAGAACTTCCGGCCGTACGCTTCGGCGGCGCCGCGCACCTTCTGTGCCATGTCGTCCCGCGTCGGGCCCTCGCCGCCGGTCGGGTTGAAGCGCTGGAGCGCGGCGGTGTCGATGCCGTACTGCTGCATCCACAGGAAGTGGGTGTCCACGGTCTGCTGGTCGTACGACGAGAACAGCCCGGGTGCGCGGCCGTTGCCGAGGTTCGCGAACGCCGTCGCGTACGTCTTCGTGCAGTCGCGGACGTCCGGCCAGGCCTTGATGCCGTTGTTGGACGGCGAGGGGGTCGAGGCGCTGTTGGGGGCCCAGTGCCACCAGGCGTTGATCGGCGCGCCGTCGCCCTTGCAGGCGAACCAGCCCTGGTAGCCGACGGTGACCTTGCCGACGACGTCTCCGGGGGCACTCGCGGTGGTGGCCGCCGACGCGGTGCGGGTGACGGCGAACGTGCCGAGCGCGGCGGCCGCGGTGCCGCCGGCGGTCGCGCCGAGCACCCTGCGGCGGGTCCAGGGGGAGGTGCGATGGGAGTTGGGCATGCGAGAACTCCGTAGACGGGGGAGGAAGGGGGAGTCGAGCCGGGGGGCATAGCTCAAGGCGTGAGTTAAGAGGTGAAGTCGGCTGGGGTCAAGGCGAGTGTGCGGCATGCGCGCCATGTGCAGAATGGTCTAGTCCTGTTTTCAGGATGTCTTAAGACAGGTGTGAGCGTCGTCAAAGGAACGGGTCCCAGGCTCGATGGCAGCTACCCCCTACGAAGGGAGCGCCATCATGGGCGCGTACGGCAGGAAATGGGTCATGGCCGCCGGACTGACCGGTGCGTTGGTCGCCGTCACGCTGGGCGGCACGTCCGCTTCGGCGGCCCCCGCGGCAGGTCCGGCCGAGGGCGGTGCGACCGGCATCGTGGACTCCACGTCCTCGTCGGGCTTCACCTTGACGACGGCGACAGGCGTCAAGGTGACCGTGGACGAGACCTCGGCCACGAAGACCGTCGGCGGGCCGGCCAAGGCCGTGAAGAAGGGTGCGAGCGTGCTCGTCCTCGGTACGGTGGACAGCGCGACCATCACGGCGACGCGGGTCGCCGTACAGCGCCACGGCGACGGCGGAGCGGCGGCCGCCGAGGCGGCCGGCGTGATCCCCTTCCAGCAGGGGACCCCGTCACCGGACAAGTCGGTCGGGCAGATCCCGGACTACACCGAGGGCGAAGGGACGATCATCAGCGGCAGGGCCGCGGACAAGGCGGTCGCGGCCGCGCAGGCCGTCGTCCCCGGCGGCATCGACGACCGGGTCGTCCAACTGGCCGACGGCGAGTACGAGGTGCACAACATCAGCGTCAACTGGCCGCACCATGTGTTCGTCAGCAAGGACTTCGAGGTCGTCGGGTACGAGTAGGCCGCGACGGGTCGCAGCGGCCTTCCGCGATCACGGATGTGCTGATTCGCTCGCGGTGATCGCCGATCGGTGCGCATCCGAACGAGTGGATGATGTTCAGGTGCCCTGACGGGGTTCAGGTGACACGACCGGCATGCATAGCTTGCGGACTCCGGTACGGCGCCGCACCCCCCACCCCGACGTAGCGTGAGCCCGTCACCGTATGCCCGCTCGCAGTACCGGGAGTCCCTGATGGCCCGCTCCGAAGCCCGCGTCACCACCGACCGCCCCGCCCGCTACGCCAAGCAGCTCGCCTCCCACCTCGGACGCCGCTCCCGGACCAGCTGGGACGAGGAGACCGGCACCGGCGGGATCGTCTTCCAGAACGGCACCGGCACCCTCACCGCCACTGAGGGTGCCCTGCTGCTCGCCGTGGAGACGGACCCGGAGAACCTCGACCTCCTGGAGGACGTCGTCGGCCGCCACCTGGTCCGCTTCGGTACCCGCGACGAACTCGTCGTCGAATGGCACCGCGACAACGGTGACCCGGGCACCATCCAGACCAACTCCGAGGCCCCGCAGCCGCACTGAGCTAGTCGAACTGGCTCGGCATCGGTGCCGGGGTCTTGCCGGACAGGACGTCCTTGAGGCGCTGGGCGCCGGTCTGCACGGCCAGCGCGGTGCTGTCGTGGTCGACGCCGGACAGGCCGCCGTTGGTGACCGCCGCCCCGGAGGCGCCGATGCGCAGCACCGCCACGTCCGTGGTGTAGGTGGCGGACTGGCCGTTGGCGTTGCCCTGGACGGTCACCGTCAGGGCCTCGCGCGCGTCGCCCGACTTCGGCACCTTCGCCGAGACGACCTGCACGGTCCGCTTGCCGCCGTCCTTGCCGGTGGCGGTGAACTGGGCGCACTCGTCCGGCAGGGTCTTCAGCCAGGCCAGCGTGGCGTCCAGGTTCGCCGAGCCGTAGTCGCCGACCTGGTACAGCATCCGGGCGTCCTCCGAGGTGAACCCGCGCAGCCCGGAGGCGCCCAAGGCGCGGCCGAGGAGGCTGTCGGAGTAGAGGCCGTCCAGGAGGTGCTGGCAGTCGGCGGCGTCGGACTTGGCCGTGAGGAAGTCGGCCACGTCGACCTTGCCGACCAGCATCGAGTTGCGCCAGGTCGCCGCGTCTTTGGCCAGCTGCCAGTTGTCCTCGATGTCGGCCGGTGTGATCAGCGCGGCCTGCGCGCCCGCCCGGGTGAGGGCGGGGGTCGCAGACGGGGACGCGGGGGAGTGCTCGCCGGCCGGTGAGACGGGCACCGCCTCGAGGCCGCCGCTCTGGTCCGTACAGGCCGCCGTGGCGAGCAGAATCCCCGCCGCCAGGGCCGAGGCGAGAACACGCACGGGTCGGGACGGACGGATCATCGCGACTGCCTCCTCGGGAACGCGGTACGTCACTCCGCGGGGGCAGCGGTGCTGCGTCACTCCGCGGACGACGGCGGTACGTCCCTCCACGCCACCATCCGGCACGGCCGCCGACCACCCGCACGTGTCGTTCGGGTGAGCGTCATGATCCGGGGGCCGTGATCCGCACCTTCCGGCTGCCGCAGCGCGGGCACACCGCGTCGGTGAGCGGCGACCGCACGGCCCGGCCGGCCTCGTCCACGTACTCCTGGGTGCTCTGCAGGTCCGGGTCGGCGATCGGGTCGGTGAAGAACACGGCCTGGAAGGTCGCCTCCCAGGCCGTGCCGCACCGCCCGCAGCCGAACGCGAAGGTCTCGGGCACGGCACCGGGCACCGGCCCGGGACCCGGGGGCTCGCTCATCGCATCCGGCTCCTGTCACTCGGCCTGCCTCTCCAGCGGACAACCGCTCCCGCCCGGCGGCAAGCCGGGGCCGGGTGTCCCAGGCGTGGACGCCCCCTTGACGGCACGCGGAGGCCGATCGACACTCCAGGTGGGAATCCTAGTGAAAAGGTAGGGAAAGATGGGTCGGCTGCGCACGGTCACCGGCAGGCAGCGCCGAGAGAGCCGTACGCCCTGCCCCGTCCCGCTGCTCACCTCCCGCCTGCACATCGACCTGCTGCGCGTGTGCAGCGCCATCAGCCGCACCGGCTGAGCCCCCGCTCCCGGCCGTACCGGCCGAGCGCCCGCCGTCGGCCGCACCCGCCGAACGCCCACCCACCGACGAACGCTTCCGCCGCGCGTACGTCCGCGCGTCCGCACCCCCGGGGAGACGCATGTCCATCACTCCGTTCGCCGCCCTCCCGTCCGTCCGGGCCACCCCCGCCTTCCGCGGGCGCATCGGCCGGGACGCGCGCAGCGGCCACTACGCCGTGCCGCGCCGCTACCGGCTCCACCTCGCCACCGCCTGTCCCGACGGCCTCCGCATCGCCGTCGGCCACAGCCTGCTGGCCCTCGACGACTGTTGTCCGGTCACCTATCTGCCCGCCGTCCCGGACTGTCCGGACGGCAGCCACACGGCGCTGCGCCCGCTGTACGAGGCGAGCGCCCACCACTACTCGGGACCGGCCCTCGCACCCGTGCTCAGCGACGACTGGTCCGGCCGTATCGTCAGCACCCACAGCCGGGACATCCTGCGCGACCTGGACCGCCACTTCGGCGACGGCGTCACCAGGCTGTACCCGTGCGGTGCCGAGGCCGAGATCGAGGCCGTCGAGCGGCTGTGCTCCGAGGGCATCGAGCAGGCGGCGCAGCACGCCGGCCGAGCGGGCGGCGACCCGGCGGCGCTTGAGGTGCTGCTCGCCGCCCTGGACGAGCTGGAGCGTCGGCTGACCGGCGCGGAGTTCCTGGTCGGCGGGCAACTCACGGCAGCGGACGTCGAGTTGTGGGTGACCCTGGTGCAACTCGACACCGTGCACCGCAACCACCTGGACGCCTCCGCCGTGCACGCCGTCGCCGGCCACCCGGTGCTGTGGGCCTACGCCCGCCGGCTGGCCGCCCGCCCGGCCTTCGGCGCCCACCTCGACCTCGACGGCATCGCCCGCCGTCACCACGGCCGTTGCCAGGGTCTGGAAGCCGCCGGCGCGGCCGTCCAGATCCTGGACTGGGCGGGCCATGCGGCGGACACCCCCGGCGTTCCGCGCAGGTGAGAGCGGCCCGAACCGTTCCGCCAGTCGGACAGGCGTTGACATTCGTTCGGGCAACTGCGTTACTTGCGAACCAGAACGGTCAAGAGCGTCAGCGTCAAGCCCTGGCTTGCTGACCGGCAACCCTCGCATCGCGGTGGGGTGCCCCAGGTGACGACCGGACCGATGACGTTTCGGCAAGCGACGATTCGGTAAGCGCGAGGCCCCCCGGGGCCGGCTCGACAGTGACAGGTGACGGACATGTACGCAGCTTCCAGGACGGCCCAGCGCCGCACCTCGGGCTGCGTACGCCCGTATCCGAGCCCTCTCGTCGCCGACCGCGCCGTCGACCTGCTCCGTGTCAACAGCGCCCTGTGTAGCGCGTGTACCGCACCGGGCTGTGCCCGCTGTCGGGTCTGACCAGGCCTTTCCGCCTCGCCCGCAGCACGGCTCCCACAGCCTCGCGCCCCAGCGTCTCTGACGAAGCACCGGCCGCCCCGGTGCGCAGCCGCCCGCCCCATCCCGTGTCCCGCGCGCCTCCGCGCATCCGTGCCGTGCCCGAACGCGGCCCGGTGCCGCGGCCCCGGCCGTGTGATCCGGGGTGTCCGACTCCGCCGGAGCCCACCATGAGTGAACCCCCAGGCGCCCTGTCCGTAGCCGAGGCGCCACCACGCACTGACGTACCGTCAAAGCCGTTGGGTGCCCAGCGAGTTCAGCCGCTGCGCCGACCCGGGCGGTGGATCGCCACCGCCGTCGTCCTGGTGGTCGTCGCGCAGTTCGCGCACGGACTGGCCACCAACCCCTTCTATCAGTGGGACCGGTTCCGCTACTGGTTCCTGCGGCCCACCATCCTCGACGGCCTCGTCATCACCCTCGAAGTCGCCGCGCTCAGCGCCGTGCTGGGCCTCCTCGGTGGCGTCGTGCTGGCCGTCGCCCGGCTCTCCGGCAGCCCCGTGCTGCGGGCGGTGAGCTGGACCTACACCTGGCTGTTCCGCTCGATCCCGCTGATCGTTCTGCTGATCTTCCTCTACAACTTCTCGGCCCTGTACCAGACGTTGAGCCTGGGCGTGCCCTTCGGCCCGTCCTTCGTCAGCTTCGACGAGTCCAAGCTCGCCACCGACATGGTGGTCGCCGTGGTCGGCCTCAGCCTCAACGAGGCGGCCTACGCGGCCGAGGTGGTGCGCGGCGGCATCCTCTCCGTCGACCAGGGCCAGCACGAGGCGGCCGACGCGCTCGGTCTGCCCAAGAGCTACCAGTTCACCCGGATCGTCTTCCCGCAGGCCCTGCGCTCCATCGTGCCGAACTACGTCAACCAGCTCATCGGGCTGATCAAGGGCACGTCCCTGGTGTTCTACGTCTCGCTGCTCGACCTCTTCGGCTCGGTGCAGTCCATGGGCAGCACCTATCCCGGCGACATCGTGCCGCTGCTGCTCGTGGCCACCGTCTGGTACCTGATCCTGACCAGCGCCGTCTCCGTCGTCCAGTTCTACGTCGAGCGGTACTTCGCCCGCGGCGCCACCCGCACGCTGCCGCCGACCCCCCTCCAGAAACTCCGCACCGGCCTCGGCGACCTGCGGGAACGGATACGCCGGGAGGCCGCCGCATGACCACCGCACCGGACATCGCGCCCGCCGCCCTGGAGATCCACGACGTCCACAAGTCGTACGGAGCCCACCGCGTCCTCGACGGCGTCGACCTGACCGTCCGCCCCGGCGAGGTCACCGTCATCCTCGGCCCGTCCGGCTCCGGCAAGTCCACGCTGCTGAGGGTGATCAACCACCTGGAGAAGCCCGAGACCGGCTATGTCAGCGTCGGCGGCGAACTGGTCGGCGTGAAGCGCCACGGCGACCGGCTCAAGGAGCTGAGCGAACGCGCCATCCTGGCCCAGCGCAGCCGGATCGGCTTCGTCTTCCAGAACTTCAACCTGTTCCCGCACCTGACGGTCCTCGACAACGTCGCGGCCGCGCCCGTCGCCACCGGGAAGCTGACCAGGCCCGAGGCCCAGCAGCTGGCCAAGGAACTCCTCGAACGGGTCGGCCTCGGCGAGCGCGTGGGCGCCTACCCACGGCAGCTGTCGGGCGGGCAGCAGCAGCGCGTCGCCATCGCCCGCGCCCTCGCGCTGCGCCCCGGGATCATCCTCTTCGACGAACCGACCTCCGCGCTCGACCCCGAACTGGTCGGCGAGGTCCTCGCCGTCATCAAGGACCTGGCCTCCAGCGGCAGCACCCTGGTGATCGTCACCCACGAGATCGGCTTCGCCCGTGAGGTCGCCGACCGGATCGTCTTCATCGACGGCGGAAAGATCGTCGAACAGGGCCCGCCCGCCGAGGTCCTCGACAGTCCGCGGCACGAACGGACCCGGGACTTCCTCCGCAAGGTCCTCTGAACCACCCCCCTGCACGTGAATCACGCCCCTTTCACTTGTCACTGGAACACGAAGGACAGCCATGCCCACGCTCCTCTCCCGACGCAGCCTGATCCGCGGCCTCACCACGGCGACCGCCGTCGCGACCCTCGCCACCGGGCTCGCCGCCTGCGGGGGCGACAGCGACGCCGCGACCACGACCGACAGAGCCAAGAGCGGCGAGGTCGTCATCGGACAGGTCTCCAACGGCGCCGCCCAGCAGACCACCGTCAAGGTCTCCGAGGTCAAGTCCATCAGCGCCGAACTGCCCGCCGCCGTCCGCAAGAGCGGCAAGCTCGTCATCGGCGAGGGCGCCCTGCCCGCCGGATTCCCGCCGCTCGCCTACGTGGGCGGCGACCAGAAGACCCTCACCGGTTCCGAACCCGACCTCGCCCGGCTGGTCGCCGCGGTCTTCGGCCTCACGCCCGAGGTGAAGAACTTCACCTGGGAGAACATGTTCGTCGGCATCGACAGCGGCAAGGTGGACGTGGCCCTCTCCAACATCACCGACACCGAGGAGCGCAAGAAGAAGTACGAGTTCGCGTCCTACCGGCAGGACAACCTCGCCTTCACGGTGCCGAAGAAGAGCACCTGGAACTTCGACGACACCTACGAGAACCTCGCCGGCAAGACCGTCTCCGTCAGCGCCGGCACCAACCAGGAGAAGATCCTCCTGGAGTGGAAGGCCAAGCTGGCCAAGGAGGGCAAGAAGCTCACGGTCAAGTACTACCAGGACAGCAACAGCGTCTACCTGGCCCTCAGCAGCGGCAAGATCGATGCCTACCTCGGCCCCAACCCCGGCATCGCCTACCACAACAGGCAGACCGCGAACACGCCCAACGCCACCCGCACCGCGGGTACCTACTCCGGCGCGGGCGCCAGCCTCCAGGGCCTGATCGCGGCCACCGCGAAGAAGGACAGCGGCCTGGCCAAGCCGCTCGCCGACGCCATCAACTACCTGATCAAGAACGGCCAGTACGCCAAGTGGCTGGCCGCCTACAACCTCTCCAACGAGGCCGTCGCCAAGTCCGAGGTCAACCCGCCCGGGCTGCCGCTGGACAACTCCTGACCGGTCGTCAGCGGAGAACGTCACCATGACCGTTGAAGCATCCCGCGGCGTCCTGGACAACGCCGTCTGGTCCGCACTCGCCGGTCCGCACGCCCACCTCGCCGAACGTTTCGGCCGGGCCGCCCGCTACCCCGACGACGTCTACGCCTACGCTGCCCTCGCCGACCCCACCGACCCGGAGGCCTGGGCCGACCTGCACACGCTCGTCGGCCCCGGCACGACCGTGAAGATCAAGCCGGTCGAGGAAGCACCGCCCGGCTGGGAGGTGGTCGGCGGCGGGGCGGGCGTCCAGTTCGTCGACACCGGGCTGCGGGCCGAGCCCGACCCCGAGGCGGTCCGGCTCGGCTCGTACGACGTGCCCGAGATGCTGGACCTGGTGGCCCGCACCGAGCCCGGCCCGTTCCGCAAGCGGACCGTCGAGATGGGGGCCTACCTCGGCATCCGGCGCCGGGGACGGCTGATCGCGATGGCGGGGGAGAGGCTGCGGCTGCCCGGCTGGACGGAGATCAGCGCGGTCTGCACCGACCCCGGGCACCGGGGCCGGGGCCTGGCCACCCGCCTGGTGCGCGCCGTCGCCGCCGGCATCAGGGAACGCGGTGACACGCCGTTCCTGCACGCCGCTCCGGGCAACGCGACGGCGATCCGACTCTACGAGTCGATCGGCTTCACCGAGCGGCTGCGCACCCGCAGCCTGCTGGTGCGCAGCCCGGGAACAACCGCGAACTCCGGGCTGTTGTGAGTCACGACGAGATGTACACGGAGCAGGCTGGGAGGTGCGGGACATGACACGTGTCCTCTGCCCCAGCCGCCGTACCGTCCTGCACTCCCGGCCGCACATCGACCTGGTGCGCGTGGCCGGCGCGCTCTGTTGTTCCTGACCCGTTGTCCTCGCCGCGCCCCTGTCCTCGGCGCGCTCCCGTACGGACCTCCAGGAAGGCACCACTGTGTCCGCATCTCCTTCATCTCCCTCTCCCCTGCACCTCGCCGTCGCCCTCGACGGCACCGGCTGGCATCCCGCCTCCTGGCGCGAGCCGGTCGCCCGCCCCCGCGACCTGCTCACCGCCGGCTACTGGGCCGGCCTGGCCGCCGAGGCCGAGCGCGGTCTGCTCGACTTCGTGACCATCGAGGACGGTCTCGGCCCGCAGTCCTCGCACTTCCTGGAGCCGGACGAGCGCACCGACCAGGTACGCGGCCGCCTCGACGCCGTGCTCATCGCCTCCCGGATCGCACCCCTCACTCAGCACATAGGTCTGGTGCCGACAGTGGTGGCCACCCACACGGAGCCGTTCCACATCTCCAAGGCGATCGCCACCCTCGACTACGTCAGCGCCGGCCGCGCCGGGCTGCGCGTCCAGATCACCGCCCGCCCCAACGAGGCCGGCCACTTCGGCCGTCGTACGATCCCGCGCATCGAGGCCTACGACAGCCCGGTGGTGGCCGACCTGTTCGACGAGGCCGCCGACTACGTGGAGGTCGTGCGCCGCCTCTGGGACAGCTGGGAGGACGACGCCGAGATCCGCGACGCGGCCACCGGGCGCTTCATCGACCGCGACAAGCTGCACTACATCGACTTCGAGGGCCGCCACTTCAGCGTGAAGGGCCCCTCCATCACCCCGCGCCCGCCGCAGGGCCAGCCGCTGGTCACCGCGCTCGCCCACCAGACGATCCCGTACCGGCTGGTGGCCCGGCAGGCCGACCTCGGCTACGTCACCCCGCACGACACCGGTCAGGCCCGCGCGATCGTCGCCGAGATCCGCGCCGAGCAGGCGGCGGCCGGCCGGGCCGCCGAGCCGCTGCACGTCTTCGGCGACCTGGTGGTCTTCCTCGACGACACCGAGGCCCAGGCGACCGCCCGCCGGGAGCGCCTGGACGACCTGGCCGGGACGCCGTACACCGGCGACGCCCGGATCTTCGCCGGCACGGCGGCCCAACTCGCCGACCTCCTCGAGGAGTTCGCTGCGGAGGGACTCACCGGTTTCCGGCTGCGGCCCGCCGTCCTCGGCCACGACCTGCCGCGCGTCACCGAAGGACTGGTCCCCGAGCTGCAACGCCGGGGCCGCTTCCGGACCGCCTACGAGGCCGACACCCTGCGCGGCCTGCTCGGGCTCGCCCGCCCCGCCAACCGCTATGCCGCCGCCTGAGCCGGAAGGACCGCACCGACATGAGCAAGCCCCTGAAGCAGATCCACCTGGCCGCGCACTTCCCCGGCGTCAACAACACCACCGTGTGGAGCGACCCGGCCGCCGGCAGCCACATCGAGTTCAGCTCCTTCGTGCACTTCGCGAAGACCGCCGAACGCGCCAAGTTCGACTTCCTGTTCCTCGCCGAGGGGCTCAGGCTGCGCGAACAGGGCGGGAAGATATACGACCTGGACGTCGTCGGCCGCCCCGACACCTTCACGGTGCTGGCTGCGCTGGCCGCCGTCACCGAGCACCTCGGGCTGACCGGCACCATCAACTCCACGTTCAACGAGCCCTACGAGGTGGCCCGCCAGTTCGCCAGCCTCGACCACCTCTCCGACGGCCGGGCCGCCTGGAACGTGGTCACCTCCTGGGACGCCTTCACCGGCGAGAACTTCCGGCGCGGCGGCTTCCTGCCGCAGGACGAGCGCTACGCCCGCGCCAAGGAGTTCCTCGCCACCGCGCACGAGCTCTTCGACTCCTGGCACGGCGACGAGATCATCGCCGACCAGGCCACCGGCACCTTCCTGCGGGACGCCAAGGCCGGCTCCTTCGTCCACCAGGGCGAGCAGTTCGACATCCAGGGGCAGTTCAACGTGCCGCGCTCCCCGCAGGGCCGCCCGGTGATCTTCCAGGCCGGCGACTCCGACGAGGGCCGGGAGTTCGCCGCCGCCGGAGCCGACGCGATCTTCAGCCGGTACGCCACCCTCGAAGGCGGCCAGGCCTTCTACACGGACGTGAAGTCCCGGCTCGCCAAGTACGGCCGCAGCCATGACCAGTTGCTGATCCTGCCCGCCGCCAGCTTCATCCTCGGCGACACCGACGAGGAGGCGGCGGAGCTGGCTCGCCACGTGCGCCGCCAGCAGGTCAGCGGGGCCACGGCCCTCAAGCACCTGGAGTTCGTCTGGAACCGGGACCTGTCCTCGTACGACCCGGAGGGCCCGCTGCCCGAGATCGATCCGGACGTCAGCACGGAGCACATCTCCCGCGGCCGGGCGCAGGTGCGGATGTACCGCGACCCGCTGGCCATCGCCCGGGAGTGGCGGGAGCTGGCCGCGGCCAACAAGTGGTCGATCCGTGACCTGGTCATCGAGACCGGCAACCGGCAGAACTTCATCGGCACCCCGGCCACCGTCGCCCGCACCATCAACGACTACGTCCAGGCGGACGCCAGCGACGGCTTCATCCTCGTCCCGCACATCACCCCCGGCGGCCTCGACGTCTTCGCCGACAAGGTCGTACCCCTCCTCCAGGAACAGGGCGTCTTCCGCACCGACTACGCGGGCCCCACCCTGCGCGACCACCTGGGTCTCGCGCACCCCGACGCACCGCGGGGCGAGCGGGTGGCGTCGTGAGATTCCTGGCGATCACCCTGATCGTGCACCGCCCGGATCCGGTCACGGGGACACAGAAGTCCACCCACGAACGGTTCCGCGAGGTCCTCGACAACGCCGTGCTCGCCGAGGAACTGGGCTTCGACGGGTTCGGGGTGGGGGAGCGGCACGAGCGGCCGTTCATCTCCTCCTCCCCGACGGTGGTGCTCGGCCACGTCGCCGCGCTCACCCGGCGGATCCGGCTCTTCACCGCCGTCACCACGCTCAGCCTGCTGGACCCGGTCCGCGCCTACGAGGACTACGCCACCCTCGACCACCTCTCCGAGGGCCGCCTCGACCTGATCATCGGCAAGGGCAACGGCACCGCCCAGCGCGAGCTGTTCCATGTCACGCCCGAGGACCAGTGGGACCGCAACGCCGAGAGCTACGAGGTGTTCCGGCAGCTGTGGCGGCAGGACAAGGTGACGGCGAAGACCCGGTTCCGGCCGGAGCTGACGGACGCCGAGGTCTGGCCGCGCCCCTACCAGCGGCCGGTCCGAGTCTGGCACGGCAGCGCCACCAGCAAGGAGTCCGTCGACCTCGCCGCCCGCTACGGCGACCCGCTGTTCTCCGCGAACGTCACCAACCCCATCGAGCCCTATGCCGAGTTGATCCGCTACTACCGGGAACGCTGGGAGCACTACGGCCACGACCCGGCGGACATCGCCGTCGGCGCGGGCACGGCGGGCCTCCTGGTGGCGCCCACCACCCAGCAGGCGCTGGCCGCCTACCGCCCGGTGTTCGAGGCGAACCTGGCCTTCTTCCGGCGGGCCGGACTGCCGGTGGTCTTCGAGACCCTGGAGGACTTCGTCGAGCGCAGCTCGGCGCTGATCGGCAGTCCGCAGCAGGTCATCGAGAAAGTGCACCGCTACCACGAGCAGTTCGGGCACACCGTCCTGCATCTGCACGCCGACGCGGGCGGGTTGACGGACACTCAGCACCGCGACTCGCTGGAGCTGTTCCAGTCGGCGGTGGCCCCGGCCCTGCGCAAGGACATCCCCGACCCACCGTTCCCGTGGGCACCCGTACTCCCGGCCGCCGAGGAGCCCGCACATGTCTGACATCCCCCTCGGCGTCCTCGACCTGGTACCGGTCCCGAGCGGTGCCACCGCCGCCGACGCCCTGCGCAACTCCGTCGAACTCGCCCGGCGCACCGAGGAGTTCGGCTACTCCCGCTACTGGTTCGCCGAGCACCACCTCAACCCGGGCGTGGCCGGTACGTCCCCCGCGGTCGTCCTGGCGCTCACCGCCGCCGCGACCTCCACCATCCGGCTCGGCTCCGGCGCCGTACAGCTCGGACACCGCACCGCGCTGTCCACCGTCGAGGAGTTCGGCCTCCTCGACGCCCTGTACCCGGGCCGCCTCGACCTGGGCCTGGGCCGCTCCGGCGGCCGCCCGCCGGGGGAGCGGACGCAGAGCCCGACGACGACCCCGGTGGTCGACGGCCGGGCACCGGGCGGCCTGGTCATCCCGCCCCGCTTCTCCTTCGCCCGCCTCCTCGGCTCTCCGCGGATCGCGCTCCATCGCAAGCTGCTCCTGCTCCCGGGCGCCGAGTCCCAGGACTACGCCGAACAGATCGACGACATCCTCGCGTTGCTGGCCGGCACCTACCGCACCGAGGACGGCGCCGAGGCGCACGTCGTACCCGGCGAGGGCGCCGACGTCGAGCTGTGGATCCTGGGCAGCAGCGGTGGCGAGAGCGCACAGGTGGCGGGTGCCCGGGGCCTGCGCTTCGCCGCCAACTACCACGTCAGCCCGGCCACGGTCCTGGAGGCGGTGGACGGCTACCGGTCGTACTTCCAGCCCTCGGACGTCCTCGACAAGCCGTATGTCAGCGTCTCCGCCGACGTCGTGGTCGCCGAGGACGACGCCACCGCCCGCGAACTCGCCACCGGCTACGGCGCCTGGGTCCGCAGTATCCGCACCGCCGAGGGGGCCATCCCCTTCCCCACCCCCGACGAGGCCCGGGCCCACGTCTGGACGGACGAGGACCGGGAGCTGGTCCAGGACCGCCTCGACACCCAGTTCGTGGGCAGCCCGCAGCATGTCGCCGACCGCCTGGAACAGCTCCAGGAGGCCACCGGCGCCGACGAGTTGCTCATCACGACGATCACCCACGACCAGGCCGACCGGGTCCGCTCCTACGAACTCCTCGCGGCGGAATGGCGTCGGCGCTGAGGCTCACACCTGCGCGGCCACCAGCTCAAGGAGCCGGTGGCCGACCGTTCCGGAGAACCACTCGGCATGGCCGACGTAGTACTCGTACGCCAGCCGGGCGTTCTCCCGCGACCGGGTGACCCCGTGGAAGTAGTCCAGCTCGGACAGGGCGAACTCCGCGTGCACGAGCGGCAGGAGGGCGGGCAGGGCCGCTGATTCGGCGGCGGTGAGCGGGCGTACCGACTGGTACCCGTGCAGCAGCGCGATCGCGTGCTCCTCCTGGACCGGGCGGTCGGGATCCAGCCACTGCACGGTGTTGCGTTCCAGGGCTGTGGCCAGGTCGTGCACCGCGGTGGTGCGGTCGCTCATCCCGAAGTCCAGGACCGTGGCGACCTCGCCGTCCTCGCCCCACAGGAGGTTGGAGGCGTGCCAGTCGTTGTGTGTCCACAGGGGGGTGAGATCCGGGAGGTACGGGGCCAGGCGCTCGTGGAGCGGAAGCAGCACGCGGTGGGTGTCCGCGTGCCAGGGGAGGTCCGCCAACGCCCCGGCCAGCCCGGGCCGTTCGGTCGTGTACGTCTGCAGCGCGGCCCAGGCGTCCGATGCCGCGAACACCGTGAACGAGGCGACCAGCGGCTGCGTTGAGCGACGTGGTGCCGCGAAGCCCTCCGCCGCCAGGTGCAGCCGGGCCAGCGCCTCGCCCGCCGTCCTGGCGTGGGCCGTACTGCGGAACGGCGACCAGGACAGCGCGTCCCGGTACAGGTCCGTGCCGGTCCCGGCCGAGTGCACCTCGTACGTCCACTCGCCGCGCTCCACCGCGTCCAGGACCTCCACCACCGGCGCCCCCCGCTCCCGCAGATGGCGCAGGAAGGCGTGTTCCTCCGCCAGGCCCCGCGGGGTGCGTACGGAGACATGGTGCCGTTTCACGAACAGCCGCCGCCCGCCCCGTTCCACGACGGCCGCCGCCGACAGCGGACGCGGGCTGCGCCACACCACCCGGGCCGGGCCGGTCACGGCGGTGACCTCGGCGTCGGTCAGCGGCGGCCAGTCCGGTTCCACCGGCTCGGTGCCCAGACCGTGGGCGAGATGCGCGGTCACGGAGCCGTCACCGCCGTCGTCCCCCGCAGGGCGTCCAGGATCCGTCGTTCCGTCGCCGCGAACTCCGGTGCCGTGAAGTCGTCGGCGCCGCGCGGGCGGGACAGCGGGACCTCGACGCGGTCGACCACGGTGGCCGGGCGCGGGGACAGGACGTGGACGGTGTCGGCGAGCAGCACCGACTCCCGGATGTCGTGGGTGACCAGGACGATCGTCCAGCGGTGGCGCTGCCACATGCCGGCCAGCCACAGCTGCATCTCGGTGCGGGTGAGGGAGTCCAGCGCGCCGAACGGCTCGTCGAGCAGCAGCACCGGCCGCTCCAGGACCACCGTGCGCAGCAGCGCGGCCCGCTGCCGCATGCCGCCGCTGAGCTGGGAGGGATACGCCTGCTGGAAGCCGTCGAGGCCGAAGTCGGCGAACAGCGCACCGGCCCGCGCCCGCGCCTCCTTCTTCCGCACGCCTTGCGCCTCCAGGCCCAGCGCGGTGTTGTCCAGGACCGTCCGCCAGGGGAACAGCAGGTCCTTCTGCGGCATGTAGGCGACCTTGCCGGAGGCCACCCCGGCGGGCTCGTCCTCCACCAGCACCTGTCCGGAGGTGGGTCGGTCGAGGCCGGACACCAGGTTGAACAGGGTGCTCTTGCCGCTGCCGCTCGGCCCGATGACGGCGGCGAACTCGCCCGGTTCCACGGTGAGGTCGAGGTCGCGCAGGACCTCGAGGTCCCCGAACGACTTGCTCACCCTCGCGACGCTGAGACCGCTCATGACCGCCGCTCCTTCCGTTCCCAGGGCAGCACCAGCCGCTGCAGCAGATAGGTCGCCCCGAACAGCGCGATGCTCAGCGCGGCCGTCACCGCCACCGCCGCGAAGACGAGGTCGGTCCGGAACGCGCTCTTCTGCGCCTGCATGTAGATCCCGAGCCCCGACTCGGCGCCCGCGTACTCGGCGAACACGGCACCGACCACGGCGTAGGTGATGCTCACCCGCAGCCCCGCGAAGAAGTACGGCATCGCGCTCGGCACCCGCACCAGCCGGAACGCCCGCCACCGTCCGGCGCCGAGCGAGCGCAGCAGCCGCATGGCCTCACGGTCGGTCGCCGCGAAGCCCGCGGCCAGATTGGCGGCCAGCGGGAAGAACGTCGTCAGCGTCACCACCAGCATCTTCGGCAGCAGCCCGAAGCCGAACCAGATGATCAGCAGCGGGGCGACCGCCACGATGGGGATCGTCTGCGAGGCGACCAGCAGCGGGTACAGGCCCCGGCGGGCGGCGGCGGAGAAGTCCAGCACCACCGCCACCAGCCAGGCCGCCGCGAACGACAGCGCGAAGCCGAGCAGCGTCTCCTGGAGCGTGGGCAGCGTCTGGTCCCACAGGTCCTGGCGGTTCAACCAGCCCTGCTCGACCACCCGGGCGGGGGAGGGCAGCGTGGTCGGGTCGACACCGGCCGCCGTCACGTACAGCTGCCAGCCGCCGACCACCACGGCCAGCACCAGCAGGGGCGGCCACAACGACCGCAGTACGGACCTCACTTGGTGTCCGGGAGGTAGGCGTCGGTGAAGAACGTCGAGGTGTCCGGAGCCTTGGTGAGCTTCTTGCCGTTCGCGTCGACGAGCAGCCCGGCGCCGTACTCGAAGTCGGCGAAGGCCTTCCAGCGGGCCGCGCTCTGGGTACCGGTCGAACCGTCGGCGCCCTTGTAGTACTCCTTGGCCAGCAGCCGCGAACTCTTCTTCACCAGCTTGGTGTTGGTGAGCACGCTCTTGTTGGCGGCGATGAGCAGGTCGGCGGCCCGGTCGGGGTTCTCCGCCGCGTAGCGGTAGCCCTTGTCGACGGCGGCCAGGAACTTCTTCGCCACCGCCGGGTTCTTCTTCAGGAACTGGTCGGAGGAGGCGATCAGCGTGGAGTAGATCGCCGGGAAGCCGTAGTCGGAGAGCTGGAAGTCCTTGAGCGGCTTGCCGCTGAGCTTGGCCTCCAGGCCCTCCCAGGTCGGCATCGGCATCGCGAAGTCCGCCTTGCCCGCGTACAGCGCCGCGTACGCCGAGGTGTTGAGGGTGACCTGCTTGAAGTCGCCCGTGCCGCCCGCGTTCCTGATCACCTTCTGCAGCAGCGGCTTCTCGTAGGGGGCGCCGAACCCGGCGTACGTCCTGCCGTCCAGGTCCTTCGGCGAGGTGATGTCGGTGCGGTCGGCGCGTACCGAGACGGTCACGTCCGTCTTCTGGGTGACGGCGTAGACGGAGGTGATGTCCTGGCCGGCGGCGCGGGCCGTGGTGACCCCCTCCTGGTAGGAGATGCCGAAGTCGGCCTTGTGGTTGGCGATCAGGGTCTCGGGCGCGGTCGAGCCGTAGGGGATGATCCTCAGGTTGATACCGGCGTCCTGGAACCAGCCCTTGGCCTGGGCGACGTAGATGCCGGTGTGGTTGGTGTTGGGGGTCCAGTCCAGGGCCAGGGTGACCGAGGTGGTGCCGTCCTTGGCGGCGGCCGAGGAGTCGGCCTCGGCCGAGCAGGCGGTGGTGACGGCGAAGAGTGTCGTGGCGGCCAGGGCCGACAGCGCGGTGCGGCGGAGCATGCTGGAGGGGTCCTTCGTACGGGGAGGGGAGTCGGGCGGCGGTGCGGGGCGGTCAGGCCCGACACAGCGCGCTGTCCACCCGCTTGAAGTCGACGGCGAGCCGCCGGGTGAGCAGGGTCATGCGGTCACGTCCAGCAGGCTGTTGGTGAAGGACCGGTTCCAGTCGTGGTCGTGCGCGATGGCACCGTTCTCGGCGAGCCAGTGCGCGTACGGGCCCACGCGGTCCTCGTCGATCACACCCCAGCGCCCCTGCGGATCGGTCCACGTGGGCGCGATCAGGGCGAGGGAGCGGGCGATGAGCGGGCGCGGGAAGTACGGGATGACCCGCTCCAGCATCTCCAGGGTGGCGTCGGGCTCCCCGGCGGCGGTGGCGTATCCGCGGGCCGTCACGGTCAGGAAGTCCCGCACCAGGGCCGGCTGCTCGTCGCGCAGCCGCTCGCTCGTGCCGAGCAGATAGCTGTGGTAGCGAGGTGCGCCGATCTCGTCGACCGGCCAGGTCAGGCGCCGCCGCTCGGGCAGGTCGCCGCGCAGTGCGTCCCAGGACCAGTAGTTGCCGAAGGTCGCGTCCGCCTCGCCCGCCTCGATGTCGTCCACGGTCAGCTCGCGGGCGCCCGCGTCGACCGTGATCACCGCGTCGGGGTCGCCGCCGTCCGCCGCCACCAGATGGCGGACCATGGCCCGCCCGCGCGGGGTCGGGTTGAAGGCGAGACGGCGGCCGGCCAGGTCGCGGGGGCGGTTGATGCCGGTCGAGGTCGTGGTCTGGATCGCCTCCAGACCACGGTGGTTGATCGCGGCGACCGCGACCAGCGGCTGGCCGAGCGCCGCCCGGCGGGCGAGCAGCCGGTTCGGCGGGAAGATCCCGAAGTCCACCTCGCCCCGGGCCAGGTACTCCAGCGTGTCCCCGCGCCCCGGATCCTGCACCACCAGTTCGACGTCCAGACCCGCGGCCGCGTACCAGCGGCGGGCACGGGCGACGTAGAGACCGGCGGAATTGGGCCATGGATGGAAATAGTCAAGCATGACCCGTATGTGTGGCATGGGGGTACTCCGAAGAGGGCGTGCGCAGGCGCGCGGGGGTGAGCGGGGTGCGGGAGGTGGCGGTCAGCGGGACCGGCGGCAGCAAGTGCGACAACAACAGGAGCGGGCAGTGTGGTGAGGCACCGGTGACTGCGGCTCTACTGCTGTGGACACGTGGACTCCTACGCGGGGCGCAAAGCGCTGCTGGTGCGGTCGGCGTCCCCATGGGGACCGCGCGCACTCGGCGAACGGATCCCAGACGCCCTCTCAGCCCGGTCGGGGAGGGGCTCCCGCGTAGATGGCCGAAACCATAACCGCAGCTCCCGTATGGTGCGCAAGCCGCGTCCGGAATATGGGACGCCTTTGCCCATTCAGTGAGACCTCCAGGTCACGGGCGTACGATCGGCCGCCATGACCACCCTGCTGCCCGGCTCCCTGGTCGACGCCACCTGGCTCGCGACCCACCTGGACGACCCGCGGCTGGTCGTCCTCGACGCCACCGCGCTGCTGCCTTCACCCCGCCACGACGGCGACCACCGCTCCGCCTCCGGCCGCGCCGGCTGGGCCGAGCGTCATGTCCCCGGCTCCCACCACGCAGACCTCACCGGCGACCTCTCCGACCCCGGCGCGCCGTACCACTTCGCCGTTCCGGCCCCGGACGCGCTGGCCGCCGCGCTGGCCCGGCTGGGCGTCGGGGAGAGGACCGAGGTCGTCGCCTACGACACCGGCGGCGGTATCTGGGCGTCCCGGCTGTGGTGGATGCTGCGTGCGATCTCGGTCCCGGCCGCGGTGCTGGACGGCGGCCTGGCCGGCTGGGAGGCGGCGGGGCGGCCGGTGGCCACGGGGGACGACGTTCCCGAGCCCGCGGTCGCCGTGCCGGTGACGCCGGTGCCGCGCCCCGAGCTCTGGTCGGACATCGAGGAGGTGGCGGCGATCAGCAGGGGGCAGCGGCCCGGGGTGCTGGTGTGTGCGTTGCCCTCCGGGGGGTACGCCGGTTCCGTGCCGACCCGGTACAGCCGGCGGGGTCACATTCCCGGGAGCGTCAGCCTGCCAGGGCGGGGGCTGCCGCCCGCCGAACTCGAGGCGAAGGTGCGGGAGTTGGGTGACGCCTCGCCGGTGGTGCTCTACTGCGGCGGAGGGATCTCGGCGGCGGGGGCGGCGCTTGCGCTCACGCTGCTGGGCCGTGAGGACATTTCGATCTACGACGGGTCACTGGAGGAGTGGTCCAAGGACCCCTCGCGGCCGCTGGAGTTGGGCGGCTGAAGCGTGTGGCGAAAGCGGGGCGTCTGTCAGACCTGCCTGGGATGCTCCGCGCATGGAGATGACGCTGCAACTGACGATCGACTGCTCCGATCCGCGGAAAATGGTGACCTTCTGGGCCGAGGCCCTGGACTACGTGCCTGAGCCTCCGCCGGGCGGCCACGCCACGTGGCGTGCTTACTGGGCGTCGATGGGGGTGCCCGAGGCGGAGCTGCCGGCCGGCGCCGGGGACATTCCGGAGTCGATCATCGATCCCGCGGGACGAGGACCGAGGGTGTGGTTCCAGCACGTTCCGGAGCCGAAGGTCGCCAAGAACCGGTGGCACTTCGACCTGAAGGTCGGTGGGGGCCGTGACGTCCCACTGGACGTCCGCACACAGCGGGTCAAGGCTACGGTGGAACGGCTGGTCAAAGCCGGTGCCACCGTGCTGCGGACCAGGCACGAGCCGGACATGGGGCTCTACGCCGCCGCCATGCAGGACCCCGAGGGCAACGAATTCGACGTCGTCTGAGGGCCGTTGTGACGGCGCTGGTCACAGCCACTCGGGCACGGCTGCGACCAGCACTGTCGCCTCGTGGCGGACGGAGAGCTTGTCGTGCCTCGTGGCCACTGTTCCGTGCCGTTCGAGGCGGTTGATCCCGCACTCGACCGCATGACGCTCGCGGTCATCCACCGGGGTGTCGATCGGTGGGTCTCCCGTTCGACGCTTGAGTGGAGGCGCGACCCGCGAAGCAGAATCCGGACAGGCCGCGGCTCTGCGATCAACAAGTGCTGTCCCTTCGTCAACACTGGTTCGGGTTGCCGACCACATAACCGGCCGCCGCACGCCCCGAGGAGAAATCATGCAGATCCGCGCCCGTATGAGCATGAGTGCCGATGGCTACGTGACCACCCCGAGCGGGTGGCCCGCCCTGACTGCCGACCCCGCGTTCGTCTCCGGCGAAAGCCACGGGATCCGGGAGTTCCTCGAAGGCTGCGAGGCGGCGCTGATGGGCCGCACCACCTTCGAGCCCGCGCTGACCAACAACCGCTGGCCATGGCCGGACCTCGAGGTGTTCGTGCTCGGCTCGCACCGTCCGGACGGTACCCCCGACCACGTCATCACCGACAGTGACCCGGTGCGGCTGCTGGAGAAGCTCCGCTCGGCCAACCGGGGTGGCGACGTCCATCTCATCGGGGGCCCGCGGACGATCGGGGCGTTCCACGCCCTTGGCGCACTCGACACCCTCGAACTGGTCGTACTGCCGATGCTGTTCGGCGGTGGGATGCGACTGACACCCATGCTCAGTCCCGACGCCGGGCTGACCTTCCAGCGCGAGCGTGCCCTCCCCGGTGGTTCAGTGGAGATCGTCTACTCCTGCCGGAGCAGTCGCACCGAACTTCCGAGCAAGCCCGCCAGCCAACGCTGATCTCGGCCAAGACGCAGGTTGCACGGTCGCGCCCGCGCGGCGGAGCCGCATGTCGGCAGGGCCCCGTGCTCCTGGGCAGGTCCACTCACCGGTGCTGCCGCGCGGACGTCTCCCTCCCCCGAAGGTGGCGTCCGCGCGGCTGCTTCCCCCGGTGCCGGACAGTTGTCCGACCTCCGCGTCGCGGTCGTGCGCCGGTGTCACCAGCACATGACCGCTGTCTCCCCCGACCCCCACGTGGAATGGAGACGGACGCGGACGAAATAGCGGCGGCCCTTGACGAGCCGGACCCTGATCCCGGTGTTGTGCGGGCTGCCCCCGTCGTCGTGGCCGGCGAGGTAGCGCGGTTCCCCGTCGCGCTCCTCGAAGACCACGACCACGGAGTCGCTCTCTCCGAAGGTGCCCACGCTGTACACGCGGGTCTCCGGCGGCTCCACGGCGAAGTCCGCCTGCTCGCCCGGGCCGAGGCCGAGCGGCGCCGAGCGGAACGGCACCAGCGTGGCCGGGGCCCCGGTGGGCGGGTACCAGCGGAGCACGAACTCCTTGTCCGCCGGGGACAGTGCGCCCGGCGGGTACAGACCGCTGTGGTACTGCTCCGGCTCCAGGATCAGCCCCGGGCCGAAGGGGTACTGCATCACGGACTGCGGGTCCCACACCGAGCCGTTGGCCTCGGCCGGGTCCAGCCTGCGCAGGATGTTCAGGTCCGTCCTGTCCCGGCTCCAGTGGTTCGGCGGTCCGGCGAGGTCGGTGTAGACCGCCTCGTCGTCCCAGTGGACACCGGCGAACGGACTCTGGTGCTCGTGCCGCATCCCGAGCGCGTGCCCGATCTCGTGCAGGGCGATCCAGCGCCCGCCGGGCTCGGTCAGGTCCCAGCCCAGGTTCATGGTGCGCTCGCCCGCGCCCACCGAGAGCGCGTCCCGGCCGACCGCCGACCAGGAGCCGTCGCCCAGCTGGAAGCCGATCCGCAGCTCGGCCTCGCACCGGTCGGAGACCTCGGCGAACATCACCCCGATGCCCAGGTCCCGCCACTCCCGGAAGCACTCGCGCACCACGTCCCGCTGCTCCTTGGCACCGGCCCACGGCACCCGGCGGGTCTCCGCGGTCCCCGGGACCGGGATCACCGACGCGTCGGTGTCGGCGTCGAAGAAGTAGTAGTGCAGGGTGGTGCCGTTGACCCACATCCGCCGCCCGCCGACCAGCGCGCTCAGCCGCTCGGCGGCCAGCCCCGGGGCGAACACCGGGACCGGCTGCCGCGGAAGCGAGCAGTAGCGTCGGGTCATGCGCCCAGACTGCCGTTCCCGCCGGCCGCACGCCTGAGTCGGGAGCTACTCAAGTCCCCCTGTATCAGAGCTGAGTAACGCGACTCATACTCACGTGACGAGTGACGAACAGGACGCGCGGACCCTCGAATTCCGCTGGCCGTTCACCGGCCGGGAGGACGAACTGGAGCTGGTCAGGCGGTCGCTGGGCATCGGCCGGCAGGGTGTCGTGGTGACCGGACCGGCCGGCGGCGGCAAGACCCGGCTGATCACGGAGGCCGTACGGGGCACCGACTGCGCCCGCGTGACCGGCACCCCCGAGACCTCCGCCCTCCCGTTCGCGGCGTTCGCGCACCTGCTCCCCGGCCGGCTCTCGCTGCCCGGCGCGATCCAGCACCTCCTGGGGGTACGGCTCCTCGTCGTCGACGACGCCCACCTCCTCGACGAGGCCTCAGCCGCCCTCGTCCACCAGCTCGCCGTGCACGGCCGCACCCGGCTCGTGGTGGCCGCCGCCGACCAGGCACCGCTGCCCGGCGCGGTCTCCCGGCTGTGGACCGGGGAGTTGCTCACCCGTCTCGCCCTGGAGCCGCTGCCGTACGACGAGACGGACCGGCTGCTCGCCGGCGGCGGCCTGGAGCCGCTCACCGTGCGTCGGCTGCACCGGGTGTGCCGGGGCGATCTGCGGCTGCTGCGGGAGCTGCAGATCGCCCTGCGCGAGTCCGGTGCGCTGACCCGGGTGCCGGACACCGGTGAATGGGCCTGGCACGGCCCGCTGCCGCTCACCGCGACCGTACGGGACCGGATCGCGCCCGTCCTGGACCGTCCGGACCCCGGCGAACGCGACGCCCTCGAACGGCTCGCCTTCGCCGAGCCGCTGCCGCCCCACCTCGACGACGGCCTCGATCTCGGCATCCTCGAACGGCTGGAGACGGACGGCCTGATCCAGGTCGACGACCGGGGCGCGGTCCGCCTCGCCCACCCGCTGCACGGCCCCGCCCTGCTCGCCCGAGCGGGCCGCCTCCGGGCCCGCCGCCTGGCCCGCACCCCG
The DNA here is from genome assembly GCF_040651615.1 of Streptomyces sp. NPDC048417. NCBI lineage: Bacteria > Bacillati > Actinomycetota > Actinomycetes > Kitasatosporales > Streptomycetaceae > Streptomyces > Streptomyces sp. NPDC048417. Next base: position 256,100 of record NZ_JBEZKI010000002.1, on the reverse strand, counting down.
AGCCAGTGCGAGCCCGCCCTGAAGGACGAGCAAGAGCAACTCGCGACATGCGTCGACCACTTGGACGTACGGGAGGTGCCGGCCCCGGTGGGGGAGTGGCTGGCCTCGGGAGGCCTGCCCGTACCGGCCGGGTACGCGGCCGTGCGTGCCCGGTACTCGCGGCTTCGGGGGGAGCTGCGAGAGGCGGCGGCATGGGCGAGGGAGGGACTGCGGACGGCGCCGGGCGACGCCTCCTGCCGTACCGAACTCGCCTGTGCCGCCGCCGAGGCGGGGGAAGCTGCCGTAGTGCGCGGGGACGGGGGTCTCGCGCACTACGGCGCAGTACGGCGGGGAGAGCCCGCGGGGGCCGCGGAGCGGCTGGAGGGCGTCTTCGCCCGGCACGCCGAGGCCCTCGCCCACGGCGACGGACCCGCCCTCGACCGGGTGGCCGACGCGCTCGCCGAGCGCGGCCTGCTGCTGTTCGCGGCGGAGGCGCACGCCCAGGCGGTCCGCGCGCACCGGGACCCGCGGGCCGCCCGGCTCTCCCGCACCCGCGCCGTCGCCCTCGCCCGCCGCTGCCAGGGCGCCCGCACCCCGGCCCTGTCCGGCCTGGTCCTCGGCGAACTCACCGCCCGGCAGCGGCAGATCGTCACGCTGGCCGCGGCCGGCCTGAGCAACCGCCAGATCGCCGAGCGGCTGACCCTGTCCGTCCGGACGGTGGGCAACCACCTCTACAGCGCGTACACCCGCCTCGGCGGCAGCGACCGGGCGGCGCTGCCGTGGCTGGTGGAACAGCCGGACCAGCGCTCGGCCTGAGCGCGCGCTGTGCCGTGCGCGCCGTGACGTGCCGTCGTTCGGCTGCGGCGCATGGGTGGCTGTTCGCCCCCCCGCTCGGCTTCGCTCGAGCGGGGACCCCCATAGCGGCGGAGCCGCATATCGGTGCAGCCCCGCACCCCTGCGGGGCGCTGCCGCTGTGCCGCATATCCGAGCAGCCGCGCACCCCTGCGAGGCGCTGCCGCTCAGGCCGCCCCGAAGGCCGCGAACGCCCACCCCGTCGCCTGGTGGACCGCGTCGCCCGGCAGGGCGGCCCGGGCGTCCCGCAGCGCCTCTGCCAGCGACAGGCCGGCGCCCAGGCCCTTGTGCAGGGCCAGCATCAGCGGGACCACGGCCGCGTCGTTGACGGGCGCGCTGCTCGCCACCACACCGGCCGTACCCAGCGGCAGCAACGCCGTGACCAGGCCGAGGAGTTCGTCGGCGCCGACCGAGGCGAGGCGGGCGGTGTCGCAGCTGGAGAGGATGATCCGGTAGGGGCTGCGGGCGAGGCGCTCGAAGTCGTGGACGATCAGCGGACCGTCCGCCATGCGCAGCGAGGAGAAGAGCGGGCTGTCGGCGCGGAAGGTGCCGTGCGCCGCGATGTGCGCCAGCGTCGCCCCGTCCAACTCGTCGAGAACAAGGGGGACGTGGGCCTCGTCGTGCTCAAGGATCCGTGCCGTCGCGTACCGGCCCGCCACCTCGGGCACCTCCGCGCCCCCGGTCGCCAGTCCCGGCCCGCGGACCAGCACATGGCGCCCGCCCGGCGGCGGCTCGGTCTCCCGGGCCCGCAGCCAGCTCCCCGCCGACGGCGACACGCTGAGCACCCGCTCCCGCAGGGACGGCAACAGGGCCCACGGCACCCGGTGCAGCGCCCCCGGCGGGACGATCACCACCGGTCCGGAGCCGAGATGGTCCGCGGCCGCGCCCAGCAGCAGCTCCTCCAACCGCCGCCCGGCGGCCTCGACCACCGCGAGTCGCCCCTCCGCCCCCGGATGCGCGAGCCGCCGCAGCCCGGCCTGGACGTGCTCGGCCTCGGCGACGGCCTCCGCCAGCAGGCCGCCCTCGAAGCGCCGAACCCGGCCCTGTCCGCACAGCAGGATGTGCACCCGCCCGTCCAGGACGGCGAGTTCGGCCAGGCGGGCGTCGCCGAGCCGGTCGAGCAGCCGGGCCGGGTCGAAGCGGTCGCCCCCGCCGGGGGCGTCGCCGCGGATGTGGTGGGTACGGGAGCGGATCTCCCCTTCCAGACGGCGCTGTTCGCGCTCCAGGGCGGGCACCGGGCGGCCCTTCCTGCGGGCGTCCTCCGCGCGGGACGCGATCTCACGGAACGCGGTGAGCGAGGTGAGCAGGGCCGGGTCGGCGGGCGGCCGGGTCGGGGGAGTGGACAGGACCGTGGCCCGCCAGCGTTCGCTCCACTCCAGCAGCCGGCGCGGTCCGCCGTGCGCCAGGCTCGCCTGCTGGGCCAGCGCGGCCAGCTCCGCGCCCTGAGCGGTGGCCCGGGCCCGCAACTCCGAGGCGCCCAGCGTCATCCGGTGGTCGTCCAGGACGTCCAGGCCGCGCCGGCAGGCCTCCAGCACGCCCCGGCGTGAACCGGCCGCCCGGGCGCGCAGCGCCTGCGCCGCCCAGCCGGTCATCCGGGCCAGCGGCGGTCCGCCGTGTCTGCTGCGCGCGGCCACCGCGAGATGCCGTTCCGCGTCCGCCGTCCAGCCCAGCGCGAGCGCGATCCGCCCCGCGAGCAGCGAGGCCTCCGGCGCGGCCGGCGCCCCGAACGACGCCAGCTGGTCGGCGACCGCCGCCGCGTCCTGCACCAGCCGCCCCGAAGCGGCCCCGCCCGCCACCCGCGCCTCGATCAGCACCAGCCGGGCATGCGTCTCCCACCAGCTGCGCCGCTGCCCCGAGAAGAGCCGTACGGCGACGGCGGCACGGGCGATCGCGGTCCCCGAGTCCCCCGCCGAACGCGCGGCCCGGGCGGCGGCCAGGAGCAGTTCGGCCTTGCGGGTGGACTGCCCGCCGATCCGGTCCAGGGTCGCGATCGCCGTGTCCGCCTCGGCCAGCGCCTCGGGCGCCAGCCCGGCCGCCATCAGCACCTCGCAGCGCGCGATGTAGAGCATGAACGGCGGTGTGCCGAGTTCGGTGTAGCGCTGCTCGGCCTCGGCGAGCAGACGCAGCGACGCCGGGATGTCGCCGGAGCGGAACGCGGCCAAGCCCCGGCTCTCCACGGCGACCGCCTTGTCGTGCTCCTGGCCCGTCGTCTCCCACAGCAGCTCCGCCGCCGTGAAGTCCGCGTCCGCCCGGTCCACCGCCCCCAGGGCCAGATGCACCGTGGCCCGCACGCTCAGCGCCCGCGCGGTCCAGATGACGTCGTCGGCCTGCCGCAGCACCGGTATCGCCCGCCGCAGGTCCTCCAGGGACTCCTTGTGCTGGCCCAGCACCCACCAGGCGAACGCCCGCCGGTACAGCACCCGCGCCCGGGTGTGCCCGTTGCCCCGGGCCACCCCGCGCTCCAGGGCGGCCAGCCCCTGCCGGGTGCGCCCCGCGTGCACCAGGGCGACCCCCAGGGTGGCCAGGACGTCCGCCTCTCGCTCCGGCGACTCCGCGCGCGCCGCGCAGTCCCGGGCGCGCCGCAGATGGTCGAGGGCGACGCCGAGATCGCCGAAGTCCCGCTGCCAGATGCCGATGACCTGGTGGGCGACGGACGCGTCCAGCGGCGACGGATCGGACTGGAGGACGTGTTCCGCCCGCGCCAGGGCCTCGCCGGGGGCGGCGAACACCATCGGCAGCAGTTCCGTAACCGAATCGCTTCGCGCCGTCACCCCTCGGATGGTAGTGGCCTGGGCATGTATGCCCCACAGGTTTGTCGCTGTATCAAGCGGCGGCCTCGTGAATCTGACTGAAGAACGCCGTTTCCGGGGGAGGACAGGCCATGGCACCTCAGCGATTCCATGAGCAGTTCGATCAGATCCAGCGCTCCATGCCGGACGTTCCACTGGCGATGGGGCCGGACGACGCAGCCGAGTTCCTGTACGAGAAGGGGGTCGTCCTCGCCCGCGACGGCGAGGAGGCACGGATCGTCGAGGACACCGTGCGCGCCCACTTCACCGCCACCACCGGCCTGGTCGCCGACCAGGTGCGCAGGGCAGGAGCGGAGACCAACCGCACCGGTGTCACCCGTATCCGGGTCGGCGACCCGAACCACGGCGACCGCACCGGCGACCGTGCCGTCGGGCACGCGCTGCGCGCGCTGCGGGAGGCGGAAGGCCGCGCCGGGCGCCGCCTGGTCAGCCGCAACCACGTGGTGTCCACCACGAACGCCAACTCCTGCAACCCCTGCGAACCGCTCCCCGCCCTGCTCACTCAGACTCCCAACCCACAGCCCGCGGTGGGGAGTTACGACCCGGACACCGCCGTCAGCGTCCTGGTGATGGACACCGGTCTGGTGCACGACTACCGTTCCTACCCCCTCCTCGACCGGGTCCAGGGCGACCCGCAGCTCGCCGAGACCGACACCGACGGAATCCTCCAGCAGTACGTCGGCCACGGCACGTTCATCGCCGGACTCATCGCCGCCGTCGCCCCGAACACGGACATCACCGTCACCAACACCATGAACGACGCGGGCGCCATCCTGGAGTCCGAGTTCGGCGGCAAGCTCTTCGAGGCGGTCGACCGGCACGGCTGGCCGGACGTCATCAGCCTCTCCGCCGGCACCTCGAACGGCAGCGCCGACGGACTGCTCGCCGTCGAGGCCTTCATGGACGCCCTGCGCGACCAGTCCACCCTGCTCGTCGCCGCCGCCGGCAACAACGGCAGCGCCACCTCCTTCTGGCCCGCCGCCTGCGCCGACCTGCCCGGCTACGAGAACACGGTCCTCTCGGTCGGCGCGCTGCGCAGCGACGGCGAGTACGGCGCCTGCTTCACCAACCACGGCAGCTGGGTCAAGGTCTACGCCCCCGGCGAGCAACTCATCGGCGCCCTGGCCGGCTTCGACGCCCCGGTGCCGTACGTGTACCAGCACACCACCTACGACGCCTGCCGGTTCGGCTTCACCTACGCCTGCACCTGCCAGTACCCGCGCCACACCGGCGTGTTGACCGACACCGGGACGACCGGCCCCGGCAAACCGGACCAAGTGATGTTCGAAGGGTTCGCACAGTGGAGCGGAACATCGTTCGCCACCCCCATCGTGGCCGGCCTCGTCGCCGACCGGATGACCACGCATCAGGAGCCCGACCCGCGGACGGCGGGCACCCGGCTCCTGGAGAACATCTCGGAGTACGCCGAGGTGCGCGGCACCGCTGTACCGGCGCTCCGCCCGGCGAGCTGGCAGCCGGTCCCGGTCGTCAGGCTGGCTACGACGGCCTGAGTTCCGGAACACTCCCCTCCACGGCGTACGATGACTTGCCGTACACGAGGGGTGGGACCGTGGACCGAGCAGAGGTCGGCGCGCTGGTCCAGTCCGCCGTCGACGGCGACGCGGCGGCCTGGAAGGCGCTCGTGGAAGGGCTGAGCCCACTGGTGTGGTCCGTGGTGCGCGCGCATCGGCTCTCCGACGCCGACGGGCACGAGGTGTACCAGACCGTGTGGTTCCGCTTCGCCCAGCACCTGGGCCGGATCCGGGAGCCCGACAAGGCCGGCTCCTGGCTGGCCAGCACGGCACGCAACGAGTGCCTGAAGGTGATCCGCGGGCTGACCCGGCTGCTGCCGACCGACGATCCTCAGGTCCTGGACCGGGTCAGCGAGGTCCGTACGCCCGAGCAGTCCCTGATCGACGCGGAGGACCAGGCGGACGAGGCCGAACGGATCCGTCTACTGTGGCAGGAGTTCGAGGAACTCGGCGACCGGTGCAGGCAGTTGCTACGGGTCCTGATGGCCTCGCCGCCGCCCAGCTATGTCGAGGTGTCCGTGGCGCTGGGGATCGCGGTGGGCAGCATCGGCCCGTTGCGCCAGCGCTGTCTGCGCCGGCTGCGGGCCCGGCTCGACGCGAGGGGTGCGGTATGAGCGACGACGGGTTCCCGGTGCAGGAGGACCTCGACGGCACCGACTTCGACGCGGACCTCCTGGAGGAGGAGCTGCGCCAGGCGGCCGCCGTCCTCGACCCGATCCCGGCCGGGCTGCTCCAACTGGCCATGGACGCCTACGCGCTGCACGACCTGGACGCCCGGGTCGCCGAGCTGACCTTCGACTCCCTGGTCGACGCCATCCCGGTCAGAGGGGCCGAGGCCCCGCCCCGGATGCTGACCTTCCAGGCGGGCGATGTCACCGTGGACATCGAGGTCACCGACGAGGGACTGCTGGGCCAGGTGCTGCCCCCGCAGTCCGCGCGGATCGAGGTGCTCGGCGGTCCGGCGGCGGCCCGCCCGCTCACGGCCGACGGCATGGGCCGCTTCGCCAGTGACACCCCGCCCGCCGGCCCGTTCGCGCTCCGGCTGCGGACCGGCGGGGACGTGATCGTCACGGAGTGGCTGCGGGCCTGAACCCGGCGCCGTCTCACCAGGCGACGGGCAGGGTCCGCGGCCCCCGGATCATCGTCCTGCGGCGCCACCGCACCTCCTCGGCCGGCACCGCGAGCCGCAGCCCCGGCAGCCGGCCGAGGAGGGTGTCGACCAACAGCTCCGTCTGGAGCCGGGCGAGGACCGCGCCCGTGCAGTAGTGCGGGCCGTTGCCGAAGGCGAGATGCGGGTTGGGCTCGCGGTCCGGGACGATACCGTCCGGGTCGGGGAAGACCGCCGGGTCGCGGTTGGCGGCGAGATAGGAGACGTACACCGGATCGTCGGGCGCGATCCGGGTGCCGTCGCCCAGTTCGACGTCCTCCAGGGCGATCCGGGCCAGCCCGACCGTGCTGCGGTGCGGGATCCAGCGCAGCAGCTCGTCAAGGACCGGCCCGCGCTCCACCGCCGGATCCCGCAGTCGCTCCATCAGCTCCGGCCGGGTGAGCATCAGGTACAGCATCTGGCCGCAGTTGTGGGTGACCGCCTCACCGCCGATCTGCAGCGGACCGGCCAGCCCGACGGCCTCCTCCTCGCCGATCTCGCCCCGGGCCACCGCGCCCCCGAGCAGCGAGTACACGTCGTCGCCCGGGCTGCCGGCCCGCGCGCGTACCGTCTCGGTGATCCACCCGTACAGGCCCTGCTTGGCCCGCTCGGCGGCCTCGGCGCCGCCGGAGGTGGAGATGATCTGCCGGGTCCAGGCGTGCACCTGCTCCCGGTCGGTCTCCGGCACCCCCATCACCTCGCTGACCACGGCGATCGGGAACGGCTCCAGCACCCGCCCGATCAGATCGGCGGGCGGCCCCTCCCGCACCACCCCGTCGACCAGTTCGTCGAGGATCCTCTGCGCCCGGGGCCGCAGCCGCTTCATCGCGCCGACCGTGAAGGCACCGGCGACCGGCTTGCGCAGCCGGTTGTGGTCGGGCTGGTCGGCCCAGGCCAGTGAGCCCGGACGGGGCTTGAAGTGCGGGGCGAGCCGGGTCACCTGGCGCCGGGTGACCTCGGTACGGCTGAACCTCGGGTCGTTGGTGACGGTCCTGACGTCCTCGTACCGGGTGGCGAGCCACGCCCAGCCCTCGCCGAACGGCAACCGGATCCGCGTCACCGGCCCTTCCCGCATCAGCGCGGCGAGGACCGGGTCGAACTCGGTCCCCTCCAGGTCGTACGCGGGCCAGTCCCGTACGGGCGGCGCCGCCGGGCAGACGGGCGGGGCCGGCTCCGCCATGGGCGGAGCGAGTTCCGTCGCCGTGAGCTCGGCCGACTCCGTGGCCGTGGGCGCGGTCATCTCCGTGGTCATCCCTCCACGGTCGTACGGCCCTCACCACGTGTCCTGCGGGAATGCTCCAGCCGGAGGGTCAGCGGGCGACGGAGTCCACGAGCGCGGCGAGGGCGGCGGCGAGCCGGTCCGTTCCGGCCCCCGCCGGACCGCCCGGCTCGGTCATGTAGAGGTCCCGCCGGATCTCGATCATCAGGGCGCCGACCCGCGCGTTGGACCCGTAGAACTCCAGCGGCACGTACGCCCCGCCGAACGGGCTGTCCAACCCTGTGTCCCCGCACCCCGCGAAGGCCTCCCGGGCCGCCTGCGTCAGCTCGGCCGGCGTGTGGAAGCCGTCCGTGCCCAGACACACCGCCGGCCGCGGCCCCGCCGCGTGCAGCTCATAGGGGAGCGCCCGGCTCGGATAGGAGTGCACGTCGATCACCACGGCCCGCCCGGCCGCCGCCAGCCGCCCGGCGACGGCCTCCGTCATCGCCCGGGCGTACGGCCGGAAGTACCGCTCGATCAGCGGCCCGGGATCGAACGACTCGTCCCGCAGCACCTCCCGGTGCGTGGTCCGCGTGTACACGGCCCCCATCCCGACGGCGAGCATCTCCTCCCGCTCGTCCGGAAACCGTTCCGGATCCACCACCAGCCGGGACAGCCGGTTGACGAACCGCCAGGGGGTCACCCCGGCCAGCCGAGCCGCGGCCGCCGCGATCTGTGCCGTGTACGCGTCCGTGATGTGGTCCAGCTCCCGCTCCAGCGCGGCGTCGTCCAGCACGAGGTCCGCGCGCACACCGGCCGGGACCGCCCGCGCGGAGTGCGGCACGTGCAGGATCACGGGCGACTCGGCGGCGCCGGGCAGCAGTTCGTACGACGGCTCGGACACGGGCGGCTCCCGGGGTGTGGTCGGTGGCGGGGTGCGGGGCCAAGGTTTTCACATCGGGGACGGCCCCAGCGGCTCCCGGATCAGGCCGCCCACCTGACCGGTCTCGATCAGGAAGCCGTCGTGGCCGTACGGCGACTCGATCAGCCGCGGCCCGTCGGCCGACGGGATAAGCGTGGCGGGCTCGGCGGGCTCGGCGGGCTCGGCCTGCTGGGCCTGCTGGGCCTGCTGGGGGTCGCGGGCGGCCGAGGGACAGAGACGGTCGGAGTCCACGCCCGCCACCGGAGTGCGGGCCGGAGAGCGCTGGGCCGGGGCGGCGCGGCAGCCGCACGTCGCACGTGACACGCGGACTTCACGAACGACAGACGTACGCCACGGGGGCCGGACACGGCTCCGCCCCGGCGGGCGGATGCCCGCCGGGGCGGAGACTTCATACGGACCCCTGGGGGCCGGCGTGTCGGCTCAGAGGGCCGCGAGCGCCGCGTTCCAGGTCGCCGACGGGCGCATGACCGCGTCCGCCTTGGCCTTCTCGGGCCGGTAGTAGCCGCCGATGTCGGCCGGGGAGCCCTGGACGGCGAGCAGCTCGTCGACGATCTGCTGCTCGTTGGCGCCGAGCGTCTCGGCGAGCGGCGCGAACGCCTTCGCCAGCTCGGCGTCGTCGGTCTGCCGGGCCAGCTCCTGCGCCCAGTACAGGGACAGGTAGAAGTGGCTGCCGCGGTTGTCGATGCCGCCGACGCGACGGGTCGGGGACTTGTCCTCGTTGAGGAAGGTCGCCGTGGCGCGGTCGAGGGTGTCGGCGAGCACCTTGGCGCGGGCGTTGCCGGTGGCCGTGGCGTACTGCTCGAAGGAGGGGACCAGGGCGAAGAACTCACCGAGCGAGTCCCAGCGCAGGTAGTTCTCCTTGACCAGCTGCTGGACGTGCTTCGGCGCGCTGCCGCCGGCGCCCGTCTCGAACAGGCCGCCGCCCGCCATCAGCGGGACGACCGACAGCATCTTGGCGCTGGTGCCCAGCTCCAGGATCGGGAAGAGGTCGGTCAGGTAGTCACGGAGCACGTTGCCGGTGACGGAGATGGTGTCCTCGCCACGGCGGATGCGCTCCACGGACAGCTTGGTGGCCTCGACCGGCGCCAGGATCCTGATGTCCAGGCCCTCGGTGTCGTGCTCGGCCAGGTACTGCTTGACCTTGGCGATGAGCTGCGCGTCGTGCGCGCGGCCCTCGTCCAGCCAGAAGACGGCCGGGTCGCCGGTGGCGCGGGCGCGGGTGACGGCCAGCTTCACCCAGTCCTTGATCGGCGCGTCCTTGGTCTGGCAGGCACGGAAGATGTCACCGGCGGCGACCGGCTGCTCGATCACGACGTTGCCGGCCGCGTCGACCAGGCGGACCGTGCCGGTGGTGGCGATCTCGAAGGTCTTGTCGTGGGAGCCGTACTCCTCGGCCTTCTGCGCCATCAGGCCCACGTTCGGGACCGAGCCCATGGTGGACGGGTCGAAGGCGCCGTTGGCCCGGCAGTCCTCGATCACGGCCTGGTAGACACCCGCGTAGGAGGAGTCCGGGATGACCGCGAGGGTGTCCGCCTCCTGGCCGTCCGGGCCCCACATGTGGCCGGAGGTGCGGATCATGGCCGGCATCGAGGCGTCGATGATCACGTCGGAGGGCACGTGCAGGTTGGTGATGCCCTTGTCGGAGTCGACCATCGCCAGGGCCGGGCCCTCGGCGATCTCGGCGTCGAAGGAGGCCTTGATCTCGGCGCCCTCGGGCAGGTTCTCCAGGCCCTTGAGGATGCCCCCGAGACCGTCGTTCGCGCTGAGGCCGGCCGCCTTGAGGACCTGACCGTACTTCGCGAACGTCTTCGGGAAGAAGACGCGCACCACGTGACCGAAGATGATCGGGTCGGAGACCTTCATCATGGTGGCCTTGAGGTGCACGGAGAACAGGACGCCCTCCTGCTTGGCGCGGGCGATCTGCGCGGCCAGGAAGTCGTTGAGCTGGGCGACGTGCAGCACGGAGGCGTCGACGACCTCGCCCGCCAGGACCGGTACGGAGTCCTTGAGCACGGTGGTGGTGCCGTCCTCGGCGACCAGCTCGATCTTCAGGGCACCGGCCTCGGAGATCACCACGGACTTCTCGGTGGAGCGGAAGTCGTTCTCGCCCATGGTGGTCACATTGGTCCTGGACTCGGAGGTCCAGGCGCCCATGCGGTGCGGGTGGGTCTTGGCGTAGTTCTTCACCGAGGCGGGGGCGCGGCGGTCCGAGTTGCCCTCACGCAGGACCGGGTTCACGGCGGAACCCTTGATCTTGTCGTAGCGGGCGCGGATCTCGCGCTCCTCGTCGGTCTTCGGGTCGTCCGGGTAGGCCGGCAGTGCGTAGCCCTTGCCCTGGAGCTCGGCGACGGCGGCCTTCAGCTGCGGGATCGACGCCGAGATGTTCGGCAGCTTGACGATGTTGGCCTCGGGCGTCTTGGCCAGGTCGCCCAGCTCGGCCAGGGCGTCCGGGATGCGCTGGTCCTCGTTCAGGTACTCCGGGAAGTGGGCGATGATGCGCCCGGCCAGCGAGATGTCGCGGATGTCCACGGCGACACCGGCCTGCGAGGCATACGCCTGGATCACCGGCAGGAACGAGTGCGTCGCCAGGGCCGGGGCCTCGTCTGTGTAGGTGTAGAAGATGGTCGAGTCAGTCACCGGGTGCTCCGCTCCACGTCTGCAACATTGCTCGACATCAAGATATCTCGTGAACGACCCGGGCTCGACAGGGGTCCGCGACTCGGAAGATCCGATGGTCATACGACGGGCAACCGAATCGGTCGAAAGGGTGGTCATGACAAGCGAGCCACCATCGACCGGCGGCCGGACCGACCACCCGGCTGCCCGAGCGAAAGCGGACCATGAGAAATCGCACCAGAGTGACGGCCCCGGCGGCCGCCCTGCTCGGCATGGCGACCGCACTGGCCACAGGCGCCCCGGCCCGCGCGCGTCCCTTCTCCGCGGGGGAGAAAAGCGGCGACGCGGGGGCCGGGGGGCAAGACGCCCGCCCCGGGCCCGGAGACCCTCGGCGACCCCGTCTGCCCGGCCCTCGGCAACGACGGCTACCGGGTCCACGCCTACGACCTCGACCTCGCCTACGACGCCACGACCCGCCTGGTCGACGGCACCGCGACGCTGCGCGTCCGCGCCACGCGGAATCTGTCCCGCTTCTCCCTGGACGCGCTCGGCCTCGACATACGCTCCGTGCGCGTCGACGCTACGAACGCGGCTGGCCGGACTCCCTGGGCATGACCACCATGGAGGCCCGGATGAAGGACACCTACGCCCGCGGCGACCAGTGGCGCCACGACTCGGGGCCGGTGGCCGCCCCGAACGCGGTCAACCTCTTCGACAACCAGCGCTACCTCGGCGGCGTCCTGACGCTCTACGCCTTCCGTGAGCTGGTCGGCGAGGACGTCTTCCACCGGGTCGAGCGCACCTTCCTGGACCGCTTCCGGCGCCGCTCGGCGTCGACGCAGGACTACATGGCCGTCGCCACCGAGGTCTCCGGCCAGGACCAGGCGGGCTTCCTGCGTGACTGGCTCTACGGCACCACGACCCCGCGGATGCCCGGCCACCCCGACTGGACGGTCACCCCGGTGACGCCGTCCCCGGCCACCCCGCCCAGCCTGCGCGGCGGCCACCACCACGACAACTCGGCCACCCTGTAGGCGAAAGGCAGGGGGCTAGTCGGTGCGCGGCAGACCCGACGGCAGGTCGTCCGGGACGCGCTGCTGCGGAATCACCACGGCCCCCTGCTGGAGCGCCACCGTGCGGGTCGGGGCCGGGATGCGGATGCCCTCCTCGCGGTAGCGGCGGTGCAGGCGCTTGATGAACTCGTGCTTGATCCGGAACTGGTCGCTGAACTCCCCGACGCCCAGGATCACCGTGAAGCCGATCCGCGAGTCGCCGAAGGTGTGGAAGCGGATGGCCGGCTCGTGCTCCGGGACCGCGCCGGTGATCTCGGTCATGATCTCGGCGATGACCTCGTGCGTGACCCGCTCGACCTGGTCCAGGTCGCTGTCGTAGCTCACGCCCACCTGCACCAGGATCGTCAACTGCTGCTCGGGACGCGTGTAGTTGGTCATGTTCGTCTTCGCCAGCTGGCCGTTGGGGATGACCACCAGGTTGTTGGAGAGCTGACGGACGGTCGTCTGCCGCCAGTTGATGTCCACGACATAGCCCTCCTCGCCGCTGCTCAGCTGGATGTAGTCGCCCGGCTGCACGGTCTTCGAGGCGAGGATGTGGATGCCCGCGAAGAGGTTGGCCAGGGTGTCCTGGAGCGCGAGGGCGACCGCGAGACCGCCGACGCCCAGGGCGGTGAGCAGCGGCGCTATGGAGACGCCCAGCGTCTGCAGCACCACCAGGAAGCCGATCGCCAGGACCAGCACCCGGGTGATGTTCACGAAGATCGTCGCCGAACCGGCCACCCCGGAGCGGGACTGGGTGACCGAGTGCACCAGGCCGGCGATCACGCGCGCCGCCGAGACCGTCACCGCGAAGATGAGCAGCACTTTCAGGCACTGATTGGTGTGGTGCTGGACGGTCCTGGTCAGCGGCAGCACCGCCGCGGCGGCCGCCGCGCCGCCCGAGAGCGCCGCCCACGGGATCACCGTGCGCAGCGCGTCCACGATGACGTCGTCACCGCTCCAGCGGGTCCGCTTCGCGTGCTTGGCCAGCCAGCGCAGCATGCCGCGTGACAGAAAGGCCAGCAACAGGCCTGCCGCCAGGGCGATGCCGGCCAGGACCAGGTCATCGACGGTGAGCGCTCGGTCCACCGGTTACCTCCCATTCGAACTGTGCAACCGCTCATCCTGCCGTATCCGCACAGAGGTTCGTACCGGGCGCCCGTTCGCCGCGACTGTGCCGAAGCTGTCAACTTGCTGTCGATGTAAGGGACCTGCCTTCCGTCGGGGCTCCTGGGGGACTTGGCTTCTGCGTCGACCCACCGCACGTCTGCTCCGGCCCCCACCCCCCATCGGAAGGCAGGCATCGTGCACCACGAACAGCTCGACTACCTCGTCATCGGCGCAGGTCCCGCCGGACTCCAGCTCGGACGACTCCTCCAGGCCGCCGGGCACGACCACCGCATCCTGGAGAGCGGCGGCACACCGGGCACCTTCTTCCGCACCTTCCCCCGCCACCGGCAGCTGATCTCCATCAACAAGGTCCACAACGGCACGTCGGATCCCGAGCTCAACCTCCGGATGGACTGGAACTCACTCCTGTCCGACGATCCCGACCTGCTGTTCAAGCGCTACTCCAAGCGCTACTTCCCGGCGGCCGACGACATCGTGCGCTATCTCGCCGACTTCGCCGAGGCGTTCAAACTGGACATCGCCTACGACACCCGGGCCGTCCGCATCACGCGCGACGACGGCGGATTCACCGTCACCGACCAGCACGGCGCCGAACACCGCGCCCGCCGCCTGGTCATGGCGACCGGCGTGGCACGGCCCTACGTCCCGGACATCCCCGGCATCGAGACGGCCGATCTGTACCCGGACGTCTCCGTCGACCCGGACGACTTCACCGACCAGCGGGTCCTGATCCTCGGCAAGGGCAACTCGGCCCTGGAGACCGCCGACAACCTTGTCGAGACGGCCGCCGTGATCCATGTGGCGGGACCGCACTCCATCAGACTGGCCTGGAACACCCACTTCGTCGGCCACCTGCGGGCGGTCAACAACAACTTCCTCGACACCTACCAGCTCAAGTCGCTGAACGCCCTGCTGGACGGCCACGTCCAGGCCATCGAGAAGGACGGCGACCGCTATCGCGTCCGGTTCAGTTTCTCCCGGGCCGACGAGGTCGTGAAGGAACTGGCCTACGACCGGGTGATCGTCTGCACGGGCTTCCGCTTCGACGCCTCGCCGTTCGACGAGACGTGCCGTCCCGAACTCGTCATCAAGGGCCGCTTCGCCGCGCTGACCCCCGCCTACGAGTCCGTCAACGTGCCCGGCCTGTACTTCGCCGGAACGCTGATGCAGCAGCGCGACTTCAAGAAGTCCACCGGCGGCTTCATCCACGGGTTCCGGTACGCCGTACGGGCGTTGAGCCGCATCCTCGACGAACGCCACCACGACCGGCCCTGGCCGCACCGCCCGCTCACCACCGACCCGTCGGACCTCGCGGACGCGGTGGTGGCGCGGGTCAACCGGAGTTCCGCGCTGTGGCAGCAGTTCGCCGTGATCGGCGACCTGATCGTCACGGAGGACGACGGCACGGCCCACTACCACGAGGAAGTCCCCGTCGACTACGCACACATGAGCGAACTCACCCGGGACCGCGACTACTTCACCGTCACCCTGGAGTACGGGCCCGACCACGACAAGGTCGACCCCTTCGACATCACCGTGCGGCGCACCGCGCAGAACTCCGTCGACGACGCCTTCGACGCGTCGTACCTCCATCCCGTGATCCGGCACTTCCGCGACGGCGCGCTTCTCGGCACCCACCACCTGGCCGAGAACCTGGAGAACCAGTGGGACCACCCGGACGTCCACCACGCCCCGCTCGCCGGCTTCTTCACCAGTGAACTGAAGCCCGAACCGAGGACCGGGCCGGCGGTGAGGCGGCCGTGATGTTCAGCGCGAAGGACTTCGAGACCGCCGCCCGCGACAGACTCGACCCCGTCCACGCCGACTTCGTCGCCGGCGGGGCCCGCGACGAGATCACCGTACGCGCCAACGAGGAGGCGTACAGCAGGCTGCGGCTCCTGCCCCGCGTGCTGCGCGGCCGCGCGGTGCCGGACCTGGACGTCACCCTCTTCGGCGGCCGGGCCCGGACGCCGGTGCTGGTCTCGCCCACCGCCTTCCACCGACTCGTGGACCCGGACGGCGAGCTGGCCACGGCCCGGGCCGCGGCCGCCGCCGGGGCGATCATGATCGCGAGCATGGCGTCGACCGTCGCCGTCGGAGAGGTCGCCGCCGCGGGCCGCGCCGCGGCCGCACCCGGCGAGACCGTGCCGCTGTGGTTCCAGCTCTACCTCCAGCCCGACCCCGACATCACCGAGGCCCTGGTCCGCCGCGCCACCGACGCGGGCTGCACCGCCCTGGTGGTCACCGTCGACTCCCCGGTGCTCGGGGCGAGCGAGCGCAACCGGCGCAACGGATTCCACGACCTGCCCGCAGGCCTCCGCTGCGAGAACCTCGTCGACCTCCGCGACGGCGAACGCGGGCACGTCCGCCAGATCGCCATGTCCCCGGAGTTCTCCTGGGACCACATCACCTGGCTGCGCGGGATCACCGAGCTGCCGATCCTCCTCAAGGGCGTCCTGCACCCCGAGGACGCCCGCCTCGCCGTCCGGCACGGCGTGGCCGGCCTGCTGGTGTCCAACCACGGAGGGCGGCAACTCGACACCGTCCCGGCCACGTTGGAGGTGCTGCCCGAGATCGCCGGCGCCGTGGCAGGACGGATTCCCGTACTGCTGGACGGCGGGATCAGGCGGGGCACCGACGCGGTCAAGGCGCTGGCGCTCGGCGCACGGGCGGTGGGCATCGGCCGCCCCGTGATGTGGGCGCTGGCCGCGGACGGGGAGAAGGGCGTACGGCGGCTGCTGGAACTGCTGCGCGAGGAGATCGAGGACGCGCTGGCCCTGTGCGGGGCGGCGGGGCTCGACGAACTCACCCCGGAACTCGTCCGCCCGGCCTGGGCGGGACGGCACTTCGGCGGAGCGGTCTCATGAGCGCCGCGGGATGGGGCGCCGTCGTGGCCGCCCTCGCCCTGGTGGCGAGCCTGCCGTACTGGCTGCCGAGGTCGGTCGTCGCTCTGCGTGTGCGCATCTTCGCGTGGGTCAACGGCGAGGAGGGCATCCCGGCCCCGGGCCGTGAAGTGCCCGCCGAGGAGTTCAAGCAGGTGTACGGCCACCCGGCGGCCAACGGCCGCAGTCGCGGTGCCGCCCTGTCCGACCTGTTCTGGTACTGGCTCTCGCCCGGCCCCGAGGTGCACCAGGAACACCTGGAGCCCGGTCCCCGCTACGACGCCGTGGCCCGCACCACCCGCCAGATCCTCGCCGGGCCGTCCCGCGCCGAGTGGACCGAACTGGTCGGCCGCCGCACCCGACACGTCCTCGACGAACTCGACGGCCACGCGCGCGTGCACCACGTCCGGCTGCGCGATCTGATGATGCCCGTGTGGGCCGAGGTCTACTACGAGGTCGTCTTCCGCGCCCCCTGTCCGCGCGAGGTACGGGACCTGATCACCGGCAACGCCGACGACGTGGTCAGCGCCCTGAAGTGCACCCGGCTGCGCCACATGGACCGCCGGGCCCGCCTCACCGCCCACCTGCGCGAGCGGCTCGCGCACGACCCGCCGCCGGTGCCCCTGCCCGCGCCGCTCACCGAGCGGGAGCGGGCGTACTACCTTCAGGGCACCTTCTTCAACACGGCCGTGGTGCAGATGTCGGAGGCCATGGCCCACCTGCTGCTCGTCCTCGCCACCCATCAGGAGGTGCAGGAGCGCCTGAGGTCGGCCGGCCCCGACTACCTCGACCACGTCATCGACGAGACCCTCCAGCACTTCCCGCTGTTCGGCGTGGCCCACCGGATCACCACCGGCGAGATCCCGCGCGACGGCCGCCCCGCCATCCCCTCCGGCTCGGTTCTGCTCTTCAACTACCCCGAGTACCAGCGCTCGGGCACGGCCGGGGCCGAACGCTTCGACCCCGACCGCTGGTTGTCGAAGGAGACCAGGCCCACCGCCGCCATCCCGTTCGGTGTCACCGCCAACCGGCCCTGCCCGGCCCGCGGTTTCGCCGTCCTGACCATGCGGGTGGCGGCCGAGGAGGTGCTACGGCGGTTCCGGCTGGAGTCGTCCGCGGAGCACACCCGCTCGCTGCCCAGCCGCGGCCCCTGCCTCCTGGTCGCGCGCGAGGACAGCGGGTCGCTGCGGCCGCGGCTGCGGCTGCGGCTCGCGGTGATGCGGCTCGCCGACCACTGGGCGAACGTCCCGCGCAGCCTCACCCAGCTGGTCCTCGGCAGCTACATGGTGTGGGACGCCCGCCGCCAGGGCCTGTGCCGCACGTACTTCGCCGCCGCGCCCGGCGGCCCGTCCCCGTCCGTCGTCGGCAGCCGGTGAGGGAGAGCGACCATGACACCTGTCGAACTCGCGCCCGCCTTCTTCGCGGCCGTCGTCGTCATCCTGCTCACCTGCCGTGCGGTCGTCGCCGTGAGCGGCCGGTTCGGGCAGCCCCCGGTCGTCGGCGAGATGATCGCCGGTGTGCTGCTCGGCCCGTCGCTGTTCGGGCTGATCGCGCCCGCCGCGTCCGACGCCGTCTTCCCGGCCGAGCTGAAACCGGTGCTGTACGTGGCCGGGCAGATCGGCCTGGTGGCCCTGATGTTCCACGCCGGGTACGAGTTCCGGACCCACGCGGGCCGCGGGCTGGCCGGCACCGCCATGGCCGTGTCGGCCGCCGGGGTCACCCTCCCGCTGGTGCTCGGCCTGGGACTGACACTCGCGGTACACGGGCACGTGGACGTCTTCGTCGACGGCGTCTCGGTCTGGGTGACCGCGGCGTTCGTCGGAGTCGCCCTGGCCATCACCGCCTTCCCGATGCTGGCCCGCATCATCACCGAACGCGGACTGGCCGGTACCCGGTTCGGTTCCCTGTCCCTGGCATCGGGGGCCACCGACGACGTGGTCGCCTGGATCCTGCTGGCCGGGGTGCTCAGCGCGGCCTCGGGCAGGCCGAGCCGGGTGCTGACCGCCGTCGGCGGTTCGCTGCTCTTCGTGGTGGTGCTGTACCTGGTCGGCCGTCCGCTGCTGGCCCGGATCGTGAACCGGCCCGGCCTGCGCGACGACACCAGGCTCCTCGGCACCGTCGCCGTCCTGTTCTGCGCCGCCTGGTTCACCGACCGCATCCAGCTCTACGCCGTGTTCGGGGCGTTCTGCGTGGGCATGGCCATGCCTCGCGGCGAGGAGGCCGAGCGCCTGGTGCGGACCACCCAGCCCGTCACCCAGGTGGTCTTCGTCCCGATGTTCTTCACCTACTCCGGCCTCAACACCCGCTTCGACGTCTTCGCCGACCCCGGCGTGCTGGCGTTCGGCGTGGTCGCCGTCGTCCTCGCCGTGGTCGGCAAGTTCGGCGGCTGCTGGGCCGCGGCCCGCTTCAGACGCGAACCCCCGGCCGTGGCGGTGCGGGTCGGCGCCCTGATGAACGCGCGCGGGCTCATGCAGCTGATCGCGCTGAACATCGGCCTGGCGGCCGGGATCGTCAGCCAGTCCCTGTTCTCGGTCCTGGTGCTGGTGGCCCTGGTGACCACGATCATGACGGCACCTGTCCTATCCTGGCTTGATCGCCGGGACGCGGCCCGGGCGCGGATCGGACCGGCCACAGCGGAGAATCAGGAGGCGGTCCGCACGTAGCCGTCGAACTCCCCTGGCGTAGAAGCTGGTTGACGCGGCCCGCCGCACGACGGCAGGCTGTCGCGCAGTGATCGCCAGGGAGGCTCGATGACAGGTCCGGTGCTCGCCGTCGACCAGGGCACGTCCGGCACCAAGGCCCTGGTGATCTGTCCCGAACGGGGCGTCATCGGCACCGGATTCGTCGCCATATCACCCCGGCACCTGCCCGGCGGCCTGGTGGAGGCGGACCCCGAGGAGCTGTACGACTCGGTGCTTGTCGCCGGCCGCCGGGCGCTCGCCGAGGCCGGCGAACCGGTCACCGCGCTGGGCCTGGCCAACCAGGGCGAGACCGTCCTGGCCTGGGACCCCGGCACCGGGCGCCCGCTCACCACCGCGATCGTCTGGCAGGACCGCCGGGCCGAGTCCGTCTGCGCCGAACTCACCGAACACGCGGACGAGTTACGGGAACTCACCGGACTGCCCCTCGACCCCTACTTCGCCGCGCCCAAGATGGCCTGGATCCGCCGCCACCTCACCACCGAGGGAGTCGTCACCACCACCGACGCCTGGCTGGTCCACCGGCTCACCGGCGCCTACGTCACCGACGCCGCCACCGCCGGCCGCACCCAACTCCTCGATCTGGAGCGGGTGCGGTGGTCACCCCGCGCCCTCGACCTCTACGGACTGTCCGCCGAACACCTCCCCGAGATCGTCGACAACTGCCGGCTCATCGGCACGACAAGGGAGTTCGGGCGCGAGATCCCGCTCACCGGACTCGCCGTGGACCAGCAGGCCGCCCTCCTCGCCCAGCGGATCACCGGTCCGGGCGGCGCCAAGTGCACCTACGGCACCGGGGCGTTCCTGCTCGCGCACACCGGCGACACCCCTCGGCACAGCACCTCAGGACTGGTCAGCTGTGTCGCCTGGCGCCTCGCCGGGGAGACCGGCTACTGCCTGGAGGGCCAGGTCTACACGGCCGCCTCCGCCGTCCGCTGGCTCACCGACCTCGGCGTGATCTCCGGCGCCGCCGACCTCGACCGGGTCGGCGGCACCGTCTCCGACACCGGCGGGGTCACCTTCGTCCCCGCGCTGGCCGGGCTCGCCGCTCCCTGGTGGCGCGGCGACCTGCGTGGCTCGCTCACCGGGCTGGGCCTCGACACCGGCCCCGGGCATCTGGTGCGCGCCCTGTGCGAAGGCCTCGCCGCCCAGGTGGTGGAACTCGCCGAAGCCGCCGAGACCGACCTCGGCACCCCCCTGACCGCGCTGCGCGTCGACGGCGGACTCACCCGCTCGGCGCTGCTCATGCAGATCCAGGCCGACCTGCTGCAACGCCCGGTCGAGGTGTCCACGCTGCCCGACGCCACCGCCCTCGGGGTGGGCGCCCTGGCCTACCTCGGCACCGACCCCACCGACTTCCTGCCCGACGGGGGGCCGTCCGCCGTCTACGAGCCGCGCATCTCGCCGGGCGAGGCCGCCGACCGCCTGGGCACCTTCCGGGCAGCCGTCGCCGCCTTGCTCACCCGCGCCGGAGCCGGGGCCGGAGCGCCCGGGTGACGGTCACCGCCGACGGGCCGCCGCCCACCGTCCCGTACGACGTGACGGTCGTCGGCGCCGGGGTCGTCGGCAGTGCGATCGCCCGTGAACTGGCCCGTCACCCGCACCTCAAGGTCGCCCTGGTGGAGGCCCAGGACGATGTCGGCCAGGGCACCTCGAAGGCCAACACCGCCATCCTGCACACCGGTTTCGACGCCCACCCCGGCACCCTGGAGGCCCGCCTGGTCCGTGCGGGCTCCCGGCTCCTCGCCGCGTACGCCGCCGAGTCCGACATCCCCATCGAGCCGGTCGGCGCCCTGCTGGTGGCCTGGGACGAGGAGCAGCGGTCCGCCCTGCCGGGCCTCGCCCGGCAGGCCGTACGCAACGACCACCACGACACGCGCCTGTTGACCGCCGCCGAGCTGTACGCCCGCGAACCCCACCTCGGGCCCGGTGCGCTCGGCGCCCTGCACGTACCCGGCGAGAGCATCATCTGCCCCTGGAGCACGACCCTGGCCTACGCCACCCAGGCCGTCCGGGGCGGCGTCGACCTCCACCTCAACGCCCGCGTGGCACAGGCGAGCCGGCACGACGGCGTGCACACCCTGGCCACCGCGCGCGGCCCCCTGCACACCCGCCACCTCGTCAACGCGGCCGGTCTGCACGCCGACACCCTGGACCGTCTCCTCGGCCACCGCGCCTTCACCGTCACCCCGCGCCGGGGCCAGCTGATCGTCTACGACAAGTTCGCCCGCGACCTGGTCCGGCACATCCTGCTGCCGGTCCCGACCGCTCTCGGCAAGGGCGTCCTGATCACCCCCACGGTCTACGGCAACGTCCTGCTGGGTCCCACCGCCGAGGACCTGGACGACAGGACCGCCACCGGCTCGACCGCCGAGGGGCTGGCGGTCCTGCGCGAGAAGGGCCGCCGGATCCTGCCCGCGCTCCTCGACGAGGAGGTCACCGCCGTCTACGCCGGTCTGCGCGCGGCCACCGAGCACGACGACTACCGCATCTCCGCCCACCCGGAACAGGCGTACATCACCGTCGGCGGCATCCGCTCCACGGGCCTCACCGCCTCGCTCGCCATCGCCGCCCATGTCACCGGACTGCTGCGGGAATCGGGCCTCGACCTGAAGGACCCCGTCGACCTGGAACCGGTCCGGATGCCGAACCTCGGCGAGGCCTTCCCGCGCCCCTACCAGCGGGGCGGTGACGTCATCGTCTGCCACTGCGAGCGCGCGACCCTCGGCGAGATCCGTGCCGCCCTGGTCGGTACGATCCCGCCGCGCAGCCTCGCGGGCCTGCGCCGCCGCACCCGGGCCGGGGCGGGCCGCTGCCAGGGCTTCCACTGCGGGGCCGCCGTACGCGACCTGTTCGAGAGGACCGGGCCCACCCGATGACCGTCGAACGCCGGGTCGATGTCCTGGTCGTCGGTGCCGGTCCCGCCGGTCTCGCGGCCGCCGCCCGGCTCGCGGCCGCCGAAGCGGGCCGGGTGGAGGTGCTGGAGCGGGACCAGGAGGCCGGGGGAGTGGCACGGCACTGCGTCCACGGCGGATTCGGCACCTGGACCAGGCCGTTGACCGGACCCGCGTACGCCTGCCTGCTCGCCGAGGCGGCCGCGCGGGCCGGAGCGGTGGTCCGTACCGGAGTCACCGCCCTGGACTGGGCCGGGCCGCTCGCCCTGACCACCGTGGGCGAGCGGGGCCCGGAGACGGTCATCGCACGGGCCGTGGTGCTCGCCACCGGCGCCCGGGAACGCCCCCGCGCGGCACGGCTGATCCCGGGCACCCGGCCCGCCGGGGTCTACACCGGAGGAGAACTGCAGCAGGCGGTGCACCGCTACCGGCAGCCGATCGGCGGGCGGGCGGTGGTGGTCGGGGCCGAGGACGTGTCGTACGCGGCCGCCGAGACGGTACGGGCCGCGGGCGCCGAGGTCGTCGCGATGCTCACCGACCGGCCGCGCGCCGCCTCCGTCCGTGCCGTGGACGCCCGGCTCCGCTCCCGTGTCCCGCTGCTCACCGGCACCACGGTCACCGAGATCCTCGGCCACGGACGGCTGTCCGGCGTCCGCGTCCGGCACCTCGACGGGCGTACGGGAGTCCTGTCCTGCGACACGGTCGTCTTCACCGGGGACTTCGTCGCCGAGGACGAACTGGCCCGCCGGGCCCGGATCACCCTCGCCCGCGGGCCGGGCACCGACCGCCCGGGTGTCTTCGCCGCCGGCGGTCTGCCGCACCCGGGCCAGGACGCCCGGACGGCGGCCCGGGAGGGGGTCCGGGCCGCCGGTGGGGTGCTGGAGTGGCTGGTCAGCCGCCCGTGAAGGACCCGTGCCGGCCCGCTCCCGCCGCGAAGCGTGCCGCGCCCTGCAGACCTTCCGACAGCACGTCCATGCCGTACTGGATCTCACCGAGCATCGCCGTCGGTTCGTCCAGCCCCTCCTGGTCCAGCACCGACGCCCGGTCGCTGCGCAGGCAGGCCTGCGGGAAAGCGGCGATGGACGCGGCCAGTTCCTCGGCCGCCGCGCGGGACCGGCCCGGCGGGACCAGGCGGTTGGCCAGGCCCATCTCGTACGCCTCGGGGGCCGGGACCGGGCGGCCGGTCAGGATCAGGTCCATGGCCCGGCCGGTGCCGATCAGCCGGGGGAGCCGTACCGTGCCGCCGTCGATCAGGGGCACGCCCCAGCGGCGGCAGAAGACGCCGAACACCGCGTCCTCCTCGGCGACCCGCAGATCGCACCACAGGGCCAGCTCCAGGCCCCCTGCCACGGCGTGCCCGGCGATCGCCGCGATCACCGGCTTGGACAGCCGCAGCCGGGTCGGGCCCATCGGGCCGTCCCCGTCCTCCGCCACCCGGTTGCCGCGCTCGCCGCCCATCGCCTTCAGGTCCGCGCCCGCGCAGAAGGTGCCGCCCTCACCCCACAGCACCGCCACCCGGGCCCCGTCGTCCGCCTCGAACTCCCGGAAGGCGGCGACCAGTTCGGCCGCCGTCGGCCCGTCCACCGCGTTGCGCACCTCGGGCCGCGAGAGCACGACCGTGGTGACAGGACCCTTGCGTTCCAGGCGGACCGGCATGTGTTTCCTTCCGTCGGAGAGCCATCCGGGGTTGTGAACAGGTGGTGATCGACAGTACGTGAGCGCGTTCTGGCACGAATGAGTGAGTCTTCGGGCGGTGGCGGGCGCACGTGCCGGGTGGAGAACGAAGTTTCTTGTCTCGAATGCGTGACCTTGGCGAGTGCTGGTCGTCGGGTGGGTGGCGGAATTCGGCGGCACCGGGGGGGCGGGCGTTGAGCGGACTGCGGGAGGTGGCGGCGCCGTTCGTGGTGCCCGGCCCTTCGGGGGTCGCGGTCCGTACCCGCCTCAAGGGTCTGACCGCCGAGGACGAGAGGGTACTGGGCCTGGTCGGTGATCACCTCGCATCGATCGCCTCCCGTGATCTGAAGGCCAGGTGTGCGGCCGGGCTGGACCACGACGGTGAGCAGTGGGCGCAGCGCAAGCGTGTCCTGACCGGGGAGTCCTCCTCCCGCTGGGCCGGGTCCATCACGAAAGCCACCCACGACCAGTGGGCGCTGGCCCGGCGCGGCCGGCTCGCGCACATCCACAGCCTTCAGGCGGGGATCGCGACGATCTCCCACCGTCTGTCTCTGCCCCTGGGTGAGAAGGGTGCCAGGCATGCTCCGGGCGGCTACCGCTCGCGCAGGGAGTGGCACGCCAAGTCCCGCCGTCTGCAGGTCCTCGAGGACCGGCTGAAGGCGGCGCGGGCCGACTGGCAGGCAGGTGTCGTGCGTGTGGTGCGCGGCGGGAAGCGGCTGCTGAACAGCCGCCACCACCTTGACACGGCCGGGCTTACCGAGGAGCAGTGGCGCACGCGGTGGAAGGCCGAACGGCGGTTCCTCCAGGCGGACGGCGAGTCCGGGAAGCGGTACGGCAACGAGACCGTCCGTGTCACCCCCGGTGGCGAGGTCTCGATCAAGCTCCCGGCGCCGCTGGCGCATCTTGCCAATGCCCCGCACGGCCGGTACGTCCTGGCCGCGACGGTGTCGTTCGCGCACCGGGGCGAGCAGTGGGCCGACCGGATCACCACCAACCGCGCGGTGGCCTACCGCATCCATGAGGACACCGTTCGGGGCCGCTGGTACCTGACCGCCTCCTGGACCATCCCGCCGGTACAGACGCTGCCGTTGGAAGCGGCCCGCGCGAGGGGGCTGATCGGTGTGGACACCAACGCCGACCACCTGGCCGCCTGGCGCCTGGACCGGCACGGCAACCCCGTCGCCCAGCCGTGCCGGTTCGGCTACGACCTGTCCGGTACCGCCGAGCACCGCGATGCCCAGGTGAGGCATGCGCTGATCCGGCTGCTGCACTGGGCCAGACGCCACGGCCTCGCGATCGCCGTCGAGGACCTTGACTTCGCCGCGGAGAAGACCCGGGAGAAGCACGGCGGCAGGAAGCGGTTCCGGAAACTGATCTCCGGCATGCCCATGGCCAGGCTGCGGGCCCGGCTGGTCAGCATGGCGGCCGAACTCGGCATCCCCGTCATCGCCGTTGATCCCGCCTACACCAGCAGGTGGGGCGCCCAGCACTGGCAAAAACCCCTCACCACCACTACTCGTAAGGCCACTCGCCACGACGCAGCCGCCGTGGCGATCGGAAGGCGCGCCCTGGGGCACCCGATCCGGCGTCGGACGGCACCGCCCCCACACGACCAGAGCGATCGTGTGGGGCATCGGACCGTCCAGGCCAGACCGGGAACCCCGGGGCGTGAGGGACACCGCCTCCGCATCCCCGGACCACGGACACGATCCGTCGGCGCCGGACGCGGAGCGAACGCGGTCGACCAGAACGCCCAACACCGTCCGGGGCGCTCGGCTGAGCATGAATCCTCGCAACAGGACTCACTCCCGCTCAGTCTCTAGGAACGGTCAGATGACCTTCAGTCGCACCAGCGCTCCCAGTGTCAGTGCTCCCGGCAGCAACGGCACCCACACGGTGATGATCCGGTACGCGAGGACGACGGCCGTGGCCACCGCCACCGGGCCGCCCGCGGCCACCAGTGCCACGATCAGCGCCGCCTCCACGGAACCCAGACCGCCCGGCGTGGGGATCAGCGCGACGGCGACGGTGGCCGCGAGATACGCCAGCGCCATGTGCGCGGGCGGCACCGGCAGGCCCAGCGCCTGCCCCACCGCCACCAGACCGGCCGCCTGGAGCGCGGGGAAGGCGAGCGAGCCGCCCCACAGGGCCAGCGCCCGGGACGGACGCGTGTGCACCGAGCGGGCCTCGTGCAGCGCGGAGCGCACGAAGCGGAACACCGGCTCGCGCACCCGTCGGACGAGGAACAGCGCGGCCAGCGCCGCGGCCACCAGCGCGCCGGCGACGGCCAGGATCGGGCCGACCGTCCCGTGCGGGAGCAGGCTGCCGAGATGCAGTGCGTCCGGGAAGGCCACGAAGAACACGGCCATCAGGCCCACCCGGGCCACCGACTCGGCGAGCAGATACAGGGCGAGCGCGGCCGACGAGGTGGCGAGCGGCACCCCGCACACGGTCATGAACCGCAGGTTGACCGCGCCGGAGCCCAGGCCCGTCGGCAGCAGATGGTTGGCCGAGCCGGCCGCCAGCTGGGTCGCGAGCAGCCGCCAGCGGGGCAGCTGCTGGACCACCGCGCCCTGCCGGGTGAAGGCCGCGGCCACCCAGGTCAGACAGGTGGCCGCGCCCGCCGCCAGCAGCCAGGGCAAGGAGGCGTCACGGAGGTGGCCGAAGCCCTCGACGAGGACCGACCGGTGCTGCACCGCGATGACCGCGACGAGTAGGAGCGGAATCAGGGTGAGGATGTGCCGCCAGGGGACACGGCGGGCGAGCCGGGGGAGACGGCCCGCACGGAAGCCGGGGATTCTTACCGCTGTCACACCGGGAGAGGTTTTCCGCGCCGCGCCAACGGCGGGTGGCGGAAGAGGAGACGCCGGATGACGGACGGGAAGCGGGTGAGGGGGGAGGCTCATCCGGGCTTTCGCGTGGGCAGTCGCGGCGGCTTTCGCATCGGCTTTCGCGTCGGCTTTCGTAGGGCCGGGCGGGGCCTTCGGGAGGCTCATCGGGTCCTTCGTACGAGGGGACGGCGAGCGGACATTGACCTCAACGAAGCTTGAGGTCGTACGTTCTCCCTCATGAGTATGGAGACCACCGCCTGGACGCAACTGCACAGCGTGATGACCGCCCAGCAGGAGCGCCGCCCGTTCGACCGGGCCACACTGCGCCGTATCGCCGCCTTCGCCCGCCCGCACCGGCACGGCATAGTCCGTTTCGTCCTGCTCGGGGTGGTGACGGCCCTGCTCGCCGTGGCGACCCCGGTCCTGGCCGGCCATGTCGTCGACGCGATCGTGTCGGGGCACGACACCGGCACGGTCGTACGGCTTTCGCTGCTGATCGCGGCTGTGGCGGTCGCGGAGGCGGCGCTCGGGGTGCTCGGGCGGCGGCTCTCGGCGACGCTCGGCGAGGGACTCATCCTCGACCTGCGAACGGCTGTGTTCGATCATGTGCAGCGCATGCCCGTCGCGTTCTTCACACGTACTCGTACGGGAGCGCTGGTCAGTCGTCTCAACAACGACGTGATCGGCGCCCAGCGCGCCTTCGCCAACACCCTCTCCGGCGTGGTCAGTAACCTGGTCACGCTGCTGCTCACCCTCGTGGTCATGCTGACCCTGTCCTGGCAGATCACCCTGCTCGCGCTGGTGCTGCTGCCGGTGTTCGTGGTGCCCGCCCGCCGGATGGGCGGCCGGATGGCCCGGATGCAGCGCGAGGCCGCCGCGCTCAACGCGGCCATGGGCACCCGCATGACGGAGCGCTTCTCCGCACCGGGCGCCACCCTGATCAAGCTCTTCGGCCGCCCCGAGGAGGAGTCGGCGGAGTTCTCGGCCCGCGCCGTCCGGGTCCGGGACATCGGGGTGCGCACCGCCACCGCCCAGTCGGTGTTCATGACCGCGCTCACCCTGGTCTCCTCGCTGGCGCTCGCCCTGGTCTACGGCCTCGGCGGCTGGTTCGCGCTGCGCGGCACCCTGGAGCCGGGCGCCGTCGTCTCCCTCGCCCTTCTCCTGACCCGGCTGTACGCCCCGCTCACCTCCCTGGCCGGCGCCCGTGTCGAGGTGATGAGCGCGCTGGTCAGCTTCGAGCGGGTCTTCGAAGTGCTCGACCTGAAGCCCCTGATCGAGGAGAAGCCGGACGCCCGCGAGGTCCCCGAGGGGCCGGTGGCCGTCGAGTTCGAGGACGTCCGCTTCGCCTACCCGGCCGCCGACCAGGTCTCCCTCGCGTCACTCGAGGAGGTCGCGACCCTGGACGGCCGCGGCGGCGCCGAGGTCCTGCACGGCATCTCCTTCCGCGCCGAACCCGGCCGGACCGTCGCCCTGGTCGGCTCCTCCGGCGCCGGCAAGTCCACCATCGCCCAGCTGCTGCCGCGCCTGTACGACGTCGACGAGGGCGCCGTGCGCATCGGCGGCGTCGACGTCCGCGACCTGACCGCCGGCTCCCTGCGGGCCACCCTCGGCATGGTCACCCAGGACGGCCACCTCTTCCACGACAGCGTCCGCGCCAACCTGCTGCTCGCCCGGCCGGGGGCCACCGACGAGGAGTTGTGGGACGCCCTCGGCCGGGCCCGCCTCGACGAGGTCGTACGGTCCCTGCCGGACGGCCTGGACACGGTGGTCGGCGAGCGCGGCTACCGGCTCTCCGGCGGCGAGCGGCAGCGCATGACCATCGCCCGCCTGCTGCTGGCCCGCCAGCGCGTGGTCATCCTCGACGAGGCCACCGCCCACCTGGACAACACCTCGGAGGCGGCCGTCCAGGAGGCCCTCACCGAGGCGCTGGAGGGGCGCACGGCCGTGGTCATCGCCCACCGGCTGTCCACGATCCGGGCCGCCGACCAGATCCTGGTGGTCGAGGCCGGCCGGATCGTGGAGCGCGGCACCCATGAGGAACTCCTGCGGGCGGACGGGCGGTACGCCGAACTGCACCGCACTCAGTTCGCGGAAGTGACCACACCCTGACGGAGCGTTCACATCACCGTCACGTTTTCCTGTGAGTCGAGGAGGGGAGCGCTCCCCTCCTTGACGACCGTGGTCCGGACCTTTAGTTTCACGCCTTAAACAAAGCCTCACGTGTGTAGCCAACACCCACCTGACCAACGGGTGTTGGGCCACACCGTGCTGCCACCCCCCGCGTGAAAGGCCACCCCCCGCATATGGCCAGACCTCTGCCCACGGCTGTCACGGCTGCCTCCATAGCCGCGCTGACCCTCTCCGCAGGCCTGCTCACCGCCGCTCCGGCGCAGGCCGCGACCGGCACCATCACCGGCCTCGCCGGCAAGTGCCTCGACGTCGCCGGCGCCAGCTCCGCCGACGGCACGGCCGTCCAGCTCTACGACTGCAACGGGACCTCTGCCCAGCAGTGGACCCGCGGCAGCGACGGCACCCTCCGCGCCCTCGGCAAGTGTCTCGACGTGACCGGCAATTCGACCGCCGACGGCGCCAAGCTGCAACTGTGGACCTGTAGTGGCGGCGCCAACCAGCAGTGGACCGTCTCGTCCGCGAACGACATCGTCAATCCGCAGGCGAACAAGTGCATGGACGTCACCGGCAACACCTCCGCCAACGGCACCCGGATACAGATCTGGACCTGCGCGGGCACCGCCAACCAGAAGTGGACCGCGCCCGCGGCCGACGGCGGCACCACGCCGTCCTCGCCGATGGCCGTGGCGCCGTACCTGTACAACGGCTGGGGCGACCCGCCGAGCCCGACCACGATCACCAACGCGACCGGCGTGAAGTACTACACGCTCGCGTTCGTCCTCAGCAACGGCTACTGCAACCCGCAGTGGGACGGCAGCCGGGCGCTGACCGGCGGTGTCGACCAGCAGACCGTCAACACCGTGCGCGCCAACGGCGGTGACATCATCCCGTCCTTCGGCGGCTACAGCGGCAACAAGCTGGAGAGCTCCTGCTCCAGCGCGAGCGAGCTGGCGGCGGCCTACCAGAAGGTCATCAACGCCTACGGCGGTCTCAAGGCCATCGACATCGACCTGGAGGCCGACGCCTACAGCAACGGGACCGTGCAGCAGCGGGTCGTGGACGCGCTGAAGACGGTGAAGGCCAACAACGCCGGCCTGAAGGTGTACATCACCATCGGCACCGGCCAGAGCGGCCCCGACACCAGCCTGATCAACCGGGCCGCGTCCGCCGGGCTGACCGTCGACGCCTGGGCCATCATGCCGTTCGACTTCGGCGGCGCCGGCCAGAACATGGGCAACCTCACCACCCAGGCGGCCGAGGGTCTCAAGAACGCGCTGAAGAACGCGTACGGCTACAGCGACGACACGGCCTACCGGGACATGGGCATCTCGTCCATGAACGGCATCACCGACAACAGCGAGACCGTGACGGTCGCCGACTTCCGGACCATCCTCGCCTACGCCCAGCAGCACCACCTGGCCCGGCTCACCTTCTGGTCCGCCAACCGTGACCGGCCCTGCACCGGCGGCTCCGCCGACAGCTGCTCCGGCGTGAGCCAGTCCAACTGGGACTACACGCGCGTCTTCGCCGGCTACACCGGCTGAACCCCCGAACAGGAGAACTCGTGCCCAGCCTTCCCCGGCGTCGCAGAGCAACGGCCGCCGCAGCGGTGGCCGTTGTCGCCGCCTCCCTGCTGACCGCGGCCGGCGCAGCCGCGCCCGCGTCCGCCGCCACGCTGCCCACCGGCAACGTCACCCTGCTCAACGCGGCGAGCGGCAAGTGCGTGGACGCCAAGGCGGCCGCCACCGCCGACGGCACCGTCGTCCAGCAGTACGCCTGCAACAACTCCACCGCCCAGCAGTGGAGTTTCACCACCACCAGCGACGGCTACGTCCGCATCAACAACGCCAACAACACCAACGAGGTCCTGGACGTCACCGGCGTCTCCACGGCCGACAGCGCGGCCGTGCAGCTGTGGACCTACGGCGGCGGCAACAACCAGCAGTGGCTGCCGGTGGACGACGGCGGCGGCGCCTACCACTTCGTCAACCGCAACAGCGGCAAGTGCCTGGACGACCCCAGTGCTTCCACCGCCGACAGCGTGCAGTTCGTGCAGTACACCTGCAACGGCACCGCCGCCCAGCGTTTCCAGGTCGTGCCCGTGGCTCAGACGAGCAACCCTGACCTGGGTTCCAACGTGGTGATCTTCGACCCGTCGATGTCCGCCGCGACCATCCAGAGCAAGCTGGACTCGATCTTCCAACAGCAGCAGACCAACCAGTTCGGCTCCCAGCGCTACGCCGTGATGTTCAAGCCGGGCGCCTACAGCGCGGACGTCAACGTCGGCTTCTACACCCAGGTCCTCGGCCTGGGTCTGTCCCCGGACGCGGTCTCGATCAACGGCGCGGTGCACGCCGAGGCCGACTGGTTCCAGGGCAACGCCACCCAGAACTTCTGGCGCGGCGCGGAGAACCTCTCCGTCAACCCGACGAGCGGCAGCGACCGTTGGGCGGTCTCGCAGGCGTCCGCCTACCGCCGGGTGCATCTGCGCGGCAACCTCGCCCTGGACGACGGCGGCTGGTCCAGCGGCGGCCTGATCGCCGACAGCCAGATCAACGGGCAGGTCAACTCCGGCAGCCAGCAGCAGTGGCTGACCCGCAACTCGCAGCTCGGCAGCTGGACCGGCTCCAACTGGAACATGGTCTTCGTGGGCAGCACGGGCGTGCCGTCCACCACCTTCCCGAGCCCGCCGGACACCGCGGTCGCGCAGAGCCCGGTGACCCGTGAGAAGCCGTTCCTGTACGTCGACGGCTCCGGCAACTACCAGGTGTTCGTACCGTCCGCACGGTCCAACACCAGTGGAACCAGCTGGAGTTCGGGTTCCGCCGCCGGGTCGTCGCTCTCGCTGGACAGCTTCTACATCGTGAAGCCGGGGGCCACCGCCTCGCAGATCAACGCGGCTCTCACGGCGGGCAAGAACCTCCTGGTCACCCCGGGTGTCTACCACCTCGACCAGACGCTGCAGATCAACCGCGCCGACACCGTTGTGCTGGGCCTCGGCCTCGCCACCTTCGTCCCGGACAACGGCGTCACCGCCATGAAGGTCGCGGACGTCGACGGCGTTCAGATCGCGGGCCTGCTCTTCGACGCCGGCACCACCAACTCGTCCACGCTGGTGGAGGTCGGCCCGAGCAACTCCTCGGCCTCGCACGCGGCCGACCCGACCTCCCTGCACGACGTGTACTTCCGGGTCGGCGGCGCGGGCGTCGGCAAGGCCACCACGAGCCTGGTCGTCAACAGCGACAACGTCATCGGCGACCACATGTGGATCTGGCGCGCCGACCACGGCAGCGGAGTCGGCTGGACCAGCAACACCGCCGACACCGGCCTGGTCGTCAACGGCGACAACGTGACGATGTACGGCCTGTTCGTCGAGCACTTCCAGAAGTACCAGACCCTCTGGAACGGCAACGGCGGCCGGACGTACTTCTACCAGAACGAGATGCCGTACGACCCGCCCAACCAGGCGGCCTGGATGAACGGCTCGACCCAGGGCTACGCGGCCTACAAGGTCGCCGACTCGGTCACCAGCCACCAGGTGTACGGCCTCGGCAGCTACTGCTACTTCAACGTCAACCCCAGCGTGGTCGCGGCGCACGCCGTCGAGGCACCGAACAACTCGGGCGTCCGCTTCACCAGCATGGTGACGGTCTCCCTCGGCGGCACCGGCACCATCAGCCACGTCATCAACAACACGGGAGGCCCGTCGAACTCCTCGACCAATGTGGCGAACCTCGCCTCGTACCCGTGACCGTCGCTCCCTGAGCGGAACACGGGTGCCCCGGCGGACCTCCGCCGGGGCACCCGCGTCTTTCAGGACGGAGCGTTGTGCCGGGGCTGTGCCGTCCGCGCCGGCGGCTGGTCCTTCGGCTCCTGAGGGTCCTGGCGGTCCTGGTCGGGCCGGTGGCTGCCGCGCAGGGCCGAGGCCACGGCCGAGACCAGGGCCATGCCCGCGGCCACGCCGAACACGATGGCCAGGCCGTGGTGGAACGGACCGGATACCAGCTGCGGGAAGAAGGTGTGGCCGGTCAGGACGGACCGCTGGGCGCTGGTCACATGGTCCAGGACGCCCTCGGAGGAGAGCAGGTGCTCGATCGGGTTGTTGCCGAGGAACGTCGCGAACAGCGTGCTCACCGGCGGCAGTGAGGCGGCGTGCGCGGCGGAGGCGGCTGGCACGCCGTGCGCCATGAGCCCGCTCTTCAGCGTGCCCGGGAGGGAGGAGGCGAGGCCGGAGACCATCAGCGAGAAGAAGACACCGATGGACAGCGCCGTACCGGAGTTCTGGAAGGTCGAGCGCATGCCCGAGGCGACACCCCGGTACTCGGCCGGGACGCTGCCCATGATCGAGGACGTGTTGGGCGCCGAGAACATGCCCTGGCCGAGCCCGTTGAGCAGCAGCAGCGCCGCGAACAGCCCGTAGTCGAAGTCGACGGGCAGCGCGAGCAGCCCCAGGAACGACAGCATGACGACGACCAGCCCGGCGGTGGAGAAGAACCGGGCGCCGAACCGGTCCGACAGATAGCCGGAGACCGGGCCCGCGACGAGGAACCCGAGCGTGAGCGGGAGCATGAAGATGCCGGCCCACAGCGGGGTGTCCTCGAAGTCGTAGCCGTGCAGCGGCAGCCAGATGCCCTGCAGCCAGATGATGAGCATGAACTGCAGGCCGCCGCGCGCGATCGAGGTCAGCAGGGCGGCCACGTTGCCCGCCGCGAACGCCCTGTTCTTGAAGAGCGCCAGGTTGAACATGGGCTCGGCGACCCGCGTCTCGATGACGCAGAAGGCCAGCAGCAGACCGGCACCACCGATCAGGCCGGTCAGTACCCACGGGTTCCCCCAGCCGGTGGCGCTGTCGCCGTAGGGCTGGATCCCGTACGTGATCCCGGCCAGCAGGATTCCGGCGCCCGCCGCGAAGGTGATGTTGCCGAGCCAGTCGATCCGGCCGGGCCGGCCCGTCGAGGTCTCCCGCAGGCTCAGGTACGACCAGATCGTGCCGGTGATGCTGACCGGGACGCTCACCCAGAACACGGCACGCCAGTCGACGACGGCGAGCAGACCGCCCGCCAGCAGCCCGAGGAACTGGCCCGCCAGCGCGGTGATCTGGTTGATGCCGAGCGCCATGCCGCGCTGACGGGTGGGGAAGGCGTCGGTGAGGATGGCGGCCGAGTTGGCGGTGAGCATGGACCCGCCGAAGGCCTGCACGATCCGCCAGAGGATCAGCCACATCGCGCCCGCCCCCGCACGGAACGGATCGAGCGACAGCGCGACCGACGCACAGGCGAAGATCAGAAACCCGAGGTTGTAGATCTTCACCCGTCCGAACATGTCGCCGAGCCGCCCGAGCACGACCACGAGGACCGCGGAGACCAGCAGGTACCCCAGGATCATCCAGAGCAGATAACCGATGTTGCCCGGTGCGAGCGGGTCGAGGCCGATGCCGCGGAAGATCGCCGGCAGCGAGATGATCACGATCGACGCATCCATCGTGGCGATCAGCACACCGAGGGTGGTGTTCGAGAGCGCGACCCACTTGTAGCCCGGACCGGGCGGGGTGTCCTTGTGGCGGGCCGAGCGCAGGGAGCCGGCCCAGCCGCGCGCGCTCACAGCTGTTCCGCCAGCCGGGCGAGGAGCGGCACGGCCGCCCCGAGGGTCGCGCGCTCCTCGGCGGTGAACGTGTCAAGGACGTGCGCGAGCCGCTGGACCGATTCGGAGCGCCGCTCGGCGAGCATGGCCCGCCCGTCCTCGGTGACGGCCGCGATGCTCCGCCGCCCGTCCGCGGCATCGGGGGTT
This sequence comes from Streptomyces sp. NPDC048417, assembly GCF_040651615.1. Lineage (NCBI taxonomy): Bacteria > Bacillati > Actinomycetota > Actinomycetes > Kitasatosporales > Streptomycetaceae > Streptomyces > Streptomyces sp. NPDC048417. Next base: position 221,943 of record NZ_JBEZKI010000002.1, on the reverse strand, counting down.
CGGCGGACCAGGCCGCGCTGTTCGAGCTGGGCGAGGGTGGTCGCCATGGCCTGTGGCCGCACCCGCTCCATCTCGGCGAGCGAGGTGGGGGAGTCGGGCCCGTCGGCGGCCAGCCGGGCGAGCACGGACACGCCCGAGAGCGATACGTCCCCCACCGCGTGGGCCTGCCGCAGCCGCCGCGTCATGCGGCCCACCGCGAGCCGGAGCTCGGCGGCGAGCAGGGAGGCGTCGCTCAGATCGCGTGTACCGCCGGAATCGGAGGCATCGGAGGCTATGTCTGTCTTCACATGTACTAATACTAGGTTTATCAGTCTGGACTGCTCAACCAGCCGTAAGTAAATACGGACCGGCCGGCCGGGTCGGGAGCGGGTCTCAGCCGCAGGTGAGCCGGCCCGCGTTGGCCTTGGCCGTGAGGATGCGGTGGACGGCGGCGGTGACCTTGGCGCGGAAGGAGGCGTCCGTCGCCATCCGGGCCTGCACTCCCTGCACCATCGCCGGCACGGTCGACGCCTTGACCGTGAGGATCATGTCGCCGCCGGCGGTCAGGAAGTCCACCGCCCGCTGCGCCGGGGTGTAGGCGCGGACCGCGACCGCCTGGCCGATGTCGTCGGTGATGACGACTCCCTTGAAGCCGAACTTGGTGCGCAGCAGCGAGTTGATGACGGTCGGGGAGAACACGGCCAGGTGCTTCGAGTCGATCTTGGTGTACTTCGCCGAGGAGACCATCACGAACGGCGTGCCGGCCGCGATGCCGCTGCGGAACGGCTGGAGGCTCGCGCTGGAGGCGGTGGTCACCGAGTCGACGACGTTCGCGGTGGTGTCGGTGTTCCCGATGACCTGGCCCAGCCCGGGGAAGTGCTTGAAGGTGGTCATGACCCCGGCCGTGCGGAAGCCCGCGGCGAAGGCACCGGTGCGCGAGGTCACGACGGCGGGGGTGTGGCCGTACTCGCGGTAGTAGCGGCCGATGGGTGCGTTGCGGGTGCCAAGACTCGCGGGCACCACGTCGGCGACCGGGGCGAGATTGAGGTCGAGGCCCGCCGCCTTGAGCTGCTTGGCCCAGGTCTCGGCGCGGGCGCGCAACGTCGTCGTGCTCCATGTGCCCTGGGTCAGGGCGTTGGGCATGACCGAGAAGCCGGGGCCGCTGAGCACCTGGACCTGTCCGCCCTCCTGGTCGGTGGACACGAGCAGCCCGACCCGGTGCCCGGCGACCGTGTCCGCCTGCGCGCGCACCCCGTCGACGACCTTCTTCGTCGCCGTGGTGCCGGCGGTGCTGCGCCCGGTCAGCATGACGGACCCGACATGGTAGGTACGCAGGGTGCGCAGGTCCGTGGTGCTGGGGCGGGCGGCGGCGACCCCGCCCATGAACAGCTGGCCGACCCGCTGCGCCTGGGTCATTCCCGTATAGACCTTGTCGGCGCAGGTGGTGGCGGACACGCGGTGGGCTTCCTCCCCCGCGGCCGGGGCGCTGCACGCGCCGACGGCCAGCAAGGTGGTGGCGAGCCCGACGGCGGTGCGCCGGGCAGCGGGGCCGCGGCCCGCGGGCCGGCGGACAGGTGTCGCCATGATGCGCTCCTGACTCGTGAGAGGTGCAGGCCACGGGGGCCGGTGGGCCGACGCACGGTATCGGCACCCTGCGTGGCCGAAGCCGCCCCGGCGGCTCACGTTACGCCGAACGGGTGCGGTGCGCGCTGTGGCCGGGCCGATGGCCGACGACTCCACCGCTGGGACGATCGCACCGGCCGGCGGCCGTCAGCCGAACAACGCCAGCCGGGCCGTGACGCGCTTGCCCACGGGCTCCCGTCGTGCCTCGAAGCCCTGTACCACCGCCAGCACGATCTCCAGGCCGTGCTGGCCCACCCGTCCGGCGTCGGTCGCCCGGGCCAGCGGAAGTGTCGGATCGGTGTCCCACACCTCGATCTCCATCGCGCCGTCGGCGACACCCAGGCGCAGCAGCACCGGTCCCGGCGCGTACTTCAGTGCGTTGGTGACGAGCTCGCTGACCACCAGTTGCGCCAGCTCCAGGGTGCGGGCCGGCACCGGCAGTCCCTGCTCGGACTCGGCGCGCGTCAGGAACCGCGCTGTCTGGTTTCGCGCGTCGGCGATACAGCCGTCCGCTCCGTCCAGGGCGATGGTGGCATCGGCGGCTGCGGCCTCCGCCGTCCGGGAACACTCCTCGGGTGGGACGGACTCCCTGCCGGCGAACCGCGATACCCCGTTCATGGGCGCGCGTCTACCCGGCGATCCGCCGTGTTACTCCCGCGCCGCCCCGATTCGGATGCCGCGTCTCGTGCATTGCGCTCCGCATCCCTGGGCACGTTGGCTGCGAAGAGGTGACGCAGCCCGGACCGAGGGTGCGGAGGACGCACGTGGCAGACGAACAAAGAGCGATGGATCACGGCGAGCTGTCCGTCACCCGGACCGACGTCGACGGCATCACCGTGCTCGGCCTCCGCGGCGAGATCGACTACGAGAGTGTGGGCGCCCTGGCCCGGGCCATGCCTCCGGCGGACCCCACCGCCGGCTCCCGGGTCGTCGTCGACCTGAGCGGGGTCACGTTCATGGATTCCAGCGGGATCAACGCCCTGATCGCCGCCCACCAGGCGACTCGGGCCGCGCAGGGGTGGCTGCGTCTCGCGGGGGTCCGGGACTCCGTTCTGCGCACCGTGCAGCTGGTGGGACTCGACACCCTCGCCTCCTGCCACCCGACCGTGCGGGACGCCATCGCGGCGTGACGCCGACAACGCAAGCGCCGTGACGGCGGCACCGGTGCCGTGAGCCGGTCGGTCGGGCTGTGATGCCGTGAGCCGGTCGGTCCGGCTGCGCCGGCGTGCCGCGGATGGCGTCCTGGGCCCGGGGCGGTCCTGGCGGGCTCTGATCCGCTCCTGAGGGCCGAGCCGGGCCGAGCCGGGTGGGCCGGGTGGCCGAGCCGAGCCGGGCCGACCCGAGCCGGGCCGAGCCGGGCCGAGCCGGGTGGGCCGGGTGGCCGAGCCGGGCCGGGCCGAGCCGGGCCGAGCCGGGTGGGCCGAGCCGGGTGGGTTCGGTGGCGGCCATCGGCAGGATCCACCGACGGCGTCCCTCCAGGGGTCCACCTTCGGCCGATCTCGCCGGGTACCCCGAACCGGCCTCGGCATTCCGCCCTACCCGCCCCCTGATTTCGGTGCGCTGTCATACTCGCGCCAGACTTTGGTTGTCGGCCGACAACTGAGTTAATCTGCGACCGATTTCCCATCGGGCGAGGCTGCCGAACGCGAAATCGCCGCTGGTGGGCGGAGCCCTACGGCTCCGGCGAGGTTCCGGGTCCTCGGGGTGGGGACTCTGGGGAGCGGAACGAGGGTGTGCATGAGCGGCATGTCGATGGACGCCCAGGTCCAGGGGCCGGGCGAGCAGGAGTTGCGGCAGCTGCTGGCCGGCCTGACCGCGGTACGGGACGGTGACTTCGGCACCCGGCTGCCCTCCGACGGACAGGGCCTGCTCGGCGACATCGCCACGGTCTTCAACGGCATGGTCGACCAGTTGTCCCTGTTCACCTCCGAAGTGACGCGGGTGGCGCGCGAGGTGGGCACCGAGGGCACGCTGGGCGGCCAGGCGCAGGTCCCCGGGGTCTCCGGCACCTGGGCGGATCTGACCGATTCGGTCAACGCCATGGCGGGCAATCTGACCACGCAGGTCCGTGACATCGCCCAGGTGGCCACGGCGGTGGCGAGAGGCGATCTGTCCCAGAAGATCGACGTGCCCGCGCGCGGGGAGATCCTCCAGCTGAAGGAGACCGTCAACACGATGGTCGACCAGCTCTCCGCCTTCGCCGACGAGGTGACCCGGGTCGCCCGCGAAGTAGGCAGCGAGGGACGGCTGGGCGGCCAGGCGCAGGTTCCCGGGGTCGGCGGTGTCTGGCGTGACCTGACCGATTCGGTCAACTTCATGGCCGGGAACCTCACCTCCCAGGTCCGCAATGTCGCGCAGGTGACGACCGCGGTGGCGCAGGGCGACCTCTCGCAGAAGATCACCGTCGATGCCCGCGGTGAGATCCTGGAGCTCAAGAACACCATCAACACGATGGTCGACCAGCTCTCCGCCTTCGCCGACGAGGTCACCCGCGTCGCCCGCGAAGTGGGCACCGAAGGCCGTCTCGGCGGCCAGGCGGACGTCAAGGGGGTCAAGGGCACCTGGCGCGACCTGACGGACTCCGTGAACTTCATGGCCGGGAACCTCACCTCCCAGGTCCGCAATGTCGCCCAGGTGGCCACCGCGGTGGCGCAGGGCGACCTCTCGCAGAAGATCACCGTCGATGCCCGCGGTGAGATCCTGGAGCTCAAGAACACCATCAACACGATGGTCGACCAGCTCTCCGCCTTCGCCGACGAGGTCACCCGCGTCGCCCGCGAGGTCGGCACCGAGGGCAACCTCGGCGGGCAGGCGATCGTGCCGGGCGTGTCGGGGACGTGGAAGGACCTCACGGACAACGTCAACGTGATGGCGTCCAACCTGACCGGGCAGGTCCGGTCGATCGCCCAGGTCGCCACGGCGGTCGCGCGCGGCGACCTCTCGCAGAAGATCACCGTGGAGGCCAAGGGCGAGGTCGCCGCGCTGGCGGAGGTCATCAACACCATGGTCGACACGCTGTCGGCGTTCGCCGACGAGGTCACCCGGGTGGCGCGCGAGGTGGGCACCGAGGGGCGCCTGGGCGGCCAGGCCCATGTGCCGAACGTGGCCGGGACCTGGAAGGACCTGACGGACAACGTCAACTCGATGGCCAACAACCTCACCGGGCAGGTCCGCAACATCGCCCTGGTGACGACCGCGGTGGCGGGCGGCGACCTGTCGAAGAAGATCGACGTGGACGCCCGGGGCGAGATCCTGGAGCTGAAGACCACCATCAACACGATGGTCGACCAGCTGTCGTCGTTCGCCGCCGAGGTCACCCGTGTCGCCCGCGAGGTCGGCAGCGAGGGCAGGCTCGGCGGTCAGGCCGAGGTGGAGGGTGTCGAGGGCACCTGGAAGCGGCTGACGGAGAACGTCAACGAGCTGGCCGGGAACCTCACCCGGCAGGTGCGGGCGATCGCCGAGGTCACGAGTGCCGTCGCGGAGGGCGATCTGACCCGCTCCATCACCGTGGTGGCGTCGGGCGAGGTCGCCGACCTCAAGGACAACATCAACTCCATGGTGGAGTCCCTGCGCGAGACCACCCGGGCCAACCAGGAACAGGACTGGCTCAAGACCAACCTCGCCCGGATCTCCGGCCTGATGCAGGGCCACCGCGACCTGCCCGTGGTCGCCGAGCTGATCATGGACGAGCTCACCCCGCTGGCGGCGGCCCAGTACGGCGCCTTCTACCTGGCGGAGGACACCGAGCGCGGCCACGAACTGCGCCTGGTCGGCTCGTACGGCTATCCGGACGACGCGGAGCGGCCCACCCGTATCCCGGTCGGGCGCTCCCTGGTCGGGCAGGCCGCACGCAACCGGCGCGTCATCACCGTCGAGGAGCTGCCGGAGGGCTATGTCACCATCTCCTCCGGACTCGGGCAGGCCGTGCCCAGTGCCCTGGTCGTGCTGCCCATCGTGGTCGAGGAGCAGGTCCTCGGCGTGATCGAACTGGCCTCGCTGACCCGCTTCACCCAGATCCACCAGGACTTCCTCACCCAGCTGATGCCGACCATCGGCGTGAACCTCAACACCATCGTGGCCAACGCGCGCACCGACGAGCTGCTGGGAGAGTCCCAGCGGCTGACCTCCGAACTGCAGGCCAGGTCCGAGGAGTTGCAGGTGCAGCAGGACGAACTGCAGCGCTCCAACGCCGAACTGGAGGAGAAGGCGTCCCTGCTGGCCTCGCAGAACCGCGACATCGAGGCGAAGAACCTCCAGATCGAGCAGGCGAGGCAGGAACTGGAGACCCGGGCGCAGCAGCTGGCGCTGGCCTCCAAGTACAAGTCCGAGTTCCTGGCCAACATGAGCCACGAGCTGCGCACCCCGCTCAACAGCCTGCTGATCCTGGCCCAGTTGCTGGCGCAGAACCCCTCGCGCAACCTCACCCCGAAGCAGGTCGAGTACGCGGGCATCATCCACTCGGCGGGCTCGGACCTGCTGCAGCTGATCAACGACATCCTCGACCTCTCCAAGGTCGAGGCCGGCAAGATGGACGTGGCTCCCGAGCGGGTCCCGCTGCGTCAGCTCCTGGAGTACGTCGAGGCGACCTTCCGGCCGATGACGACGCAGAAGAGCCTCGAGTTCACGGTGGCCACCGCGCCCGGCACACCCGCCGATCTGCTCACCGACGACTCCCGGCTGCGTCAGATCCTGCGCAACCTGCTCTCCAACGCGGTGAAGTTCACCGAACAGGGCGGCGTTCAGCTACGGATCGAACCGGCCGCCGACCGGGAGGTGCCGCCGGTCGTCCTCCGCGGTGGTCCGGTGGTGGCCTTCCGGGTCGTCGACACCGGCATCGGCATCCCCCATCAGCAGCTGGAGACGATTTTCGGCGCCTTCCAGCAGGCCGACGGGACCACCAGCCGCAAGTACGGCGGCACCGGTCTCGGCCTGTCCATCACCCGGGAGATCGCCCATCTGCTCGGCGGCGCCGTCACCGTCGACAGCACCCCCGACCAGGGCAGCACGTTCACGCTGTACCTGCCCGTCGCGCGCGCCGACTTCGAGGAGCTGCTGGAGACCGGCGGCCGGCCGGTGGAGCAGCCCCGCGCCGTCGCCATGTCCGAGGCGGCACCGGCGCCCCGGCTGCCGGCCGGGCCCGTGCCGGTCCCCGAACACCCCAGGCGCCGTCTCCTGGTGATCGAGGAGCGTCCGCGCGGTCTGCTCACCCTGGTCGCCGAGCGGGCGGTGGCGGACCTCGCGCACGACCCCGGCGATCCGCACGGTGCGATCGACCTCATCACCGCCGTAGGGGCGCAGGAGGCGGCGAGCACGCTGGCGGCCGAACCCTGCCACTGCGTCGTCCTGGAACTGGGCATGCCCGGCAAAGAGGGCGCGGACTTCCTGGAGGCCATGCGCGGCGACTCCGCGCTGGCCAGTGTGCCCGTCCTGGTGCACACCGGACATCGGGTGGATCTGGCGCAGGAGCAGGCGCTGCGTGCCCTCGCGGGCGGCCGGCCGCTGGACTTCCTGTCCAGTCTGGACGAGCTGCGCGAGCGCATCACCCTGCACCTGTCCGCCGAACAGCCCGGCGACGTGCTGTCGCTGGTGCGCGCCGAGGAGCCGCACCGCCCGGCCGCGCAGGTGGTGGACGACTCCTTCCTCGGCCGGACGGTCCTGGTGGTCGACGACGACGCACGCAACCTCTTCGCCCTCAGCGGCGTGCTGGAACTGCACGGTTTCCAGGTCCTGCACGCCGACAACGGCCGCAAGGGCATCGAGATGCTGCTCGCCCATCCGGACATCTGCCTGGTGCTGATGGACGTGATGATGCCGGAGATGGACGGCTACTCCGCCACCGCGGAGATCCGCGCCATGCCCCGGTACGCGGAGCTGCCCATCATCGCCGTCACCGCGAAGGCCATGCCGGGCGACCAGGAGAAGAGCCTCGCCTCGGGGGCCAACGACTACATCACCAAGCCCGTCGACACGAACGACCTCATCGCCCGCGTCCGTCGCTGGCTCGCCGTCTGACAGCGCGTCACCGCCACCGCGTCCACCAAGCCGGCCGCGTAACGCCCCGGGTGTCCCAGCCGAGAAACAGGCCCACCGTGAGTGATCTCCGTCCATCTCCCGAACCTCCCCAACCGCCCGGGCCCGACGACCTGGCGGGCGGGCCGTGTACGCCGGAAGGCGTCGGCCCGGCGGGAGTCGAGCCGCCCGGTGCGGTCGGCAGCACACGGGAAGCCGCCACCGGTGAACCGGACCGGCCCGGCCGGTCGTCCCCCCTCGGCAGGCTGGCGGCGACCGTGGAGCGTCTGCGCCGCGAGGTGCGGGCGGCGCACGCCGAGGCCGACGGGCGTGCCCTGATCGAGCTGGCCAAGGGCATCCTGGTCGAACGGCTGGGCTGCGGCCCGGCGCAGGCGGCCCGGCAGCTGGCCGAGCTCGCCGAGCAGGCAGGGGTGACACCCCTGGAGTTCGCGGTCGACGTCATCAACCAGGCCGCACGGGACCGGATGTCGGAGGTGACCGCAGCCTTCTTCGCGGCCACCGCGGCCGGTACCGAGGCCGCCGACGCGGCGGCCGGCCAGTCCTCCGCCGTACGACTGCGGGCCGCCGAGAGCGGTGCGCTGGCCGCCCAGGACACCCAGGCCGTGGCCGAGTCCCTGCTGGAACACGCGCTGGCTCCCCTGGGTGCGGAGGCGGTCGCCATCTGGGCACTGGGCGCCGACGGCTCCCTCACCCTGGCGGGCCACGCCGGATTCTCCTCCGCCGAGGCCGGGCGCTGGCGCCATGTGCCGCCGGGGGTGGCGACGGTGGGCCGCCGCGGCCTCGCCGAGCGATCGGGGCACTGGATCCGCAGCCTGGCCGAGACCGGGCTGCCCTCCATCGGCCAGCACCACCACTCCGAGGGCGGCCGGGTCGCCGTGGCGGCCGGCACCGGCGGACGCATTCACGGCGTACTGGAGATCGTCTGGCCCGCGCCGCTGGACACGCCTCCCGCGCCGGTCGTCCGGCAGATCGAGGCCCTGGCCGAACTCTGCGCGCACACCCTGGACACCGGATCCCCGGACCAGGCCCACGGCGACGTCGGCCGGCCCGTCCTGCCCGGCGTCACCGAGCTGATGGACCTGGCCGACGGACTCCACGACCCCGCCCTGGTGCTCATGCCGCATCTGGACGCCGACGGTGACTTCGTCGACTTCCGCATCCACCACGTCAACGGCCGCTTCCTGGACCCCGGCGGCAGGCCCCGGGCCGTCATCAACGGCGCCCTGCTGCTGGAGACCTATCCGATGGCCGCCGGCCACAGCGAGCTCTTCGAGCGGATCGAGCGCGTCTACGCCACCGGTGAGCCCTACCGCGCCCACCGCATGCGGCTCACCGCCCTGGTCGACGAGGTCCCCCTGGCGGCGGTCGCCGACATCAACGTCAGCCGGCACGGAGGCTGCGTCCTGCTCATCTGGCGCATCGAGGACGAGACGGCCCGCCTGGCCAGCCTGCTCCAGCACGCGCAGCGCCTGGGCCGTATCGGCGGCTTCGAGGAGAACCTCCTGACCGGCGAGATCACCTGGAACGGCCAGCTGTACCACCTCTACGGCAAACCCGCCTCCGGCGCTCCGGTGCCGCTGGAGGACCTGCCGGCCCATGCCCATCCCGACGATGCCGTCACCATCGGCCGCTTCCTGCGCACCCTGCTGCACCACCGCCGGCCCGCGTCCACGGCCTTTCGCCTGCAGCGCCCCGACGGGGTCACCCGCCATATCCGGGTGGCGGCCGAACCCGTCCTCGACTCCGGCGGGCAGCTGTATGTCGTACGCGGCGCCTACCAGGACATCTCCGCGCACCACTGGACCGAGGTCGCGCTCGCCGCGACCCGCGTCCAGCTCGCCCACTCCGAGCAGCAGGCCAGCGAACGCAACCGGCTCACCCTCCAGCTCCAGCACGCCATCATGCCGCCCGCGCAGGCCCCGCTGGAGGTCCCCGGGCTGGACCTGGCCGTGCGCTACCGGCCCGCGGAGACCCAGCATCTGGTCGGCGGCGACTGGTACGACGCGGTCGTGCTGCCGTCCCGGCTGGTGCTGGTGTGCGTGGGCGATGTCGCCGGACACGGCATCGAGGCGGCCACCAGCATGGTCGTCCTGCGCAACGCGCTGCGTGGGCTCGCCGTGACCGGTGCCGGACCGGGGCAGCTGCTGTCCTGGCTGAACATGGTGACCCATCACCTGACCGGTTCCGTCACCGCCACCGCGGTGTGCGGTCTCTACGACCCCGACCGTCACACCCTGCGCTGGGCGCGGGCCGGGCATCTGCCGCCCGTGCTGGTCCGCGGCGGTGAGGCGGAGCCGCTGCCCCTGGTCAAGGGGCTGCTGCTGGGTGCCGTGCCCGAGGCCGAGTACCAGGAGCACGAGGTGCAGCTCGCCGTCGACGACACCTTGCTGATGTACACGGACGGCCTGATCGAGCGCCGTGACCGGTCCGTGGAGGAGTCCCTGGCGCAGATGCTGACGACCGCGCGCACGGTTCCGTCGACCCTGGAGCAGCAGTTGGACCGCCTGCTGACCCACAGCAGATCCGACACCGACGACGACACCTGCCTCGTGGGCATCCGGGTGGCGCCCTGCTGACACCCCGATGACGCGCACCCCCAGAGCCTGACCTCAGCACTGCCGGCGAGCACTGCCGGCGACGGGGGAGCGGCGCCCCGTGGACGCAGGGCGCGCCCCTGCGGCGGTGCGGCCGGTCGACGGCGTCAAGCGTGCGATCAGGGGTACTCGTTCCCACGGAGGTATCTGATGTTCGAAGCAGGCGATATCCGAGAGTGGCGCGGTCACGACGTGGTCGACGCCTCCGGGCACAAGGTCGGCCTACTGGAATCGGTCTACGTCGACACCGCGACCGACCAGCCCTTCTACGCCACCGTGACGGTCGGTCTGCCCACCCGTCGTCGCCTGGTGTTCGTTCCGCTCGCGGACGCGACCGTCGGTCCTGACTATCTGAAGGTCGCCTACGACAAGGACACCGTCAAGAAGGCGCCCGCGATCGACACGGACGGCGAGCTGCCGGCCTCGCAGGAGCCTGCGGTGTTCGCGCACTACGCACTCGACTACACCCCGGGCGCCGGCGGTGAGCGCCGCCTCGCCCGCCGCTGACCCACCGAAGCCGACAGCCGACAGCCGACAGGAGAGCCGATGAGCCTGTTCCTGCTTCTGATCCTGGTGGCCCTCGTCCTGGGCATCATCGGGTTCACCGCTCACGGACTGTTCTACCTGCTGATCATCGGTGGGGTGGTGCTTCTCGCCGACCTCGCCTACGCCGCGGTCCGACTCCGGCACGGGGGACGGCATCACCGCGTGGCCCGCTGACCGTCACGCGGGGAAGGCTCGTCCCACCCGCTGTCGGCCCCTTCACGAGGCGGCCGCCCCGTCGCCGCTGGGGCCGGTCTCGGTGATGGTGAACAGCCGGATGGCGCCGGTGATCGTCAGGAGCCGGCTGACGGCCGGCCGCAGGGGGCCGATCAGCACCAGGTCGCGTCCGGTGGCCCGATGGCGGAGACGGGCCTCGACGAGGGCGTTGAGGAGCATGCTGTCGGCGAAGGTGACGTGCGTCAGATCGACCGCTGTCACGGGCATCGCCGCACGGTCGGCCGCCTCCCAGGCCTGTTCGAAGCCCTCGGCGTCGGCGTAGTCGACCTGGCCGCGCACGGTGATCACGAAGGTCTGCTCACCGCGGTCGATGTGCACTCTCAGTTCGGGAGCCGCGGGCATGCGCGCCATCCTCGTGTCACGGGCTTTTGATGGGCCGTGCGGTGTGTGCGCGCGCTCCGGTCACCCTTTGGACGTTCCAGATCACTTCCAGTCTCCGGATTTATGAGACATGCCGCACAGTTACCGCGGATCGCGTCAATACGGGGGTAGTCGGACGGAGTGAGAGCGGCACTCAGGACTGTTGTCGTTTGACAATAATAGCCATGAGGCAACAGAGTAACCGAGTCGGACGTACACGGGGAAGGACCTGGAATGTTCCGGTGGACAGGGACCGCCCCTGGCGCCGGTCGCCACCGTCACGGAGCGGTGGTGGCACCGGTGCCGTGAAGGGCTGTTCAGGCGGTCCGGCTGTCGGATTCGGGGGCCGCGTCGGGTATCTGCGTCGCCGCGGTGGCGCAGAACGCCTCGAGCCCCTCCAGGAGGGCGACACGCTTGGCGGCGGGCATGTCCGCCAGCACCTTCTGCAGCTCACTCTCCCGGCGGGCACGCAGATCGGCCAGGAAGGAGCGACCCCGGCCGCTGAGATGCAGCCGTACCTCGCGTCGGTCCTCCGCGCCCACCATGCGCTCGATGAATCCCGCGGCCTGTAGCCGGTCGCACAGTCGGCTCGTGGACGGAGGGGTGGAGGCCAGGGACTCGGCGAGAGTGCGCAGGTTGATGCCGTCGTGGTGCTCCAGGATGTGCAGCACCCGCAACTGGGAGGCAGAGGTAGGCGCGGTCGAGGCACGGCCCCACACAACTTCCAGCAGCTCGACGGCCTTGGTGGTCACGCGTGCGACCTCATCGGGCTCTGGGCGGCGGCGGAAGGCAGTCACGATCACACTCTCGCAGGCACTGGGGCACCTTTCAGCCTACTAGGAGCCCCAGCCCACACGGACCCCCCTCGGAACGACCGACGCGGCTCTTCGCGACGCCCCGCCCACTCGGCCGGGCCCGCACGTTGCCGGGAGAAAGAATGGTGCATTCCTCATCGTGAACAGATTCCAGACCGCTGAGCGCGCTGTGCGCACAGCGGCTCCCCACGAGTTGCTCGACGCCGTCCGCGTCGTGCTGACCGAGCTGTACGGCGCGGAGGCCGTCGAGCTCTTCATGGCCGACTACGGCCTGACAGCACTGCAACCGGTGTCGGTACGGCCGCACAACCTGGTGCCGGTGCCGGTACACGGCAGTCCTGCCGGTCGGGCCTTCGGTTCGCAGGAGCCCTACTGCGAGGAGGGCCAGGACCGGCGGACGCGCGTCCACCTGCCGGTCAGCGTGCGCGGCGACCGGCTCGGCGTGCTGTCCGTGACGCTGCCCGACGGCGAAGCGGCACGCGGGTGTGTGTCCGAACTGGCCGAGATCGCCGATGTGCTGGCGCACGAGGTGCTCGTGGCCGAGCGTGACACGGACCTGTATCTCCAGGCCCGGCGCAAGGACCGGCTCACCCTGGCGGCCGAGATGCAGTGGCAGTTGCTGCCCGGTCGCTCCTGCACCCGGCCCGAGTACGACCTGGGTGGCCAACTGGAGCCCGCCTACGCCGTCTTCGGCGACAACTTCGACTGGTCCGCCACCGCCGATCGTCTGATGCTGTACGTCACGAACGGCATGGGCGAGGGCATAGAGGCGGCTCTGCTGACGAGCCTCGCCATCAACGCCCTGCGTAACGCGCGCCGCGCCGGCATCTCCATCGCCGACCAGGCGGCCCTGGCCGACCAGGCCGTCTACGCCCATTACCGGGGCCACCGCTATCTGTCCGTCCTCATGTTCGACTTCGACCTGGACACCGGGCGGGTGAGCGTCGTGGACGCGGGCTCCCCACAGCTCCTGCGGCTGCGCGGCGGCACCGTCGAACGTGTCCCCTTCGAGGCGCAACTGCCCCTCGGCATGTTCGAGGAGACGGACTACGTGGCGCAGGAGTTCGAGGTCGAGCCCGGAGACCGGCTCGTCTTCGTCAGCGACGGCGTGCACGCGGTGCACTCCCCGAAGGGTGAGGCCTACGGGGATCGGGCGCTCGCCCGGGCCATCCACTCCACCCGGCTCTTGCCCGCCGCCGAGGTACCCCGTGCCATCCTGCGCGAACTTGCGGGTCACCGGGGTGAAGCCGTCGTGGCCGAGGACGACGCCCTGGCCGTCTGTCTGGACTGGCGCGGGCGCCCCCAACCGTCCTGACGCGCCCTGCGGATGTCCGTCCGCTGCCCTGCCGCGGGAACGCCCGGCCGGGCCAGGCGGCGGCGGAGGACCTGTCGGCGGCGGAGGGCCTGTCGGCGGCGGAGGGCCTGTCGCGCCGGGCGCGTGGTCGCCCGGGCCGCGGCCATGTGGTCCGGTCCTTGGTCCGCCCCCTCGCGGTAGCGCCATGACGACACGTCGACAGGGCGCTACCGCGACAGGTGCCGGTGCGTTTTCGCCGGCGGAGTCAGGCGGAGTCAGGCGGAGTCAGGCGGAGTCCGGCCGCGTGCGGCCCTGCCCGTCGACCGTCCGGGCAGCGCGGACCTCACGTCCGAGGCCGCCGTCCTCCGAGGCCGCCGTCCTCCGTCCCGACTGTCCTCCGCGCCGACTGTCTTCCGTGCCGACCGTCCTCTGTCCCGACCGCCCTCCGTCGCGACCGTTCCCTGTCCCGACCGGCACGGCCGCCGGGGCCGACGCGCCGGGCCCCGTCAGGGACCGGGGCCGTGGCGCCCCCGCGCACCGCGGTCCTGGGCGGCCTGGGCGGCCAGAAACCCCTGGAGCCCCTGCCCGAGAGCCTCCCGCTCCGCCGGCTCCATGGCGCCGAGCACGATGGCCAGGGCGCGCGCTCTGCGCACGGCCACCTCGTCCAGGAGCCGGTGGCCCTGCCGGGTCAGGAGGAGTCGTACCTCGCGCCGTTTGTGCGGATGCAGCACGCGCTCCAGCAGACCGGCCGCCTCCAGCCGGTCGCACAGCCGGCTGGCGGTCGGCAGCCCGATCCTCATGCCCACCGCCAAGGCGGTGAGGTTGAGGCCCGGCTCATCCTCCAGAATCCGCAGTGCACGCAGCTGGTGCGGCGACAGGCGCAGGTTCGCGCTCTGTGCGGCGTCCGACCACAGGTGGGTGAGAAGGTCCACGGCGTCCACCAGCGCCGAGGAGAGGGAGACAGGGCCGTCGCGCGGCCCACCTGATCGTTCGTCCCTGGAGCCACTCAGACCAGTCACGGAGGCATCGCTTTCAGAATCCCGCGGCCATTGCAGGTATCACCTATGCAAACGCCGTACCCGAAGAGCCGCCCGGCAAGCACTCCCGGCCGGGCCGGTCGGGTCATCGCGCCCGCGCCGTGCGGGTATGGAGCACGCCTGCCCATGCCGCCCGGCACCGGACCGTCCTTCGAACACCGTTGCGTACGCTGATCCCGGCCGCTCGTGGGGTGGGGGTCCGGCGTCTTCAGCCGGCACGATGCACGAGGACCGGTCGGCACCGCCCAACCGCCGCACCGCGAAGGCATTGCGGTCCGGCTGCCTGCAGCGCGGCAAGAGTGTCTCCGCCAAGGCGCCGGCGCCGTACCGCGAGCTGTGTACACACCTTCCGGGCCTGGAGCTTGAGGCGTCGATTCCGCTGGATCCATTTCCCGACAACGTGCGGATCCACGCCGGGAGATGTGCGACAGAGTCCCCTTGCTATGGTGCGCCGATGTCATCGATCAAGCAGTTCCAAGTCACCTTCGACTGCGCCGAACCTGCGTGCCTCGCCGGTTTCTGGTGCGAGGTGTTGGGATACGTCGTACCGCCCGTCCCGAAGGGGTTCGCCACGTGGGAGGACTACCATCGCTCGCTGCCCCCTGAGGAGCAGGTCACCTACTTCGCATGCAGTGATCCCTCGGGCGTGGGACCGCGCCTGCTCTTCCAGCGCGTTCCCGAAGGCAAGATCGTCAAGAATCGCGTGCATCTCGACGTGCGGGTCGGTACCGGACTCGTGGGTGAAGAGCGCCTCGCCACGCTGGAGGCCGAATGCGCACGACTGGTCGCGCTCGGCGCGGTACACGTGCGCACACTGCTTGCCGATGACGACAACGAGTCGTGCATCCTGATGCAGGACATCGAGGGCAACGAGTTCTGTCTCGACTGAGCATCCACCGCGACGGCTGGACCGGGGATGGAGCCCTTCGGGCCTCTCTGGTGGTCTCGCGTGCTACGGCGAGGTGGGCGGGTGCGGGGACCGGAGCACGAGCAGGGTTATCTCGCTGGGGGCGAAGACGCGGAACGGCGGGCCCCAGAAGCCGGTGCCTCGGCTGGTGTAGAGGAGGGTGCGGGCGCCGTGGTGGCTGAGGCCGGCGAGAGCGGGCTGGTCGATGCGGACCAGGTGGTGGAAGGGCCAGATCTGGCCGCCGTGGGTGTGGCCGGAGAGTTGGAGGTCGACGCCGTCGGCCGCCGCCCGGTCGACGAACTTGGGCTGGTGTGCCAGGAGCAGGACGGGCAGGTCGGGGTCGGCGCCGTGCAAGGCTCCGGCGAGATGGGCGCGGTGGCCTGCCAGGCCGGAGGACTCGGCGGTCACGTCGTCCAGGCCGGCGACCACCAGGGTGTCGCCGCCGCGCTCGAGCAGCAGATGGCGGTTGCGCAGCGGCTCCCAGCCCAGCTCGTCCATCAGGTCGACCCAGCCCTGGGCCTCGCTGTAGTACTCGTGGTTGCCGGTGACGTAGACCCGGGCCCGGGTGGCCCGCACAGTACTGAGTGGAAGGGCCTGGGCGCGGCGGCGTTCGGCTGTGCCGTCCGCGATGTCGCCGGTGTGGCAGACCAGGTCGGCCTCCAGAGCGTTCACCGTCTCGCAGACCCGTTCCGACCAGCGGGCGCGATCGAGTGGGCCGTAGTGGGTGTCGGTGATGAGGACGACGCGGAGGCCGTCCAACCCGGCACCCAGCCGCGGGAGTTGCACGTCGAGGCGGCGCACGCGCGGCACGCGGCGGGCCTCGGCGTACCCCCAGGCGAGCAGCACGGCGGTTACGCCGAGGACGGCGTAAGTGACGATTCGGGCCCGGTCCTGGCTCTCACCGACGCCGGCCACGGTCAGGGCGAGCCGCAACACGACGCCGAGCAGAACGGACCACGTGAACAGAACCCAGCTGCTGCCCAGCAGGGTGTCACCGATGATCGCCGCCCAGTCCTGCTGGCGCCGGCCGTGGCCGCGCACCATCGCGAGCGGCATACCTACGAGGCCGAGGGCGAACAGGGCGGTGCCGACCAGCGCGACGGGCAGCGGCCAGTGCTGGCCGCTGTACAGGAGCACCCAGCAGGGCACGGCCCACAGCAGGACGGGCGCGATCAGTGGGATGTAGCGCATCAGGCGGTGCAGTGGGCTCTGCCGCGGCGCTTGTGCTTCACCCTCGGCGGGCCGGGTGTTGCTGGTGTCGGTCACGCTTCCCCTCCCTGACCGGGCTGCCGTCTCGCGCACTGTATCCGGTCGCCCTCGGGCCGGACGGACCGGTGTCCATGGGCGCGGCCCCGTGGGACGAAGGGTTCCGTGCGGGATGGCAGGACTCCGCCGCCGACACCTCCCTTCTCTCGGCATGAGCCGCCATTCGAGGGCGTGCCTCTGTACGGTCAAGGGTGCCTCCGACCTGTAGAAGGTGGGCGGAGAGCCGTCTTCTGGGAGCACAGAATGCTGCGCACCATGTTCAAGTCCAAGATCTAGCGTTTGGGCGTTTCCGCAGGTCAGAGCCGTGATCGCCGCGCCCGGGTCAGCAAGAGGTCAGCATGGGAGCGGACGGTGTCCGGCGTGTGGTTGCTCCAGGTCGACGAGTTGCCCGCACCCGTACACGATTCGGTTCCGGGATGCTCTTGGTAAGCGGCGAGCGCCTCACGCAGATCTGCTTGGAGAAAAAGACACCGGTGCCATCCGCCATGGCACCCTTCCCCGAGAAGGTGCTGACTGGCGCTGGCGTAGGCGCGTCCGCCCCGCGGCGATTTCGACAGAGACCGGGACTCGGCCGCCGGTTACTCCGCACTACCGGCCGAGGTCTCCCGGGCCGTGGTGATCGCCGCTGGGGGAGCATCACCGAGGACGGCGGACGAGAGGTGCGGGGGGTGACGGTCGGCGACAGCGAGACCGAGGTGTTCTGGACCCAGTTCCCGCGCTCCTCGCGTGAACGCGGCCGAGTCCAGCGACGCCTCATGGTTTTCCTCTCTCCCCGGCCGTGTCAGGAGTCCGTGCCGCGGCGTGCGGCCCTACGGCCGCTGCCAGGCCGGCCGCCCGAGCGGCCGCCGCACGTGGCGTCATGTCAGATGTAGTCCCGTCCTTCGCGTATTGCTGCAAGCCGGGCCATTTGCTCACCCATGCCGCGTGTTCCGGCCAACGGCGTGTGGATGTGCGGCCAGACGGAGCGCACGAGGCTGATGTGTCGTGCGCCGCCGAGGGCCACCACGGGGTCGAGGCCCACGATGTCCCGCATGGTTGCCTGCTCGAGAAGGACTCGGCCCGTTACTGCGTCGGCTGCGCCATGGGGTGTGTCGTACGGCTCGATGACGTCGTCGAGGTCGAGGAGCCCGTGGCGTGCGGAGAGGATGAGCAGCCGGTCGGGTTGCAGTGCGTCGGCCGCCTTGCGGCATGCCCGGTGGTAGGAGCCGACGTAGATGTCTGCCGCGCGTGCTGGCGAGCCCAGTTTGCGGCTGCCGCACGGGGAAGCGCCCGTGTTCCCGGAATCCCGCAGGGAAGTACGTCGAACCCGGACGCCAGTTCCCTGTATCAGGGGGCGGTCGTGCGAGTTCAGCCTTCGTGCCTGGGGTCAGAGGGGTACCTGTGCTCATCCAGGTCCGGCGCGGGCGGCGCGGTCCTGTCCGCGATCGTCGTCCCCTTCTTCTTCCGCAGGTGCCGGCCCACGATGTGGTTGATCCGCATCAGCCGGGTGACGCGCTTGCGGTTGATCCTCCGCCGCCTCGCATGCAGCTCAGCATGGACGCGCGGAGCCCCATACGCCCCCTGGCGTTCGGCATGGATGGCGCGGATCTCGCTCACGGTCCGCTTCTCCTCGGCCCGGCGCTCGGCGCGGGCCTGCCCGGTGGCCAGATGCCGGTAGTAGCCGGCACGGGACACCCCGAGCACCCAGCAGATCCGCTGCACGCCGAAGTCAGCGCGGTTCTCGGAGACGAAGTCCCAGCGGCAGGGGCTCACTTCACCTCTCGGGCGAAATAGGCCGCTGCCCGGCGCAGGATCTCGCGCTCCAGCTGCCACTCCTGCTCGGCCTTGAGCAGCCGGGCGTTCTCCGCCCGCAGCCGGGCCAGCGCCTCCGCCGCGCTCACGCTGCCATCGCGGTCCTCGGGCGCGGCCTGGGCCTCGTCCTTGCGCACCCAGGTCCGAAGCGACTCCGCGGTGATACCGAGACCCGCGGCAACCGCCGCACACGTCCGCTTCCCGGCCGCGGCGCGGTAGAGCGCGACGGCGTCCTTCCTGAACTCGGGGCCGGTTTTGTCGGTGTAGGCGTGGGTGCGCCTGCCCGCGGTGTGCCAGGGACCGGACCACGTCCCCGGGCACACTGCCGCCGGGCCTCTGGGGCTCAGGCCGCCGACCGGAGCCCGGCGGGACGACGCCGGAGAGCGGTCTCGAGCAAGGCCGGGGGCCGGTATTCCTGGTCGAGCGCGGTGACGTCGATGCCCGGCGGGACGATCTCGTCGATCCGGTCGAGGAGGTCGTCGGACAGCTCGACGTCGGCCCCGGCCAGAAGGTCGTCGAGGTGTTCCATGGTGCGCGGGCCGAGGAGCGCGGCGCTGACGCCCGGGTGGGCGATGGTGAAGGCCATGGCCAGGTGGGTCATGGGCAGGCCGGCCTCCTTCGCGAGCGGGACGAGCTGTTCGACGACGTCGATGCGGCGCTCGTCGGACAGGTGACGGGAGAACTGGACGCGCTTGAGGTCGTTGTCACCGCCCTTGCGCACCCGGCCGGTCAGCAGGCCCTGGCCGAACGGGCCCCACACCATGACGCCTATTCCGTACTCCTGCGCGAGCGGCAGGACCTCGCGTTCGATGCCACGGTTCAGGATCGAGTACGGCGGCTGCTCGGTGCGGAACCGCTGCAGCCCGGCGCGTTCGGCGACCCACTGGGCCTGGACGATCATCGAGGCGGGCGTGGTCGACGAGCCGATGGCGCGCACCTTGCCGGCCCTGACGAGGTCGGTCAGGACGGAAAGGGTCTCCTCCAGGTCGGTGTCCGGGTCGGGCCGTTGGAGCTGGTAGACGTCGATGTGGTCGGTGCCGAGCCGGTGCAGGGAGTTCTCGACGGCGGTGGTGATCCAGCGGCGGGAGGCGCCCTTCTGGTTGGGGCCCTCGCCCATGGGCAGGCCGACCTTGGTGGCCAGGACCACCTCGTCGCGGCGGCCCTTCAGGGCTCTTCCGACGATGTCCTCCGAGTCGGCGTAGCGGTCGGCGGTGTCGATGAGGTTGATCCCGGCGTCGATCGCCTTGTGGATGATCCGGACCGACTCGTCCGGGTCGTTGCCCATCTGGCTGGCGAACATCAGCGTGCCGAGTCCGTAGGGGCTGACCTTGATCCCGGTCCGCCCGAGGTTGCGGTACTCCATGAACGTGCTCCTTCGGCGCAGAGCGGCGGGTGGGCCCCCGCCGGCCACCGGCCGTCGGCCGGTACATCCACCGTCCACGGATCCGCGGGCATCGACCAGTACCCGCCGCAGCCGGTGGACCCGCAATACCACGACGGGACGCGGCCGATCGGCGATACTCGGGAGATGACCGGAACCACGGATCTCGGTAGGGCGTTGCACGCCTGGCGGGATCGCACGAAACCGGCCGAGGTCGGCCTGCCGGACGACGGAGGGCGGCGCGCGCCAGGCCTGCGGCGTGAGGAGCTCGCCCTGCTCGCCGGCTTGTCCGTCGACTACATCGTGCGGCTCGAACAGGGCAGGTCGACTAATCCGTCCCCGCAAGTACTGTCCGCGTTGTCTCGGGCATTGCGGCTGGCGACGGCGGAGCGTGAGCACCTTTTCGTGCTCGCCGGTCAGGCAGTGCCGAGCGCCGGGCAGGTTTCCGATCATGTGCCGGCAGGCGTCCAGCGCCTGCTGGATCGACTGACCGGCACACCGCTGAGTGTGTACGACGCCGCCTGGAACCTCATCACGTGGAACCCGTTGTGGGCGGCGCTGTTCGGTGACCCGCCACCGTCACGCGGCTTCGGGAGGAATGCGGTGTGGTGGTCCTTCGTCGCACCGCCCGCCGGATACCCCCAGGCGGTGAGCCGGAAGACGGGTCACCGCGCGGCCTTCGTGTCCGACCTGCGAGCGGCGTCGGCCCGCTATCCGAAGGACGCCGGACTGGCCGCACTGATCGATGAGCTCCGTACCCGGAGCAGTGACTTCGCGGCGCTGTGGGATTCCGGCGTGGTGGGTGTGCACGAGTCCCTGACCAAGACGGTCCGGCACGCGAGCGTCGGTGAGCTCACCCTCGACTGCGACATCCTCGCGGCGCTCGGCACCGACCTGCGGATCATGGCCTTCAGCGCGGCGGAGGGCAGCGAGACCGCCGAGCGGCTGCGGCTGCTGGACGTCGTCGGCGTCCAGGCGCTGACGGGCGCCGGAACGGACACATGATCGCAGGCGCAGTCCCGACCCGCCGCATACCATGAAGAACCTCATCAGACCATGAAGAACCTCGTCATCGCGGCCGGCCGGACAGCCGCTCGGCCAGTGTCCTGGCGGGAGGGACCCCGGCCGGGCGCAGAACGCCGAGGGCGATACAGCGGGCAATTCCAGGTCCCAGCCGCTGCCCGCAACCGGGACCTGGACTCTTCACCACTGCGGCCCCACCTGGAACCCAGGCAACGGCGCGGCCGTGATCGACGGTGAGGCGACAGTCAAGCACCCCAAGCGGGAGGGCTCGACGGCGTGGCTCATGCCGGAGAACCATGCCTTCGAGCCCCCTGCACCGTTGCTCACCTCATCGAGGGAGCTTCGCAGTGCGTTCGGGGTGGGCCGCGGTGATGTACCGCATTGCAGTTTGAGAGGAGATGCCGAACAGGCGCATCAGGTGGAGCGGGTCGTCGACCTCGAACGCCTCGTCACGGATCCGGTCCTGCCGCAGCGTCGGCATCGTGAGTCCGGTGGGCCGGAAGATGGCGGTGAACGTGGTGCCGATGGGCGAGTGAGTGGTATCTACCGCAGTCCATCGGTTGATCAGCAGATGCGGGTTGGTCGTCACCGGCCAGCGGCGGTGACGTTCACGGAGCCACGCGGAGGCGCAGCGATAGGTGAGTTCGTCCAGGTAGATGATGTGCCGTTTGCCGGAGCGCCGGACGATGAGGCGCTCACGGGACAGGTCGAGGTCGGTGAGCAGCAGGTGGCGCATGTCGGTGCCGCTGAGTGCGTGGACGCAGACCAGCACCATCACGAAGCGCTGGAAGTCGTTCTGCGCATGGCTGAGGACGCCGGCCAGCCGGTCCGAGGGCACGGAAGGCGGGGTCTTGTTGATCCCGGCGAAGACGAGGCCGCGGGTGGGATCGCGGAAGATCACGCCTTCCTGCCGAAGGGCCCGGAAGACGTTCCGCAGGACGATGTGGACCGAGCGGGCCGGCGTCCCCTTGCGGGTGGCGATGGCCCGCTTGACGTCGTCCTGGGTGATCTCGCGGAGGCTCTTGATGCCGTTCGCGAGCCATCCCTTGAGGATCGGGTCCAGTACATGCCAGTAGCGGGCGATGCTCCGGTAGGTGCGGCCGGTGTGCTCCCACTTGCCCTCTCCGCGCACGGCCTTGATCCAGACCGAGAGTTCCTGTGCGATCCTCTCGGGCAGTGCGGCGAGCTCGGCCTCCAAGCGCTTCTGCTGTGCGTCCCGGCGAAACTCGACATCCGGGATCAGCAGCCCTCGGGTTTCAAGGAACTGTGTGATCCGCCGCCCGCTGAACTTCAGGGGACGGTTGTCGACGAGCGCCCGGATGTCGGACTCCACCAGCGGGGCATCGGCGCCGAGCCAGGACACCAGGACGGTCAGCGTGTTTCGGGTCTTGGTGGCGGGGACCTTGGACCACATCTCCTGCTTCATCACGCTGTCGAGGTCGGCGAGCAGCCGCTCGGCCGAGTCCGTGAGCGTCGGCAGACAGCGCGGAGTAGGCGGGGCCACGTCCGAGTGACGCAGGCTTGTGGGTGCCGGGACCGGTGAACCGAGCCACAACTGCGTTCCGAACCGGGCGATGTCCCCTGGGCCGTAGTTGGCTACGTGCCATCGGCATCCGCGGCAGTATCCATCGGCGAGCGGCAGGTCGACACGGCGGCAGCGGTCGCACGCTCCCGCGGATGCAGGGCTCTTTCCTCTCTTCCGGGCGGCGAAGGATGAGCAGGGCTCGCAGGTGACCTTCGTCTTCGCTGTGAACCAGGAGTCGCACTGTTGGCAGGACCTCGGTGTCATCGCCCGGGGCGCCCATATCCGGCGCGTGGTCCGTGACGTCCGTGACCGCTGGGGACGGTCGGGTTCGCGCGGCTCTGGCAGGGGCCTGAGCATTTCCGCCCGCAGAAGGATCGCCCGGACGGACCGGCCGTAGTTGGGGATGTCGTCGAGGACCAGCTCATCGACGAGGTCGTCGCCATCCGCGTCGCGCACGGCGAGCGCGAGGCGCAGCATCTCGTGCAGCTTGCGCTGCATGGGTTTGCCGATGCCGGTGTCCGCCGCGAACGCCGCGGTGTGCTCGACGACGTCGCGGTAGCCGGCGAGCGGCCTCTGCAGAATGCGCCGGCAGACGTCGATGGACAGCATCCGGCGGACTGGGAAGAGCGGTAGCTGCCCCGGGACGGTGGGTGGGAGGACCGCAGGGTCGTCTCGGGTCGGGGCCGCGGCCGCGCGCAGGTGTTCCACCCAGTGCAGCCGCTCGCGCTGATCGGTGCCGGTGCGGCCGGTGCGGCTGCCGTACTTCCTCAGCGGTTGGGCGTGGGTGGGGGCAAGGCCGTAGTAGAGGAACATCAGCTGGCGGCTCCGAGGACCGGCGCCTTCAGGATCGGTGACCCACGCGGCGTCGGTGTCGAGCCGGACAGCGTGCAGGCATGCCCGGCACAGACGGTCGGAGTTGAGGTATCCCTTGTGACGGCAGCGCAGACATACGCCCTGCTCAGGATGCTTCTTCCGCCACTCTATGCACCCCTGGCACGCGGCCAGCCCGAGAACCCCCCAGCCCTTGCAGTCCGGGCACTGAGCAGGATGAGATCGTGCCGCCATTCGTCAGTTCGGCGGCAGCGAGCGACGGCTGCCCTGCTGACGGGGCGTCGGCCGTACAGGCCCCCCGCCGGAGCCTTCAGCGCCCACCGCCTTGGGCAGTGCTTCGGTCTCTCCCGCGGCGGCCTCCAGGGGCTCGGCCTGGAGCAGATCGCCAACGGTGCAGTTCAGCACCGCACAGATCTTGTCCAGATCGTCGAGCCGCACCGTGACCGGTGTGCCGCTCCACATCGCTGCGACCTTGCTCAGCGACGGCGTGAACCCGACCGTCTTGAACGCCTCCAGCAACTCGGTGGGACGCCACAGGTCCCGCTGAGCAGCCACCATCCTCAGATTCCACTTCACCGAAGGTTCCCCTTGTCCATCACCAGGCGCTGGGCCGCCCGCGAGCTCGCTGCAACATTGGCATGCTCGGGGTCGGCCTGTGCAGTCGCCATATATCGAAGAGTCGTGGTAGCCCAGTGGTGGCCCAAAACGCGCTGGACCTCCCACAGCGTCATGCCTCGCTCGTGATTGTGGGTCGCGCAGGCGTGCCGGAGGAGGTGCGGGAAGAGGTCGGTGACCGGGCCGGTCAGGTAGCTCGCGGCCGCCGCGTGGAGCTGGCGGCGGAACGTTGACAGTGTGATCGCCGACGCGATCGGCAGGTTCAGCGCCGCTATCGCCTTGGGCTTCCGCTCGGACGGCCACAGGGGCGCCGACGGGTGATCGGCGTCGTCGCCGAACTCCGCCCGGACCTCCTCGATGTACCACCAGAGCAGCTCGCGTCCCTCGCGAAACATGTACGCCTCACGGGGCCTTGGCCCCGAGCCGCGAGCACCCTTGCCCTGGACGACGAACCGGCCCCACTGGCCGTCTTCCCAGTGGACGTCACCGATCGTCATCGGGCACAGCTCGGCAGCCCGTACACCGGAGACGTACGTAGTCGCGGCAGGCCACGGCGTACTTCCGGGCGTACGGCAACTGCTCCCGCCAGCGGGCGAAGAACTCCTTCATCGCCGTCTGCGAGGGTGGGATCCGCAGCCCGAAGTCCCCACGGTGGACGGGCCTGTTGAACGGGTCGACCGGTGACTCCACCGTCGCCCCGAATCGCATCATGATCTCGTGGGCATAGCGCTGTTCGAGGAAGGCGAAGAACGCGTCGATGTGGTTGAGCTTCTGCCGGTGGGTGTTGTGTGCGCGCTTCCCCGGGCCGGCGAAGTACTTGTCAACGTCGCGCGGGGTCAGGTGCCACGGCACGGTGCCGTAGAAGTCGCAGACCTCGATGACCGGCTTGATCAGCTGGTCGATCGTCGACGGGGCCAGTCCGGCCGAGTGCCGTGCCCACTGGTACTCGGTAAGCGCGTCGACGAAGAAGCTCTCCTCGTCCTGGGCGGACATCCGGGCCTGGCGGCGCCGCTGGAGGGTGACGACATCTGCCAAACCGGTCTCGATCGGACCTGAGCCCTCCTGCGCGGTACGTGGCGGCGGCACGAGAGTGAGGCTGCGACCTTCGGAATCTGACACAAGCGCAAAGATTACTGCAGTCTAAGCGAACTTCTCCAAGTTACTCGCAAATTCCTGGAGATCACGAAATAGGCGTCACGCACCCCGCTGACCTGCTGACGAGCACCTTCTCCGCTCTCAGAAGCCCTCGGGGAACCTGCACGTCATCCACTAGTGCCGGCACCCGGACGGGTTTCAGGACGGCGGAGGAGTCAGCCCTGCGCCCTCATCCGTTGGCGGTCCCCCGGGTGCGCCCGATAGGGGCTGACGCTCGACTCGCCCAGCATCCAGAAGCGCCAGGGGTACGAGGCAGCAGGACCGCCCACCCCGGTCCGAGGCCCTCGGCCGACCCGCGCGGACGAGACGCCCCCGGCGGGCTCGGCGAGAAACAACTCCCCCGCCGCGTCGCATGCTGACTGCCCGTCATGACGCAGATCGGCGATGCCCAGCGCCCGGGCGAGGTTGGCCGGGCCACGCGCCAGGTCGCGCGCCCGCACCCCAGGCCCCCGTCGTTCTTGCGCCGCGTCTGCTCCCGCCACGACGGTGCCGGCCCGGAGCAGCACCGAAGCGGGACGCCGCCCTGGTCCGCAGACGGCGTTCAGGCACCGATGCACCGCGTGCGTCCGGTACACATAGAAGGTTCCCGGGGCCCCGAACTCCGCTCGATTGGTCCGGTTCGGGCCCAGGAACGCGTGCGAGGCCGGATCGTCCGGCCCCTCGTACGCCTCCACCTCGGTGATACGCACCGCCGTCACGCCGCGCTCCAAGCGCGAGACCACCAGAGCACCCAGGAGTTCGGGGGCCACCTCCAGGGCGGGCCGGTCGAAGAAGTGCTCGCGCAAGGCGGGCCGCGCTGCCGATGCCGCCTCCGGCTCACCGAACGCCCGCATCTGCTCATGATCGGCCCCGGCCGAGCCCGGGACCGCCCAGTTCTCTGTCAAGTCGCTGTCTCCTGTCGAGGTTCCGGGACGCCGGATGCGGCACCCCACCACCCCAGCGCTCTCCTCGCGTCGCCCCATGGCCCGAGAAGCTGCCACAGGACGCTCGGATACGGACCTCGGAGCCCGACACCGCCGGCACCGTCAGATGAGGACGCCCCGTGCGTGAGATCCACTGGTTCGACGAGACCGGCCCGGCATCATCGGACGCCGGTCGACGGGAGGCCGTCCCCGCCTGCTCAAGCCCGACGACGTGGGCGGCGCCGACGGGGGCCGGGATGGCCACGACGTGCGGGCCCTGGGCGACGAACCGGGTGAGGGTGACCTGCGCAGGGGCGGCGTCGATCCGGTCGGCGACTTCGCGGACCTTGGCCGCGAAGTCGAGGTCGGCCCGCAGGTCGTCCTGCGGGAAGCACGGCAGATGCACCCGCTGGTCGTTCTGCGACAGTTCGTCGAAGGAGGCGAAGCGTCGGCTTCGCCCATGCGACCTCGCTCCTCCGCGCCCTGCTCGTCCTCACGGATCTCGAAGTCGCCCGCCAGCCAGATGATCTACATGCCGGACGTGCGGCTCGAAGGCGTGGGCGAGGAACCCGGCTCTGCGGCCGCCGGTCGGCAGCAGGTGGCAGGGAGCGTCCAGGTGCAGTCCGGTGTCGTCGTACCCGGTGATCTTCACCGGGAGGATGACGGGGAATCCGTCCGTGCCCCGGTAGGCCAGCACTCGGTGCGGGCCGGTAGGCCAGCACTCGGTGCGGCAGCCGATCGATCCGGCGGGCCGGCGCGGCGACCTCGACACGCGGGCCCGTGCCGTTGGTGTCATCGAGATCAATTCGGGACCGGTAGCTCGCTCGGTTCCGTGAACGGCATCGGTAGGCGGTCCGCAAAGGCGCCCGGGCGGCGGCGGTCGGAGATATCTAGGCTGTCACCACGACGGAAGGGGCGGTGCCATGGACGCCGAGTCCCAGATCAGGGCTGCGATCGAGGAGCATTGGCGGGCTTCGGAACGAGGAGACTTCGAGGCCGAGCATGCGATCTACGCTGCGGACGCGATGCTGGACTATCCGCAGTCGGGCGAACGCTTCCGGGGCCGTGAGACGATCGCGGCGCAACGCGGCGGGCACCCGGCCGACCGGCGCTTCACCATCCTGCGCATCACCGGCCACGCGGATGTGTGGGTGAGCGAATGTGTCATCACCTACGACGGTGTGCCGTCGTACTCGGTGAGCGTCATGGAGTTCGCCGACCAGCAGGTCGTGCACGCGACACAGTACTTCGCCGGTCCCTTCGGCACGCCCGCGTGGCGGGCCGCGCTCGCAGAGCCGATGCCGGGGCGGACCATCGAGGAGGCCTGATTGGCCTCGTCCGGCACGGCCCGCCTGTCGGAGTTCGGCGATTGCCAGTGTCGGCCGGATACTTCAAGGGCATCAGGCGTGCTTGCCATCGCCTGTCGTGTGCGTGGTACGGAAGCGAGCCCGGTAGGCCCCCGGCGTGATCCCGAGGTTGCGCGTGAAGGCCCGGCGCAGCGACTCGGGTGACCCGAAACCGGTGCGCCGGGCCACCGTGGCCGTGGGGTCGTCGCTGCCTTCCAGCATCGCCTGGGCGGCTTCCATGCGGACCTGCTCGACGTAGCGGGCCGGGGTCGTGGACATCTCGTCGTGGAACAGGCGTGTCATGTGGCGGGCACTCACACCCGCCCGGCGCGCCATGGCCGCGAGGGTGTGATCGGCGGACGGGTCCTCGGCGACCGCGTCCAGGACCCGGCGCAGCATCTCCTGTCTCGCGCGCGGGGTGTGGGTACGGACACTGAACTGCGACTGGCCTCCCGGCCGCTGCATGAACACGACCATGTCCTTGGCCACGGCGCGGGCGGCATCGGCGCCGAGGTGCTCCTCGACCAGGGCGAGCGCGAGATCGATGCCCGAGCTGACGCCCGCAGAGGTCATGATGTGACCGTCGCGCACGAACAGGGCGTCCGCCTCCACGGTCACCTGCGGGTAGCGCAGAGCGAGCTGGTCGGCGAAGCGCCAGTGCGTGGTCGCCCTGCGTCCGTCGAGCAGTCCGGCCGCGGCGAGGAGGAAGGCTCCGGTGCAGATGGACGCGGTGCGACAGCTGCGCGCGTCGAGCGCCCCTATGGCGTCCAGCAGGGCGTCGTCCTTGATGAGGGAGGGCCACTCCGGGCCGCCGGGAATGACGACCACGTCGCTGGCCTCCTGCACCTGCGCGGCAGCCAGGTCGACGCGTAGTCCGGTGCTGGCTGCGGTGACCACGTCGGCGCCGTCGGGGGAGACCGTGCGCACGCGGTAACGGCCGCCGAATTCGTTGGCCGTCGCGAACACCTCGATCGGGCCCGTGACGTCCAGCAGGCGTACGCCGGGGAAGACCAGCACGGTCACCAGGAGCGGCTTCCTGCCCGACTGCGTGTCCTTCATCGTGCGCCTCCCGGACGGAATGTGGCCTGCAACGTAAGGCACCATCATCCGCCCGGCGACGCCCCGCCCGCGCCCGTGCCGAGTGTCGTCCGCGTCCCTGCGGGATGATGCTGCGTTCCGTTGTGTGGATCGAGGCGTCGGGTTTCGGCGTCTCACCCCTTGTCAGCGGTCGCCTGCCGTCTCGTCATGCCCGCACATGCGGCCACAACACGCTCCGACAAGGACATCGGGGCATCTGGCCGACACTCGGCAGCGGGCCTCCACGGTGCTCGATGTCCTGGTGTGAGGGTGTCATGGCGCGTGCTGTTCTGTGGCGGGAGCGGTGCTTCGCCATAGCGTCAAAGGCGCCAACGGGCCGACGGTCTCGGCCGCGTCCCGTGAGCTGCCGGGTGCGGTCTGGCCGGTCGGCCGGTCACCGTCGCTGATCGTGGGCGGTGACGAATCCGACACGAGAAGAAGAGGCACTCCGCGCCGTGACACCCCACGCCAGTACCAGCCGAGCGGTCCCGTCCCAGGTCGGCCCGCCCCCGAGACCGTCCGTGCATGTCCGCGACCAGCCGGACGAGGCGACCGGCAGGGAGCGGGGCCGACTCGGTCCCGGCTGGTTCGCGGCCGCCATGGGCAGCGGGATCGTCGCCGCGGCGGCCGCCACCCTGCCGCGCAGCTTCCCCGGGCTCGACGCGGCCGCCACGGTGGTCTGGGCGGGGACCGCGCTGCTGCTGACCGTGCTCGCCGTCAGCTACGTCGGGCAACGGACGCTGCGGGCGCATGCCGGCGATCCGGTACTGGCCCACTTCTTCGGGGCGCCGCCGATGGCGCTGCTCACCGTCGGGGCCGGGACGCTGCTGCTCGGCCGGCGGCTGATCGGGGAGCATGCGGCGGTGGATGTGGACTGGGTGTTGTGGTCGGCCGGTACGGTGCTGGGTCTCGCCACCGCCTGCACGATTCCGTATCTGATGATCACGCGGCACCGTTTCACGCCGGATGCGGCGTTCGGCGGCTGGCTGCTGCCGGTGGTGCCGCCGCTGGTCTCCGCCGCGACGGGCGCGCTGCTCGTCCCGCGGGCGCCGGCCGGGCAGGTGCGGCTGGCCCTGCTGCTGGGCTGCTACGCGATGCTCGGCCTCGGGCTGATCGCGGTCCTGCTGGTGCTGACCATGGTCTACAGCCGCCTGGTGCATCACGACGCGCCCGCCGGTGCGGTGGTGCCCACGGTGTGGATCGGTGTGGGGGCGCTGGATCAGGCGGTGACGGCGCTGGGGACGCTGGCCACGGCGGCGCCGAGCGCGCTGCCCGCCCCGTACGCGCGCGGGAGTGCGGTCGCAGCGCTCCTCGGTGGGCTCGGGATCTGGGGCTTCGCCCTGCTCTGGTTGGTGCTGGCCACGGCGCTGACCGTACGGGAAATCCGCAGAGGGCTGCCCTTCGCACCCACCTGGTGGTCCTTCATCTTCCCTCTCGGTGCCTGCGTCACCGGCACCAGCGCGCTCGCCGCACGTACCGGCTCGCGGCTGTTCGTCTGGATCGCTGTCGTCCTGTATGCCCTGCTCGTCGCCGCATGGGCAGTAGTCGCGTGGCACTCCCTGCGCCATGCTTTCCGACAGCGTGAGCGCGCCCGCCGGTGACACGGCCCCTGTGCTGCTCAGCACCGGCATCCGTGTCTACGGCAGCGTCCCGGGCGCCGTCGAGGCCGTGCTCTGCGGGCGGGCCGTTTGCTCCCCACCGGCGGATCCGTGCGCGGTCGTGGGGCGGGACCGGAGCTTGGCCGCCACCAGGGCGGCGGACACGACACCCCAGAGCACTGCGGCGATCCAGACCTCCCCGCGGCCCATGCTCGTCATCCACGAGGTTGCGGTCGCACGTCCCATTTCGTGCGTGGTGACCGCATACACACGGACCGGGAAGGTGGGTGCGGGGACGGGGTGAGGGCCGGCGGGTACCGGGGAGACGTGCGCCCGGGCCAGGGTCTCGGCGACGGTGTCCGCGATTGCCTGTGCGGTCGGACACCGGCTGGAGTACCTGGAGAGTCCGCCGTCGCGGGCCGGAGAGCTCACCGGCCCGCCCCGTCACGAACACGTGGACGTAGGCCGGTGCCCGACGTCCCACAGCAGCCGGTCGCGAGGGGAGCCGAAGACCCGGTGCAGTGCCAGGGTCAGTTCCACGACGTCGAGGCTGGGCCCCAGACGGCTCCCGCGGCCGCGACATGGCGGATCAGGAAGTCGCGGATCTCCCCGGCCGGCCGGAGCAGCTCCGGCCGACTCGGACCCCTCGGGTCCGCGGGCTGGTCGATGCGTGCCAGCAGGCTCATGCCGCCGCTCCTCCTCGATGCTGCCGTGGCATCGACGGATACGCGGTGGGCGGCCGATACCCACCGCGCGAGCCGCTGGTCACTGGAAGGCCGACGCCACGAGGGCCTTCTGCTCCACACCGTGCCGGCGGCCCGAGCCGACCGCGGGCGCGGGCGCCTCGGGTCGGCTCACACACTCCACAGCGCGCCGCGCCAGCCGGTGCAGACGCGCCGCGACGAACGACCATGCACCCTGGTTCTCCGGCTCCTCCTGCACCCACCTCACGTCCGCCCCCGAAGGGAAGCGGGCCAGTTCCGCCGCCAGCTCCTCGTCGGGGAACGGGTAGAGACGCTCCACGCGCACGATCGCGGTGTCGGTCGAGCCCGTGGTGTGCCGGTGGGCGTCGAGGTCGTAGTAGACCTTGCCCGAGCACAGCAGCACGCGCGTGACCCGGGCCGGGTCCGCGGTGTCGTCCGGCAGGACCGGGCGGAAGCCGCCCTGGGTGAACTCGGCCGAGGCGGAGGTGGCCGCCTTCGACCGCAGCATCGACTTCGGGGTGAGGACCACCAGCGGCCTGCGGCCGTCCAGTGCCTGCTGCCGGAGCAGATGGAAGTAGTTGCCCGGCAGGGAGGGCATGACCACGGTCATGTTGTCCTGCGCGCACAGCTGAAGGAAGCGCTCGATCCGGGCGGAGGAGTGGTCCGGGCCCTGGCCCTCCAGACCATGGGGCAGCAGCAGCGTCACTGCGGAGCGCTGGCCCCACTTCTGCTCGGACGAGGCGATGTACTCGTCGACGACCGTCTGCGCGCCGTTGGCGAAGTCCCCGAACTGGGCCTCCCACAGCACGAGAGCTTCGGGGCGGGCCAACGCGTAGCCGTACTCGAAGGCCAGCGCCGCCAGTTCGGACAACATCGAGTCATACGGCGCGAAACCTGCGGCCCGCGGGCCGAGGGAGTGCAACGGCGTGTGCTCGGCGCCCGTATGGCGGTCGGTCAGGACGGCGTGGCGCTGGCCGAAGGTGCCGCGCCGGGAGTCCTGCCCGGCCAGCCGCACCGGGACGCCCTCCAGCAGAAGTGAACCGATCGCCAGCATCTCCGCGGTGGCCCAGTCGACCGCGCCGGTGTCGAGTGTCCGCGTACGCCGGTGGAGCTGCGGCAGGACGCGTGGGTGCACGGCGAAGCCCTGCGGCAGGTCGGCCTGCGAGGCGATCACCTGTCGCATCGTCGCCTCGTCGATCGCGGTCACCGCCCGGCGCGGTGCGCGCGGCGCGGTGCCCTGTCCGGCACCGGTGCCGGAGCCGGGGACATCCTGGGCGGGGTGGGCAGCGGGCAGCATACGAGTCTCGGCGAAGGCCCTCTCAAGATGGTCCTGGTAGTCGCGGCGGGCACCCTCCACCTGCCGCTCGCTGATGTCGCCGCGTGCCACCAAGGCCTCGGCGTACAGGGTGCGCACCGACGCCCTGGCATCGATGCGGTCGTACATCACCGGCTGTGTGATGGACGGGTCGTCGACCTCGCTGTGACCGTGGCGCCGGTAGCAGACCAGATCGACCACGACGTCCTTGTGGAAGGTCTGGCGGTACTCGAAAGCCAGCCGCGCGACGCGGTCGACGGCCTCCGGGTCGTCGCCGTTGACGTGGAAGATCGGGGCCTCCACCATCCGTGCCACATCGGTGGCGTAAGTGCTGGAGCGGCCGCTGGCAGGCGAAGTCGTGAAGCCCACCTGATTGTTGACCACGACGTGAACCGTCCCGCCCGTGCCATAGCCGGGCAGCTGCGACATGTTCAGCGTCTCGGCGACCACCCCTTGGCCGGCGAACGCCGCATCTCCATGGACGACGACCGGCAGGACGCCCGCGGCCCCGCTGTGTTCTGCCGCCAGATCCTGCTTGGCGCGCACCACTCCCTGCGTGACCGGCCCCACGATCTCCAGATGGGAGGGGTTCGCCACGACCGAGACAGCGATCGTTCCGCCCTGCAGAGCGTGGTAGGTGCCCTCCGCGCCGAGGTGGTACTTCACATCCCCTGAGCCCTGTACGGACTCGAGGTCCACCGCGTCCTCGAACTCGCTGAAGATCTGGGCGTAGGACTTGCCGATGATGTTGGCCAGGACGTTCAGCCGGCCGCGGTGCGCCATACCGATGACGGCCTCTGCGACACCGTCCTCGATGGCACTGTGCAGCAGGGCGTCCAGCAGCACGACGGCCGACTCGCCCCCTTCCAGCGAGTACCGCTTGTGGCCCACGTACTTGGTCTGCAGGAACGTCTCGAAGGCCTCCGCTGCCCCCAGCCGGTAAAGGATCCGCAGCTGCCGGGCACGGTCCGGCCGCTGCTGCGGGCTCTCGACGCGCTGCTGGATCCAGCGGCGTTCGCGGGAGTCCTGGATGTGCATGTACTCGAACCCGACACTGCCGCAGTAGAACTCCCGCAGAGCGCCCAGCACTTCATCGAGCGTCGTCGCGGCACGCCCGGCGAACCCGTCCACGACGACGTCCTGTGCCGGGTCCACGCCGTGCAGTCCGAACGCGGCGGGGTCCAGTTCCGGATGGGCGGCGGGCTGCGCCGCGAGCGGGTCCGTGCCGGCTGCCAAATGTCCGCGCACGCGATAGGCGTGAATGAGCGCCGCGACCCGGACGGCCCTGAGCGCCGCCTCGTCGGTGTCTTCATGGTCCGGGGCGAAGACGGCGCCCACCGGCCGGGTCGGCGATGTGTCCTGCGCAGCCGCAACGGGCGAGGACACCGCGGCGGCCGGGACTCCCGGGGTCGCGAAGAAGTCCCTCCACGTCTCCTCGACCGAGCCCGGGTCGCGTAGGAAACGTTGCCGCTGCTCCTCCACGACCCATGCGTTGAGTCCGAAATCCAGTCCGTGAAGCACGGTTCGAGCGGTGTCTGATTGCGAGGCCATGGCGTGGAACGCCTTCTTCCCTGTGTGAAGCCCTACGATCGCGACGCAGCCCCGACATCCGTCTGCCCCGCGTGTTCCGTACCCCCGGATCCGGCATCCCGCTTCACAGACCAACCTCTGCGAGCACGTCGCATTGACGACGGTAGATCCCTGAGAGAACGGGGACGGACGGTCCTCCGGGCCACATCAGCCTCATATCGGGACATCGGCCAGACGGCCGGCCGCGGGTGCCGGCGCCGAATGGCGGAGCGGGCGCGGGCGACGCGGTGTCCTGATCCGAGGGCTTCACGTCCCACCGGCCCGCAATCGGCCACGCGGGGAACCTGGTTGCGACCATGTGGCCGCGAGCCCGCGGCCGGTAAACCCACCCGGGGAACAAACATGACCGACTTCGATCCGGCGGACACCGCACGGCAGTCTCGACCGATCCTGTGGAGCCTTGGCCTCCTGCACGGCGAGCTGCGGGCACGGCACGGTCTGTCGCTCCACGACTACCTCGTTCTCGGTGCCCTCGCCGGAGCCGAGTGCCGGCCTGTGCCCGTGACCCACCTGACGGCCTTCCTCAAGGAATCAGCGACCCGGATGTCCTACCTCCTGAAGAACCTGCAGGCCGCCGGACTGATCGAGCGCAACCGCCGATGCAGAGACCGCAGAACGGTCGAGGTCACACTGACCGAGGCAGGACGTGCCAGGTTCGCCGACGCCGAGAGGACCGCGCACATGCGCCTGCGCCGGCACGTCGTCCTCTGACTGATCCACCCCCAACGGTCGTCAGCCGGCATCCGGTCGTCGCCGGCGCCCAAGGGCTCGGCGGTTCCACTCCCTCCCGCACTCCGGCTCTTCCCGCGCGGACGCCGTCCCCGGACACGAGTCTGCGCCGGTGATGCCATCGGCCCATGTCGGGCGGTCTCAAGGACAGGGAGGACCGCACCCGCGAAACGGCGTCCGTGGCACGGATTCATGGCCGCCGTTTCGTGAATCCGCCTCTAGGACGTGGTGGTTGCGGTGCGGTAGAACTCGGCCGCGGTGACGCCGGCAGGGACGCCGAGTTCGGCGGCGACCGCGGTGATCGCCCTGTCGCCGACGGCCGGATCGGCTTGGCCGTCGAGGGTGAAATGCGGTGCGATGTAGGTGCTGTAGTGGGCTCGCGCCTCGTCCGCCGTCTGCCCGCCCAGGAACGTCCGCATGTGCCGGACCGTGGTGTCGGGGTCGTTGTGGATCACTTGCAGGGCGCGCCGGTGTGCGCGGAGGACGGCCTGCACGGCGGGGCCGTCCGGGTCGGTGTAGGTGGGGTCGACGGCCAGGCCCACGGTGGGGATCTGGAAGTGGTCTCCGATCCAGGCCAGTACATTCCAGCCGTGTTCGGCGGCCACGGCCTCCGGTGCCATGGTGCTGCCGACCAGCGCGGCGTCGATCTCGCCGTCGCGCAGCCGGCGCAGGTCCATGCCGTAGTCGCCGGGCGGGCGGACGAGGGTCTTGATGTCACGGTCCGGGTCGAGGCCTGCCTTGCGCAGTACGATCCTGGTGAAGCATCCCGGTGCAGTGTGCGGGGCGTGTACGGCCAGCCGCCGGCCGGCCGACCTCACCCTTCTCGATCGCCTGGTACCACGAGATCGCACAGGCAACCTGGGGGGCCGAGCAACTGCTTGAGCGGGCGTCAGCGGGACGCGGGGAAGCCCAGGTCCGGACCGGAGGCCGTCTCGGCAGCATCAGGCCAGCGACTCGTGATGACCTTGCCGCGCGTGTAGAAGTGCACGGCTTCGCTGCCGTACATGCGGTGGTCGCCGAAGGCCGAATCCTTCCAGCCACCGAAGGAGTGGTAGCCCACCGGCACCGGCATCGGCACGTTCACGCCGACCATGCCGGCCTCGACCTCCAGCTGGAAGCGGCGGGCCGCGCCGCTGTCACGGGTGAAGATCGAGCTGGCGTTGCCGTACGGGGAGCCGTTGATGATGGTCATGGCCTCCTCGTAGGTCTCCGCGCGGAGCACGCACAGGACCGGACCGAAGATCTCGTTCCGGTAGACGTCCGAGTCCGTGCTGACCTTGTCGAGGAGCGAGACACCCATCCAGTGCCCGTTCTCCAGGCCCTCGACGGTGAAGCCTCTGCCGTCGAGCACCACGTCGGCTCCCTGGGCGGCCGCGCCCGCGACGTAGTCCGCGACCTGGTCGCGGTGCGCCTTGGTGATGAGCGGGCCCATCTCGGATGACGGGTCGTCGCCGGGTCCGATCTTGAGCTTCTTGGCCCGCTCGGCGATCCGGGACACCAGCGCGTCGCCCGCCGAGCCGACCGCGACCACCACGGAGACCGCCATGCAGCGCTGGCCCGCGGAGCCGTAGGCGGCGGTCACGGCGGCTTCGGCGGCCGCGTCGAGGTCGGCGTCGGGCAGCACCAGCATGTGGTTCTTCGCTTCGCCGAGGGCCTGGACACGCTTGCCGCCGGCGGACGCCCTGGTGTAGACGTGGCGGGCGACCGGCGTGGAGCCCACGAACGACACGGCCGCCACGTCCGGGTGGTCGAGCAGTGCGTTCACCGCGACCTCGTCGCCCTGCACGATGTTGAGCACGCCGTCAGGCACGCCGGCCTCGGCCGCGAGCTCCGCGAGGAGTATGGACGCGGACGGGGCCTTGCTGCTCGGCTTGTGCACGAAGGTGTTCCCGCAGGCGATCGCCATGGGGAACATCCACATGCTGATCATCGCGGGGAAGTTGAACGGTGAGATGCCGACGATGACACCGAGCGGCTGGCGGACCGACGCCACGTCGATCCGGCTCGACACTTCCGTGGACATGTCGCCCTTGAGTGCCATGCCGAGCCCGCAGGCCAGTTCGACGATCTCCAGGCCGCGGGCCACCTCGCCCAGCGCGTCCGCGTGGGTCTTGCCCTGCTCGGCGGTGATCAGCGCGGCGAGGTCGTCGCGGCGCGCGTTCAGCAGCTCGCGGTAGCGGAAGAGGATCGCGATCCGCTGCGCGAGCGAGGACGTGCGCCAGCCGGCGTAGGCCTCCTTCGCCGCGGCGACCGCGGCGTCGACCTCGTCGGCGTCGGCCATGGCCACCCGCGTGGTGACCTCTCCGGTCGCGGGGTCGGTCACGGGGCCCCAGGTGGCTGAGGCACCCGAGACGTCTCCGTAGGGTTTGCCTGCGATCCAATGGGTGACGGTCTTCATCGGCGGAACTCCTTCGAGGATGACGGCGCCGGGCCGCGAGGTGTCGCTGCACCTCAGGGGCCTTGGCTGTGTCCGGACCGGGCCGCGTTCTCGGTCAGTGGCACGTGCCACTGCGGCCACGCGGGCGGGACTGCTGCTGATATGGAATCTATGGCTCCGCGTGCCGTGTTGCGGTGGATCCGAGGGCCGGGGCGCGAAGTGCCTCCCTCGTGTCCCGCGCTGTGGTGGCCCGGGTCACCAGATGCCGAGCGGCAGTCGGTCAGCTCTTCAGGATCCGCGTCCCGTGGGTGCGAGATCGAGGGGTGGAGCCGCCGCGCGAGTCGTTCCGTCGCGCCGGTCGTGCAGGCTGAAGTCGGCCCGGACGGCCACACCGGACTGCAGGAGCTTCTGGTGCACCAGCGGGTTGCGGCCGGGGTACGAGACCACCACGTTGATGTATCCCTCGGGCAGACCGGTCACGGCGTACTCGCCCCGCGCGTTCGTCGCGGTTCGCACGACCTGCCGGCCGCTGGTGTCCATGACGGTCACTGCGGCATGGCGGACGGGCTGCTGTTCGCCGTCGTGGACGGTGCCCTCCAGCATCGGCAGCAGCTCGCCGAAGTGATGGGGGCGGACCGGAAGCGCCGTGGGCACCGGCGCCTCCATGGAGGGGTCCTCCACCGGCGGTTCCGGAATGTCCTCCTGCTCGTCCTCGGCTCCCTGCCGTGCGGTCGTGCGGTGGTGCCGCCACGCGTCAAGAGCCAGCAACGTCATACCTGCCGCGATCCATGCGCACAGCACAAGGGCCGGCTGGAGCACGCCCGCATTGTCGAAGTACAGGACCCCTCTCAGGCCGTCGACCGCGTTGCCCAGCGGCATGACGGTGTGCAGGCCCTGGAAGAACCTCGGCAGCAGCTGGACGGGGACCAGGCCGCTGGAGGGAACGCTCAGCACGATGTACAGGCCCAGACCCGCGAGCGGGAAGAAGTGCTTGACGAAAGGCGCCATGCCGAGGGAGAACGTGCCCACCGCCGTGGTGAGCAGGAAGGCGATCGCCAGGGCGGCGGGGGAGTCGGGCAGATAGCCCAGCCCCACGCCCACGAAGAAGCCCACAGCGCTGAAGACAGCGGCGGAGCACGCGACCGTCAGCAGTTTCTTGCGGCGGTTCAGGGTCACCGCCCGCAGCAGGGACGTCGCGAGGATATAGCCGGGTATGTTCCAGGCGATCGCGAAGTACACCGGGATCGTGCCGAGTCCGTCCTTGCTCACGGTGGGCGCCACGTCCGTGATCGTCAGCTTCTGGTGGTTGTGCGCCGCAAGCTGGCTGAAGCCCTTGGCCAGGGCCTGCTCGAGGCTCACCCCGTTGGCTCCGGCCACGTAGAGCACGGCGTGTTTGCCCTGCGCGGCGAAGCCGGCCACGGCGTCCCGGTCCAGTACCGCCCGGCGGGCTTCCCGGGCGTCTGTCACGGCGGTGACGTCGAACGCGCCGGGATGCTGCCGCTGCAGAGCGGTGTCGACCTTGCGCGTCACCGGGGCACCGGCGATCACGAGCTTCGCGTGGTCGGGCTGAGGCTGGTGGAAGGCCATGGGGAAGGAGAACAGCAGGCCGAGGAAGAGCAGGGCCGGGATCATCAGGGTCTCGGCCAGGATTTTGACCAAGGTGACACCGCGGGGACGCTCGGTCCGGTGCTTCACATGTTTCACAGAACCACCTCCCGGGCGCCCGGGCGAGCCATGTCGCTGAGCGCCCGGCCGGCCCGATGCCCGGCGATCCGACGGTCGCTTCTTCGGTGCCGGTGGTCCTGTACCACCCGCGGTCCCACCAGTTTCACGGCGTTCCTCTCCTTCGCCCGCGCCCGACCATCGCCATGGCGCGCCCTTCGATAGATGTACCGATCGGAACATCTACGCCGGTTGGACGATACGCGTACCGATCGGTACAGTCAAAGCCGTGCCTCGTCCCGTCAATGCCGAAAAGCGTGCCGAGCTGCTGGAACAGGTGGTGCACCACCTCCAGCACCACGGCGTCGCTCAGATGTCGCTGAGTCCGCTCGCCGAGTCGATCGGCACCACCAAGCGCATGCTTCTGTACTACTTCGGCAGCCGAGAGAACTTGCTGGCCCAGGCCCTGGCCGCCAGTCGCCCCGACGTCCACGCGATGTTCGACGACGTCAGCGACACCGCGGGACTGCGCAGGGCGGCCCATGCCCTGTGGGAAGCGATGACCGTCGGTGAGCAGTCCGGGCCGATCCGCATGCTGCTGCAGCTGCTCAGCCTGGCCGCCACCGATCCCGAGCAGTACGGCAGCATCGCGGCCGAGACCGTCGAGGTCATGACCGGCCCCATCGCCGCGGCGTACGTCCGGCTGGGGCACTCGCCGCAGCAGGCGCGAACCGGGGCCACGCTCCTCGTCTCCGGCCTGCGCGGTCTGTGCCAGGACCGCCTGGTGACCCATGACGTCGCCCGTACCGACATGGCCGCTCGCCGCCTCATCAGGGACGCGGTCGCGGTGGCCGACTGAGCTTGTGCCCCCGTCCGGGCACTGATCGCGGAACTCACCCCGAAGGCGGTGTCCGGTCCGGGTTTCCGGCGCATCGCATCAAGGGCCGAGTGAGCATGCGGCCGTACCTCGTCTTCGAGGGCGCAGACGTCGAGGCGACCGTCGACGGCCCTGAGTGCGACGGTCACCGCCGGCCCGGCTCCGGGGGGCCTGGTCAAGGTCGACGCACCGGCCGTACGCCCGTTGTCGGCTTCGCGGCCGGGAGGCACGGTGTCGTCCCGGACGATACGGACAAGGCGCGGCGTCCACGCTCGACTCAATGG
The DNA here is from genome assembly GCF_040651615.1 of Streptomyces sp. NPDC048417. Taxonomy (NCBI): domain Bacteria; kingdom Bacillati; phylum Actinomycetota; class Actinomycetes; order Kitasatosporales; family Streptomycetaceae; genus Streptomyces; species Streptomyces sp. NPDC048417. The sequence continues at coordinate 182,476 of NZ_JBEZKI010000002.1, read as the reverse complement.
GAAGCTGAGGGCGAAGACGCTGGCCAGGTGGCAGTGGGCCGAGGAGTCGTGAGTTCTGTCCCATCGCGACGTGACCAGGGTCTCGATGCGGATTCTCGGCTCCGGTCCATACCCTGACTGCCAAAAGTCTGCGAAATCCTGACTGGCGACCTGTCAGAAAACTCGGCAAGCGGTCAGCGCAAGTCCACCCTTGGCGGCGGCCGTCGGGTGGAGAATGGCCCGTTATAAGCTGAGTGAACAGCCCTTGACCTGCACAAAGCAGGCAGGGAGCGAATTCCGGGAGTCCAAAGTGCTGCGTACTCTGTTCAAGTCCAAGATCCACCGAGCCACCGTCACCCAGGCCGACCTGCACTACGTGGGATCGGTGACCATCGACGCGGACCTCCTCGACGCCGCCGACCTGCTCCCCGGCGAGCTGGTCCACATCGTCGACATCACCAACGGCGCCCGGCTGGAGACGTACGTCATCGAGGGCGAGCGGGGCTCCGGGGTCGTCGGGATCAACGGGGCGGCCGCCCATCTCGTCCACCCCGGCGACCTGGTGATCATCATCAGCTACGCTCAGGTCACCGACGCCGAGGCGCGTACGCTTCGGCCGCGGGTCGTGCACGTCGACCACGACAACCGCGTCGTGGCGCTCGGCGCCGACCCGTCCGAGCCGGTACCGGGCTCGGACCAGGAGCGCAGCCCGCAGGCCGTATCGGCCTGACCGGCGGACCAGGAGGGCGACATGAGCGACATCGAGATCCGCGACGACCGGGCGGCGGGCCGTCTGGAGGCGGTCGCCGGCGACGAAGTCGTCGGCCATGTCGAGTACTTCGTGCTGGAGTCGCCCTCCCGGGCCCTGGTGCCGGTCCACACCATCGTGGAGCCGGAGCACGAGGGGAAGGGCATCGCGGGCTCCCTCGCCCGCGAGCTGTACGCGATCGCCGAGCGCGAGGCCACCCCGGTTGCCCCGCTCTGCCCGTACGTCGTCAGGTGGGCCGAACGGCACCCCGACGTGGCGCCGGCAGCGGACCCCGAGCTGCTGCGCGCGGCGAAGGAATGGCTGGTCGCCCACCCCGGCCGCTTCTGAGGAGCCGCACATGCTCGCCCTGCTCCACACGTCCCCCCTCCACATCCCCGTCTTCGACGCCCTGCGCGACGAGGACCACCCGGGCCTGGAGCTACGGCACGTCGTGGCACCGGAACTCCTGGCCCGGGCCCGCCGGGAGGGCCCCGAGGCGGTCGCGCCGGAGGTCACGGCGGCGCTGGAGCGGGCGGCAGCGGACGGCGTACGGGCCCTGCTCTGCACCTGCTCGACCATCGGCGAGGTGGCGGAGCGGGCCGCCGACAGTGTCGGGGTCCCGATCGTCCGAGGCGACCGTCCGATGGCCACGGCGGCGGTGACAGCGGGCCCCCGCATCGCCGTCCTGGCGACGGTCGAGAGCACCCTGGCCCCGACTCTGGCCCTGCTCGAGGACGAGGCCCGTCGCGCGGACCGCCCGATCCGTGCCCGCGTTCAGGTCGTGGCGGACGCCTGGACCCGCTTCGAGGCCGGCGACCTCGAGGAATGCGCGCGCCTGGTGGCAGCCGCCGCGGACACAGTGACCGACGCCGACGTGATCGTCCTTGCCCAGGCCTCGATGGCCCCGGCCCAGCGCCTGACGACCACGACCGTGCCGATCCTCTCCAGCCCACGCCCTGGGCTCGCCGCGGCAGCACACGCGGCAGGGTGAGTGTACGAACCCGTTTCGGGTACGCGGGGAGTAGACCCCAGAGGTGAAGTCGAGCCACTGGCCGGAGGACACCATGACGAACCCGCACCCCACCCCGGTACCCCCTGACCCCCAGCCTCCGGACCCCTACCCGAGCCCGGTCCCCACCCCCGAACCACCCCCGGCCCCGGGCCCCGTCCCCACACCACCCTCGCCGACCCCCACCCCGCCTCCCATCCCCCCGAACCCGGACCCCACCCCGGAGCCGGGCCCACCCCTCACCTGAGAACCCGAACACCCCCTGACGCGCCCCACCGAAGGCACCCCAAGGGGGCGCGGGGAACCGCACAACCCACGGCGGACCCGCACCCGCCCGACGGGCTCGGCCCTCACCCCCCCGGGGTCGCGGGGAACTGCGCACAACCCACGGCGGACCCGCACTCGCCCGACGGGCTCGGCCCTCACCCCCCGGGGGCGCGGGGAACTGCGCACACGGCGGACCCGCACTCGCCCGACAGGCTCGGCCCTCACCCCCCGGGGGGCGCGGGGAACTGCGCGAACCCGCAGCTCACCCGCACCCGTCTCCGGCGACCAGGCCCGGCTACGCGGTGACCTCGCTACGGTCCCCGCCCCACAGCGTGTGGAACGCCCCCTCCCGGTCCACCCTCCGGTAGGTGTGCGCCCCGAAGAAGTCCCGCTGCCCCTGCGTGAGCGCCGCAGGCAACCGCTCCGCCCGCAGTGCGTCGTAGTACGCCAGCGCCGCCGAGAACCCGGGCACCGCGACCCCCTCCCGGGTCGCCGCGATGATCACCTCACGCCAGTCGTCCTGCGCGCCGGCGATCTCCCGGGCGAACGTCTCGTCGGACAGCAGGCTCGGCAGATCCGCCCGCGCGTCGTACGCAGCCCGGATCCGGTCCAGGAACGCCGCCCGGATGATGCACCCGCCTCGCCAGATCGAGGACACCGCACCGAGGTCGATGTCCCAGTCGTACTCGTCGCTGCCCGCCTGGATCTCGTGGAAGCCCTGCGTGTACGACACGATCTTCGAGGCGTACAGCGCCTGCTCCACCCGGTCCGCGAAGGCCCCCGCCTCCGCCTCGGACAGCGCCGTCGGCTTCGGCCCCGCCAGCCCGCGCGAGGCCGCCCGCAGATCCGCGTGGCCCGACAGCGACCGGGCGAAGACGGCCTCGGCGATCCCGGACACCGGCACGCCCAGGTCGAGCGCGATCTGGACGGTCCAGCGGCCGGTGCCCTTCTGCTCCGCCTGGTCCACCACCACGTCCACGAACGGCTTGCCGGTCGCCGCGTCCACGTGCGCCAGCACTTCCGCCGTGATCTCGATGAGGTACGAGTCGAGCCGGCCCGTGTTCCAGGTGCGGAAGACGTCCGCGATCTGCGCGGGGGAGTACCCGGCTACATCGCGCAGCAGCTGGTACGCCTCACCGATCAGCTGCATGTCGGCGTACTCGATGCCGTTGTGCACCATCTTCACGAAGTGCCCGGCGCCGTCGGGTCCGATGTGCGTCACACACGGCGCGCCGTCTGCCGCCTTCGCCGAGATCTTCTCCAGCATGGGGCCGAGCGAGTCGTACGACTCCTTCGGCCCGCCCGGCATGATGCTCGGCCCGTGCAGCGCGCCCTCCTCGCCGCCGGAGACGCCCATGCCGACGAAGTGGATGCCCTGCTCGCGCAGCGCCTTCTCGCGGCGCCGGGTGTCCGCGAAGTGCGCGTTACCGCCGTCGATGATCATGTCGCCAGGCTCCAGGAGCGGTGCGAACTCCTCGATCACCGCGTCCGTCGGGTCACCGGCCTTGACCATGATGACCAGCCGGCGGGGCCGTTCCAGCGCCGCCACGAACTCCTTGGCGGTCTCGGCCGCGATGAAGTCGCCCTCGTCCCCGAAGTTCTCCACCAGCTCGTGTGTCTTCGACACCGTGCGGTTGTGCAACGCCACCGTGTAGCCGTTGCGTGCGAAGTTCCGGGCGAGGTTGCGGCCCATGACCGCGAGACCCGTGACGCCGATCTGCGCCGAAGTGCTCATACCGCCTGCTCCTCAAAGATCAAGTCGATCCCGTAGAACGTGCAAGGGATGCTGCCGCCCCTCATGCCCGCCAGTATTGCCCAAAGGCCATCCTGACTCGCCGTTCGACCGGCCGCACTTGCAGATACGGACCGCAGGCGCCGACGCCTCAGCAGCCTCGGGAGACACTTCGCAGGGGTGCCGTGCGCTCCGCCGGGCTGACGGCGGATCAACTCGGCTTCGCCCCGCGCCGCTTCACGGCGTGACGGCCGTGCCCCCAGGTGCCAGAGGCGGCTGATTGCTGTCTTGTCATGGCCTGTTCGGGGCACTTACTTTTGGCCTTCCTGACGCGCGTGGCGAGGGGGCTCTCAGACATGGCCGAACGCGGCCGGCACCGCCGGTACCAGCCGAACAGGATCAACCGTGCCTCGCTCACCGTCACGGCGGGCGGCGCCGGGCTGGCGCTGCCGCTGGCCGCCGCCGGGAGCGCCGACGCGGCCTCCGTGTCCACCTGGGACAAGGTCGCCGCCTGTGAGTCCAGCGGCGACTGGGGCATCAACACCGGCAACGGCTACTACGGCGGGCTCCAGTTCACCCAGTCCACCTGGGAGGCCTACGGCGGCACCCGGTACGCGCCGCGTGCCGACCTCGCCACCAAGGACCAGCAGATAGCCGTGGCCGAGAAGGTCCTGGGCGGACAGGGGCCGGGCGCCTGGCCCGTCTGCTCGGCCCAGGCCGGGCTCACCCGCGGCGGGGGCACGCCCGAGGTGCACACCGAGAGCGCCACCACCCGCCCCGCCAGGAGTTCGGTACGGGACGTACAGCCGCAGACCACACCGCAGTCCCGGGCCGGCAAGGCCGAGATGTACACCGTGGTGCACGGCGACACGCTCTCCGGGATCGCCGAGGAACACGACGTCGCCGGCGGCTGGCACCGGTTGTACTCGGACAACCGCGCGACGGTCGGCTTAGATCCGGACCTGATCCTGCCCGGCCAGCGGCTGAGCCTGACGGGCCACGCGGCCGAGGCCGTCAAGACCGAATCGTCGGCGAAGAAGACGGCGTCCAAGCCGACCAAAACGTCCAAGCCGACCAAAACGTCCAAGCCGACCAAGACGTCCAAGCCGGCCAGCACGAAGACCAAGGCCAAGCCGGAGGCCGGGACCAAGAAGGCCTCCTCCCACAGCGACCACTCCCTCGTCGCCCCCGTCGACGCCCCGATCGGCACGGCGTACCACGCGTCCGGCTCGCACTGGTCGAAGGGCTACCACACCGGTGTCGACTTCCTCGCGCCCACCGGCACCTCCGTCAAGGCGGTCGAGGCCGGGCAGGTCGTCACGGCCGGCTGGGGCGGTTCGTACGGCTACCAGGTGGTGATCCGGCACGCCGACGGCCGCTACTCCCAGTACGCCCATCTCTCGGCCATCTCCGTGCGGGCCGGGCAGAGCGTGTCCACGGGGCAGCGGATCGGCCGCTCGGGTGCCACCGGAAACGCCACGGGCCCGCATCTGCACTTCGAGGTGCGGACGGGGCCCGGTTTCGGCACGGACATCGACCCGGTCGCCTATCTCCGGGCCGGCGGCGTCAGGATTTGACCCGCGTCCGGGGGCGGTCGAGTACCGGGGCCGGCACATAGGCGGCGGCGGGGAGCAGGACGTCAGCCACGTCTGTCACGGACGCGGTGCGCTGCTGGGGCATTTCGACCCGCGCAGGTCGGTCCTCGCCGTCCGCCAACGACCCGGCAAAAACTCCGCTCCCCGCCGACCGCCCTCGCACCAGACCCGCGTCCGCCATACCGGCCTCCGCCAGGCCCGCCTCGGCCAGGTCGGCCTCCGCCGGACCGGCAACCGTCAGGTCCGCCTCCGCGAGACCGGCTGTCGGGAGGCCCGTTTGCGCCAGACCGGCAACCGTCAGGCCCGCCTCCGCCATGCCGTCCGTCGCCAGGCTCGCCGCCTCTGCCATGCCGGTCTTCGCGAGGCCCGCGTCCGCCATACCGGCCTCCGCCAGGCCCGCCTCGGCCAGGTCGGCCGTCGTCGTCAGGTCCGTCTCCGGCTGGCCGGTCTTCGTCAGGCCTGTCTCTGCCAGTTCCACGAGGGCCTCGACCAGCGGCTCGGGTGATGTCCCGGGCTCCGGTGCGGTGTCCACGGGGTGCGGTGTGTGCTCGATGCGCTCGGTCGTCAGCAGGATCAGGCCGCCCGTCGCCACCACACCGCAGGCCAGCGCCAGCACCGTGCCCGTCGTGCCGTAGCGGAACGTCTCGTCGAACATCGTGATGCCGACCGCGGCGGCCAGCACCGGGTTGACCACCGTCAGCGTGGCCAGCGGCGCGGCGAGGCCGCCGCCGCGGTACGCGGCCTGCGAGATCATGACGCCGGCGACGGCGTAGACGCCGATCACGGCCAGCCAGAGCGCGTCGGACACGGCGATCCCGCCGTCCCAGTCGATCGCCACGACCTTGGTGAACACCGAGGACATGCCGAAGGCTATGCCGGACGCGACGGCGAGCAGCACGCTGCGCACCGCCGGGTGCCGGTGCGCGGCCCGGCCCGCGACCATCAGCGTGACGATCGCTGCGCCGGTGACCAGCGCGACCCCGGTCCGCCCGGCGGAGTCCAGGGTGCGGGAGTCGGAGGAGCCCACCAGGGAGAGCAGGCCGGCCAGACCCACGGTGGCCATGATCGCCCCCCGCCAGGCGGTGGAGCCGGCCTTGCGGCCGACGAACAGGGCCGCCATGGGCAGCGCGAACACGATGGTGAGCGCGCCCAGCGGCTGGACCAGGCTGAGCGGGCCGTAGGCCAGCGCCACGACGTGCAGCAGGCCACCAAGGCCGTTCAGCGCCATCGCCCCCCACCAGCTCGGGCGGCGCAGCGGCGCGTACTGCTCGTCGGGGGAGGTGACCGCGACCTGCTCCTGCACGATCGCTCCGCCGGCGTAGGCGACGGCGGACACGAAGGAGAGCAACACGGACAACGCGAGGGAACTCATGCAGGGCTCCTCAGCGTCAGGCGGCTCCGCAGGGCGGTCCCGCACGGTGAACGGTCGGCTTCCATGAGCAACACTGTGCCCGCCCGATCGCTTCCCGTCGTCGTACCTGAGCACCCAATGCCTCGTACTACCGATGGAGTAGGGGAGGTCTCTGATCATCCCCAGGGTGGGGGACGGCGGGTGGAGAGCCGGGGCCCCGGGATCCTAAGAAGCCTGGTACTACTGCTGTTCGTGGACCAGGACCCCGATCTCGCCGCGCTCCGGCCGCTCGGCGGCTTCTTCGTGCTGCGGACGCTCCGATCGGCGGCCGGAGACCCGGAGGCGGTGCGGATCACCAAACTACCAAGCCTTGCAAAAGCTTATAAAAAAGGCACATCGGATGTTTACGAAAATATCCTAACTTTCCGTGTTGGGGTGGTGGCGGCCCGTCTCCGCACCCCCGAGCTCCGGGTCGCCGCCTCCATCGCCCACCAGGGGCTCGCCGCCCGGCTCTGGTCCGTCGCCCTCGGCTGCGCCGCCCGCTACGGCCGCCTCCCGGACCTGGACCCCCGTCTGCTTCGCTGGGACGCCGGCGCCACCGCCCCCGACGACCTCTGGCTCACCGAGGTCCGCCCGCTGCCTGGGGGCGCCGGACCGGCCATGCTCGCGGACGCCGTCGTACACGGCCATCTCGAACCCCTCGCGGAGGCCCTGCGGGCCCGCTACGGCGTCGCCGCCGGCCTGCTGTGGGGCAACGCGGGCTCCGCGCTGGCCGCTGCCGCCCGCGAGCTGGAACGGTGGGCCCGTGCCGACGGCCGTACCGAGGTCGCGGACCGGACCCGCACCCTCGTCGACGCGCTCTTCGCGCACCCCCTGCTGAGCGCCACCGGCATCCGCACCGGCCCGGGCTTCCGGCGGCGCAGCTGCTGTCTCTACTACCGGGTACCGGGTGGCGGGGTCTGCGGTGACTGTTGTTTCACACAACCACCGCGCTCTTCCCCGCGCGCCGCATCTGGGTGACCATGGAACAACCGGCCGTGGAGATCAGGGGGTTGCGGGTGCGAGTGGGACTGCTGACCCGGGAGTACCCTCCGGACGTCTACGGCGGTGCGGGTGTTCATGTGGAGTTCCTCGCCAAGGAGTTGCGGCCCCTGGTCGACCTGGAGGTGCACTGCTGGGGCGAGGGCCGTGGGGTCGGCGTCGTCCGGCACCGCCCCTGGTCCGCGCTGGACACCGCCAACGACGCGCTGCGCACCTTCTCCGTGGACCTCGCCATGGCCGCCGGCCTCGAAGGCCGCGAACTCGTGCACTCCCACACCTGGTACGCCAATCTCGCCGGCCATGTGGCCAAGCTGCTCTACGGCGTCCCGCACGTGGTGACCGCGCACTCGCTGGAGCCGCTGCGCCCCTGGAAGGCCGAGCAACTCGGCGGCGGATACGCCCTGTCGAGCTGGGCCGAGCGCAGCGCGATCGAGGCCGCCGACGCGGTGATCGCGGTCTCCGGAGCCATGCGCGCGGACATCCTCGGCTGCTACCCCGCACTGGACCCGGCGAAGGTCCACGTCGTGCACAACGGCATCGACACCGCCCTCTACCGGCCGGACCGCTCCACCGACGTCCTCGCCCGGATCGGCGTCGACCCGGGCCGCCCCTATGTGCTGTTCGTCGGCCGCATCACCCGCCAGAAGGGCGTGCCGCATCTGCTGCGCGCCGTACGGGACATCGACCCGGGGGCGCAGGTAGTGCTGTGTGCCGGGGCGCCCGACACCCCCGAGATCGACCGGGAGTTCCGTGAGCTCTTCGAGGAACTGCGCCGGGTCCGCGAGGGCGTGCACTGGATCCCGCAGATGCTGCCGCGCGCGGACGTCATCCAACTCCTCACCCACGCGGCCGTGTTCGCCTGCCCCTCGGTGTACGAACCGCTCGGCATCGTCAACCTGGAGGCGATGGCCTGCGGCACGCCCGTGGTGGCGTCCCGGGTCGGCGGCATCCCGGAGGTCGTCGAGGACGGCAAGACGGGGCTGCTGGTCGACCTCGACGACGACTTCGAGGCGGGCCTGGCCCGGGCGCTGGACGCGGTCGTCGGCGACCGGGAGACGGCCCGGCGGATGGGCGAGGCCGGACGGGTGCGTGCCGTGGGCGAGTTCGGCTGGGACGCGGTGGCCCGGCGCACGGTCCGGCTCTATGAGGAGATCCTCAAGCAGTCGTAACTGGCAGGCCGCCTGTTCGACGCGATCCGGGTACAGGCTTAGCGGGAGTGCTTCGAGGGCAGGCATGGAGCACCAGGGTGAGGGGAGCGGCCATGCGTCGTGGTGGGCCTTCGGTACTCGGGATCGTGCTCGCGGGCGGGGAAGGCAAGCGCCTGATGCCCCTGACCGCCGACCGAGCCAAACCAGCTGTCACGTTCGGCGGGACGTACCGTCTGGTCGACTTCGTCCTGTCCAACCTCGTCAACGCGGACGTGCTGCGCATCTGCGTGCTGACCCAGTACAAGTCGCACTCGCTGGACCGGCACATCACCACCACCTGGCGGATGTCCAGCCTGCTCGGCAACTACGTCACCCCGGTCCCGGCCCAGCAGCGGCTCGGCCCGCGCTGGTACCTGGGCAGCGCCGACGCCATCCTGCAGTCGCTCAACCTCGTCCATGACGAACAGCCCGACTACGTCGCGGTGTTCGGCGCCGACCACGTCTACCGTATGGACCCCCGGCAGATGCTCCAGCAGCACATCGAGGGCGGCGCCGGGGTCACGGTCGCGGGCATCCGCGTCCCGCGCGTTGACTCCTCGGCGTTCGGTGTGATCACCCCGGGCTCGGACGGGCAGACGATAGAGACCTTCCTGGAGAAGCCCGCCGACCCGCCGGGGCTGCCGGACGCCCCCGACACCGTCTTCGCCTCCATGGGCAACTACATCTTCACCACCAAGGCCCTCGTAGAGTCCCTGCACCGGGACGCCGAGGACGACGACTCCGTGCACGACATGGGCGGCTCGATACTGCCCCAGCTCACCGGCCGCGGCGAGGCTCAGCTCTACGACTTCGGCACCAACCACATCCCCGGCGAGACCAGCCGCGACCGCGGCTACTGGCGGGACGTCGGCACCCTCGACGCCTACTACGACGCCCATATGGACCTGATCGCCGAACGGCCCGCCTTCAACCTCTTCAACCGCAGCTGGCCCATCTACACGCACTCCTACCAGCTCTCCCCGGCCCGCTTCAACGCCGGCGGTATGGCGAGCGAGTCCATCATCAGCGCCGGCTGCCTGATCCGGGGCCAGGTCACCCGGTCCGTGCTGTCACCGGGCGTGCGCGTCGACCCGGGGGCGGTGGTCCAGGGGTCGATCCTGCACGACAACGTGGTCGTGGGCCGCGGCGCGGTGGTGCGCGGCGCGGTCCTGGACAAGAACGTCGAGGTGCCGCCCGGCGCCACCATCGGCGTCAACCCGGACCGGGACGCGGAGCTGTACACCGTCTCCAAGGGCGGGGTCATCGCCCTCGGAAAGGGCCGGCTGGTCTCGTAGCTCCCTCCGCGTACCCCGGGCCCGGCGCCGTTTCCGCGCCGGGCCCGACCCGTTGCGCGTCCCATGCCGTGGTGCGCCCGTCGTGCGACGCGCTGCACACGAAACCACCCAGGTGCCGGGCTTTGCGGTCTTTCCCCCTCACGATGCAGACAACGATGTCGAACCTTCGGAGGTCATCCGACATGAGAGGGACCCGGCGCACACGGCTGTGCCTGGCCGGCGTGCTGACAGCGTCCGCGCTGCTCACCGCCCCCGCCGCAGGGGCCGCCGAACCGACCGACGGCCACCTCACCGACCTGGTGAACCCCTTCATCGGGACCCAGGACGAGGGCAACACCTTCCCCGGCGCGGCCGTGCCCTTCGGCATGGTGCAACTCTCCCCGGACACCGGGCACAGCACCGGCTACGACTACGCCCAGCACCGGATCCGCGGCTTCTCCCTGGTCCATCTCTCGGGCGTCGGCTGCCGCATCGGCGGCGACCTGCCCGTCCTGCCCACCACCGGGGACGTCACGCAGACGGACTACGCCCGGTACGCGGCCGGGTTCGACCACGCCGACGAGGAGGCGAGCCCCGGCTACTACCGCGTCGGCCTCGACTCCGGCGTCCGCGCCGAGCTGACCGCGACCGCCCGCACCGGCGTCCAGCGCTACACCTTCCCGGCCACCGACAAGGCCAACGTCCTGCTCAACGCGGCCCAGGCGCTGCACAAACCGGTGAGCAGCGAGGTCGAGATCCTCGACGACCACACCGTCCGTACGAAGATCACCGGCCATGGCTTCTGCCGGGAGACCGCCCCCTACACCGTGTACACGGTGACCCGTTTCAGCCGTCCCTTCACCGCCTACGGCACCTGGAACGGCGCCGCGATCACCCCTGGCGCCCGTACCGGAGCCGACGGCGCCTATGTCCGCTTCGACACCACCCGGGACCGTACCGTCGAGGCGACCACCGCCCTGTCGTACGTCGACGCGCGCGGCGCCGAGGTCAACCTGCGTGCCGAGGGCGGCCGTTCGTTCGACGCGGTACGAGGGCAGGCCCGGGACGCCTGGGAGCGGCGGCTCGGCGGGGTGCGCGTCCAGGGCGGCGGCGCGACCCTCCGCCGTACCTTCTATTCGTCCCTGTACCGCGCCTTCCTGGCACCCAACGTCGGCGACGACGCGGACGGCCGCTACACCGGCTGGGACCGGCGGATCCACCGCTCCGCCGGGTTCACCTACTACCAGAACTGGTCGCTCTGGGACACCTACCGCACCCAGGCCCAGCTGCTCGCCCTGCTCGCCCCGCGCGAGGCCAGGGACATGGCGCTGTCGGTGCTGAAGGTCGACGAGGACGGCGGCTGGCTGCCCAAGTGGGGCTACGGCACGGTCGAGACGAACATCATGACCGGCGACCCGGTCACCCCGTTCCTGACCACCGCCTACCAGATGGGCCTGCTCAAGGGGCACGAGGAGCGGGCGTACCGGGTGCTGCGGAAGAACGCCGACGGCGTGCCGCCGGCCGCCAACCAGGGCGTCGGCCGCGAGGCCAACGCCGAGTACCTCGCCGACGGCTTCGCGCCCTACGCCAAGGGCCGCCCGCACACCAAGGTCGGCGACTCCGACTACGACCACGGCGCCTCCGTCACCCTGGAGTACGCGCTGTCCGACGCGATGCTCGCCCAGATGGCCCGGGACCTCGGACATGGTGCGGACGCGGCCCGCTATGCCACCCGGGCCCAGAACTACCGCAACGTGTTCGACCCCTCCACCGGCTTCTTCCGCGCCCGGGACGCCTCCGGTGCCTTCACCGGCGACCCCGACCCGGCCCGGGGCATCGGCTTCCACGAGGGCACCGCCTGGCAGTACCAGTGGCTGGTCCCGCAGGACCTGCCCGGCGTGATCTCCCTGATCGGTGGCGAGCACGCCACCAACCGGCGGCTCGACTCCTTCTTCGCCTACGACAGGCTGCTCGCCGACCCCGAGAGGACCGCGCGCGAGGTGTGGGTGCACGGCAACGCCTACGCCTACTACAACGCGGCCGTCTACAACCCGATGAACGAGCCCGATCTCATCGCCCCGTACACCTACCTCTCCACCGGCCAGCCCTGGAAGACCACCGACGTGGTGCACGCGGCGCTCACCCTCTTCACGGACGGCCCGTCCGGGATGACCGGCAACGACGACCTCGGCACCATGTCCGCCTGGAACGTGCTGTCGTCCATCGGCCTCTTCCCCGTCCAGCCGGGCTACAGCACATGGGGCCTGTCCACGCCCGCCTTCGACCGGGTCGACGTCCGCCTCGACCGCCGCTACTGGCCGAGCGGCGGCTTCACGGTGACCGCGCCCGGCACCTCGGCCGCCGACCGGTACGTCCAGACGGCACGGGTCGACGGATCGGACTACGGCCGGACCTATCTGACGAACGGTTCGCTGCGCACCCTGCGCTCGCTGGCGTTCACGGTCGGCCCGCGCCCGTCAGAGTGGGGTACGTCACCCGAGGCGGCGCCACCGGCGCTGAGGTGACCTCAGGTGTCCCTTGAGTCCCGCCTCTTTCGGAGGGGGCGGGGCTTAATCTGCTGTTAACTGAGCGTAGCGTGATCGTACTTGACCGTAATCGGGTGTCGGCGTTTGACTGCGGTTGACTGCTGATCCCCCTCCGTCGACGCGAGGCACCCTCTTTCATGACTGTGACTGCTGATCTGCTCGCCCCTCTCGATCTGGCGTTCTGGAACATCGAGTCCGACCGGCACCCGATGCACCTGGGCGCGCTGGGCGTCTTCTCGGCGCACTCGCCGACCGCCGGCGCCCACGCGGCGGACCTGCTCGCGGCCCGCGCCGCCGCCGTGCCCGGACTGCGCATGCGGATCCGCGACGTCTGGCAGCCGCTCGGGTTCGGCGGTGCCGCCCGCGAGGCCGACCCGGACTTCGATCCCCTCGACCACGTCCGGCTGCACGCCCCGACCGCCGACTTCCAGGCCGCCGCCGGCCGGTTGATGCAACGCCCGCTGGAGCGCGGCCGGCCGCCTTGGGAGGCGCATGTGCTGCCCGGCGAGGACGGGGTGTCCTTCGCGGTGCTGTTCAAGTTCCACCACGCCCTCGCCGACGGGCTGCGCGCCCTCAAGCTGGCCGCCGGGGTCATGGACCCGCTCGACCTGCCCGAGCGCACCCCCCGCCCGATCGAGGCGGCGCGCCGGCTCCCGGCGCTGCCGGACGTGCGCAGGATGCCCGAGCTGGTGCGCGGCGCACTCTCGGACGTGGGCCGGGCCCTGGACATCGGCGCCTCCGTCGCCCTGTCCGCCCTCGGGGTGAGCTCCTCCGCCGCGCTGAAATCAGAGCCCACCGGCACCCGCAGCATCGCCGGCGTCGACCTTGACATCGACGATGTGCACCGGGTCCGCAAGGCCGTCGGCGGCACCGTCAACGACGTCCTCATCGCCGTCGTCGCCGGCGCGCTGCGCCGCTGGCTGGAGGAGCGCGGCGACGGTACCGAGGGTGTCGCCCCGCGCGCCCTGATCCCCGTCTCCAAGCGCCGCCCGCGCACCGCCACCCCACAGGGCAACCGGCTCTCCGGCTATCTGATACGGCTTCCGGTCGACAACCCCGACCCGCTCGCCCGTCTCGACCGCGTCCGCACGGCGATGGTCCGCAACAAGGACGCCGGCCCCAACCGGGGCGCCGGTGCCGTCGCGCTGCTCGCCGACCATGTGCCCGCCCTCGGGCACCGGCTCGGCGGACCGCTCGTCGGCCAGGCCGCCCGGCTCTGGTTCGACATCCTGGTCACCAGCGTCCCGCTGCCCGGCCTCGGCCTGCGCCTGGGCGGTCAGCCGCTCACGGCCGTCTACCCGCTGGCCCCGCTGGCGCCCGGCCAGTCCCTCGCCGTCGCCATCTCCACCTACCGCAACCAGGTCCACTACGGCCTCGTCGCCGACGCGGCCGCGGTCCCGGACCTCGATGTGCTGGCCCGCGCGGTGACCGACGAGGTGGACTCGCTGATCTCGGTCTGCGAGCCATGATCCGGTCGGGTTTGGAGGTATTGCCCGGCGCTCCGTAAAATTCCCTGTTCGAAAGCGGGCGCGAGTCGGAGCGCCGCTGGTGAGATCAGGGAAGCGGCGGCACGATGACGGTGACACAGGACGGCCCGACGGCCGAGGACCAGGTGGTCTACGGCCAGGGCATCGACCCGGAGCGGCTCGCCGTCTGCCTCAGCGTGCTCGGCGAGCTGGACAAGCTGGAGGTCGACCACCCGGACGCCATCGCGGTGCGCCGGGCCACGGCCGGCGTCTACCGGACGGTCAAGCAGCGCCGCCGCCAGGAGCGCCGGGCCGCCAAGACCGCGCACGACAAGGCGGTCACCGAGGCCACCGCGACCGGCTCCGCCGAACGCATCGACGACGAGACCGAGGGCCTGCTGCCGTCCTCGCGGACCGAGGAGGGCAGGATCGCCGGGATACTCCAGCGCCCGCGCTCCTGCTACACCTGCAAGACCCGCTTCGTCGAGGTCGACTACTTCTACCACCAGCTCTGTCCGGACTGCGCGCACCTGAACCGCGCCAAGCGGGACGCCCGCGCCGACCTCACCGGCAAGCGCGCCCTGCTCACCGGCGGCCGGGCCAAGATCGGCATGTACATCGCGCTGCGGCTGCTGCGGGACGGCGCGCACACCACGATCACCACGCGCTTCCCGAAGGACGCCATCCGGCGCTTCAAGGCGATGGAGGACTCCGCGGACTGGCTGCACCGCCTGGAGGTCGTCGGCATCGACCTGCGCGACCCGGCCCAGGCCGTCGCCCTGGCGGAGCAGGTCGCCGCGGCGGGCCCGCTCGACATCCTGATCAACAACGCGACCCAGACCGTACGCCGGCTGCCCTCGGCCTACGCGGCCCTGGTCGAGGGCGAGAGCGCCCCGCTGCCCGCCGGTGAACTCCCCGCCCACCAGGTCATCGGCGCCTTCAACTCGGGTGCCGTGGACGGTCTCGCCGCGCTGCCCCTCGGCAGCAGCGGCCTCGACGCCCAGCAGGTCGCCGACCTGGCACTGGTCGCGGGCAACGCCAGCGTCGCCCGGCACCTCGACGGCACCGCCATCGACGCGGGCGGCCTCGTCCCCGACGTCGTCGACAGCAACACCTGGGTGCAGACCATCGACCAGATCTCCCCGGTCGAGCTCCTGGAGACCCAACTCTGCAACTACACCTCGCCGTTCATCCTGATCAGCGCGCTCCGGCCGGCCATGGCCGCGGCCGCGAAGCAGGCGGCGCGCGGACGGTCGTACGTGGTCAACGTCTCCGCGATGGAGGGCGTCTTCGGCCGCGGCTACAAGGGCGCCGGGCACCCGAACACCAACGCGGCGAAGGCGGCCATGAACATGGTCACGCGGACCAGCGCGGTGGAGATGTTCGAGACCGACGGCATCCTCATGACCTCCGTGGACACCGGCTGGATCACCGACGAGCGCCCGCACTACGACAAGCTGCGCCTCGCCGAGGCCGGCTTCCACGCCCCGCTCGACCTGATCGACGGCGCGGCCCGCGTCTACGACCCGGTCGTCCGCGGTGAGCAGGGGGAGGACGTGTACGGGGTCTTCCTGAAGGACTACGAGCCGGGCAAGTGGTAGGCCCCGCTTAATCGTTGGCGGTCACCGGCACCGGCGCCCTACTGTTCGGGAAGGCGCCGGTGTGCCCGGTGCGCAGGTCACGCGTTCTTCGTGGTTCGATTCCATACGGGTCCACCCAGGGGCCCGTCGCCCAGTGGGGGCAGCAGCCGCGTCGCCGAACTGATCTCGGGCACGCCCGGCCGGTGGCAGGCCGCGGGTCGTGGGGCTGATCGCGCCCGCGCGGCGGCAGTCGCACGTCGGGACCGTTCCGCGCCCCTTCAGGTGGGGGTGCGTGCCGCTCGTACCCTGGTGCCGCCGTCGACCACCAGGTCTGCCCCGGTCACCCACGCCGCGGCATCCGAGCACAGCCACAGCACCGCCCCCGCCACGTCCTCCGGCTCCCCGATCCTCCCCAGCGGCAGCCCGGCGGCGATCTCCTCCTCCCGCGGCTCCCACATGAAGCGGGCCATCTCCGTGCGCACCAGCCCCGGGGACACCGAATTGACCCGCACCCGGGGTGCCAGTTCCCCCGCCAGCTGCTGGGTCAGGTGCAGCAGTGCCGCCTTGCTGGTGCCGTAGGCGCCCACGTCGGGGCCGACATGCGTCGCGCCCTCCGTGCAGATGTTGACCACCGAGCCGCCGTGCTCCCGCATCCAGCCCCGCCACGCGCACTGCGTCAGCCGCAGCGGTGCCTCGACGTTCACCGTGAACGCGTCCCGCCACGCCCTGGGATCGGCATCCATGAGGGGCCCGTACGGGCGGTTGGTGGCCGCGTTGTTGACGAGGATGTCGAGCCGCCCGAACGCGCCGAGCGCCAGCCGGGTCAGCTCCCGGGCGTGCTCCGGCTCGGCGACGCTGCCGGCCAGGCCGGTCCCGCCCAGCTCCGCGGCGGTGTGCCGGACCTCGTCCGCGTCCCGCGCGCTCACGCACACCAGCGCCCCGGCCGCCGCGAGCGCCCCGGCCACCGCGCGCCCGATCCCGCGCGTGCCGCCGGTGACGACGGCCGCCCTGCCCCTGAGCCCGTACGACGACGTCATCGCCGTACCGTCTCATGGCGGTCCGTCAGTCGACAGCCCCGAGGCGGGAGTTGCGGGACGCGACCAGTTCCAGGACGGTCCGCCAGTCCTCCAGGACGCCCGCGTCGAGCCCCGCGGTGCGGCTCTCCTCGGCGGCCTGCCGCAGCCGCAGCACGTCCTCGTCGGCGGGGGCGCCGTCTCCCCGTACCAGGTGGTAGACCCGCTCCCCGAGCAGATACCGTACCGCGTGCGCGGGGCCGTCGGCCGGGCCCAGCAGTTCCTCGATGCCGTGCACCAGGCCCGCGACCTGGAGCTCCTTGTCGGCGGGGCGGCTGCGGCGCAGCAGAGCCGCGGTGCGCAGGGCGCGCTGGTGCCGGCAGGCGTACAGCAGATCCATCAGCTCCTCGACGCTGCGCAACTCCATGCGTCAGTCCTTCCGCGAGACAGCCGTTGTCCTGTGCCATCGGATCATGTCGAGTTTTCGACCCGGCCAACGCAACCTGAACTGCACAGCCTGTGAAGGGAGCGGAGACCCGTCCTTTCGAAAATGTGTTCGCTTGCTTAGGCCGGGCGGGTGCAGCGTAAACGGGGCATCATGTTACGAACGGGTGCATTTGCGGGCGTCGAAACTGCGTAACGACTCGCGATAGTTACACCTTGTTTGCACTCCCTATCGAGCGGACCCGCGCTCATTTGGTTAATCTGTAGGGGACGGACAGCAGTAAGGGGTCCCACCCACACCCACGGTCCGTCCCGGGACAAGCCGGTCGACAACGGCCTGCTCTCTTGTGAGTTTCCGGCGCCACCGCGTCCGAACCGGCCTTCCATCCAGACCCGACCGGGCGCTCAGGCACCGGAACGCAGACTGTCCGGTACGCCCCGAGGGTGACCGACACATAAGGAGTGCGCGGTGACACCGGAGAAGACGAATCGCGAGCAGCGCCCCAAGGAACGCACGGAGCGCTCGGGCAGCCGGCCCGGACAGCTCGGCAGCCTCGACGTGTGGGCCCGGTCCGCCCCGATCCGCCTCGCGGGTTACGAGGAGGATCTCGCCGAGCCCCACATCCTGCCGAGCGTGGACTGACCGCCGGTCGATCATCCGCGATCGCCGACGCATGGGCGTGCGAGACTCACGCCCATGCTGATCAGAGAAGCCACCGCGGCCGACTGGCCGCAGATCTGGCCCTTCTGGCACCGGATCGTCGCCGCCGCCGAGACGTACGGATGGGACCCCGACACCTCGCAGGAGACGGCCCGCGCCCTGTGGATGAGCCCGGCGAAACGTGTCTACGTCGCCGAGGACCCCACCGGAGCCGTCGTGGGCTCCGCCTATCTCACCCCCAACTACGGGGGCCCCGCCGCGGGCGTCGCCAATGCCGGCTTCATGGTCGACCCCGACCGGGGCGGCCGGGGCATCGGGCGGGCGCTCGCCGAGCACATCCTGGCGGAGGCCAGGAGCCACGGCTACCGGGCGATGGTCTTCAACGCGGTCGTCGAGACCAATCCCGCCGTGGCCCTGTGGGCCTCCCTCGGTTTCACGATCGTCGGCACGATCCCGTCCGCCTTCGACCATCCGAAGCACGGGCTGGTCGGCCTGCACGTCATGTACCGCGCCCTCTGAGCACGGTTACCCGACGAGCGCCTCGGACACGGCCCACAGCCGGGCCGCGTTGTCCCGGTCCAGGGCGTACGGCGCGACACCGCCGACCGAACCGGCTCGCTCGGTGACCGGCTCGGCCTCCGCGCAGTCCTCGAAGTAGCGGCCGGTGACACCCGCCACGGTCGGCGAGGCGGCCAGCAGCACCGAGGTCGCCGCGCCCTGCTCCACCGTCTTCTGCGGCGGCAGGGTGAGTTCGCCCGAGGCGATGAACGCGGCGACCTGCTGCATGTCCATGTGCCGGGCCAGGTTGGTGTCGGCGATGTTGCCCGGCATCAGGGCGTTCGCCGTGATCCCGTCGTCGGCCCAGCGCTCGGCGGCGGCCACGGCGAACAGGATGTTGGCGGTCTTCGACTGCCCGTAGGAGGTCCACGGGTCGTAGGGGCGGAACCGGTAGTCCAGGTCGTCGAAGACGACGGGGGAGAAGAGGTGACCGGTGGAGCTGACCGAGACGATCCGTGCGCCGTTCGCCGCCGCGAGCGCCGGGTGCAGGCCGGTGGTGAGGGCGAAGTGACCGAGGTGGTTGACGCCGAACTGCTGCTCCCGGCCGTCCGGTGTGCGGGTGACCTCCGACGGCGCCATCACTCCGGCGTTGTTGACCAGGATGTGCAGCGGGCCCTGCCAGTCGGCCACGAAGGCGGCGACCGTCGACCGGTCGGCCAGGTCGAGCCGGGCCACGGTCAGCTTGCCCGACTCCGGCGGCAGATCCGCCGTCAGGCGGGTCGCCACGCGGTCGCCCGCCTCGATGTTGCGCACGGCCAGGGTGACGTCGGCGCCGGCCGAGGCGAGGGCGCGGGCCGTCTCCACCCCGATCCCGGAACTGGCTCCGGTCACCACGGCCCTGCGGCCGTGCAGGTCGACGCCGTCGACGATCTCGGCGGCGATGGTGGTGGCCCCGAAGGTGCTGGGGGTCTGCGGTACGGACATGAGGTGTGTCTCCTGTAAGTGTGAGGGGTGTGGGGGGGTGTGACCGGGTCGCGCCCGGCCGGTTCACCGGGAAGTGGACGGGGCGCCGGCGGGAGTCCAGGTGCGCGCGTCGCCCGCCTGGGTGACACGGCCGAACACCTGGTCCGTGAAGTGCCCGGCGGCGATCACCGTGTCCGGCCGCCCGAGCACCCGGTCGCGCACCTGCCGGGCCTGGTCGGGAGCGACGTCGGAGGCGAAGGTCAGGGCGGGGTCTGCTATCTGGGCGGTGGAGTGCACGATGTCCCCGACGATCCACACCTCCTCGGTACCGGCGCCCGCCGGGTCCCGCACGACGACCGCCAGATGGCCGGGGGTGTGACCCGGCGTGGCCTCGACGGTCACTCCGGGCGCGATCGTGTCGCCGCTTGCGACGAACTCGACGACACCGGTGAGCGGCTTGAGCACCGCCTCGGCGTCCGGTCCGCCCAGGTCGGCGTCGCGCGTCGTCCAGTACTGCCACTCGGCCTGCGACATGAGGTGGCGGGCCCGGGCGAAGGTGAGACCGCTGGGCGCGTGCGCGGCCGGTGTGCCGGGAAGCGGGGCGACATCGCTGGTCCAGCCGACGTGGTCGAGGTGCAGATGCGTGTAGACGACCGTGTCGATGTCGGCGGCGGACAGTCCCTCGGCGGCGAGGTTCCGCAGCAGCGCCCCTCCCTTGAGGTGGGCGACACCGGGTACGTCCACATCGATCTTCCCGGCGGCCAGATCCACGAGGATGCGCTGGCCCCCGGCCTGGACGAGGAACGACCCGAAGGTGAGGACGAACTGCCCGTCGGTGAGGTCGCCGGGGCGCGTCGTCCAGTCCACGCCGGGGAAGAGGGTGTCGGGGTTGTGGGCGCCGAAACCGTCGGGAAGATAGGTGATCGTCGTGTCGCCGACGGAGATCCGGGACCGCTTGGCGGGTTGGGGCATGGTGGTGAAGTTCCTTCTGGAAGCTCTGGATCGCTGCGGGTCTGGGACGGAGGGCGCTCAGCCGTTGAGGGTGCCCATGTGCTCGGGCGCGTAGCGGTCGCCGGTGACCGCGCCGTGCGGGGCGACCGCCTCGATGGCGGCGAGGTCGGCGTCGGTGAGCGTCACCTCGGTCGCGGCGACGTTCTCCTCCAGGTAGCGGCGGCGCTTGGTGCCGGGGATGGCGACCGCGCCCTGGTGCTGGACCCAGGCGAGGGCGAGCTGACCGGGAGTGATGTTCTTCTCGGCCGCGATCCGGCGGACCTCGCGGACGACGTCGAGGTTGCGGTCGAAGTTCTCGCCCTGGAAGCGCGGGTCGGTACGGCGCCAGTCGTCCTCGGTGAAGTCGTCCGGGCTGGTGATCGCGCCGGACAGGAAGCCGCGGCCGAGCGGGGAGTAGGCGACCAGGCCGATGCCCAGCTCCTTGAGGGTGTCCAGGACACCGTCGTGCTCGATGCCGCGCTCGAAGAGCGAGTACTCGATCTGGAGGGCGGTGACCGGGTGGACGGCGTGGGCCCGCCGGATGGTCCCCGCGGAGGCCTCGGACAGGCCGATGTGCCCGATCTTGCCCTCGGCCACCAGCTCCGCCATGGCGCCGACGGTCTCCTCGATGGGCACCTGGGGGTCGATCCGGTGCAGGTAGTAGAGGTCGACGCGATCGGTGCCCAGGTGCCGCAGCGAGCGCTCCAGCGCGTGCCGCACGTATTCCGGCCTGCCGTTGAGGCCGACCACCTGGCCGTCGTCGGTGATCTCCACGCCGGTCTTGGTCGCGACCACGGCGGCCTCGCGGCGCCCCGCCAGAGCCTTGCCGAGCAGCTGCTCGTTGACGAAGGGGCCGTAGCTCTCGGCGGTGTCCAGCAGGGTGACGCCCAGCTCCAGCGCCCGGTCGATGGTGGCCAGGGACTCGGTCTCGTCGATGGCGCCGTAGAAGACGCTCATGCCCATGAGGCCGAGGCCCTGGGCACCGACGGTCAGGCCCTGGCCGCCGAGTGCGCGCTGTTCCATGATGAGGTTCCCTCGATTCCATAACTAACTGGATAGATACCAAGACCCTAGACCCGCCCGCCGACTATGTCAATAACTAGATAGTTACTGCTAGGGTGGTGGGCATGTCACGCGATTCCAGTGCCACCAAGGCCCGGCTGCTCGACGCGGCCTTCAGCGAATTCGCCGCCTACGGCATCGCCGGTGCCCGGGTGGACCGGATAGCCGAGACCGCGGGGGCGAACAAGCGGTTGATCTACGTCTACTTCGGCAACAAGGAGCAGCTCTTCGACGAGGTGCTGCAGCGGGCGATGACGGCGGGCGCCGAGTCCGTGCCCTTCGACGTCGAGGACCTGCCCGGATACGCGGGCGCGATCTTCGACCACCTGGTGGCACGGCCGGACCTGATGCGCCTGCGGCTGTGGAAGCTGCTGGAGCGCCCCTCCGCCACCGGACTCGAACAGGACGCGTTCCGCGACAAGGCGGCACTCGTGGCCGAGGCCCAGCGACGCGGCGACCTCGATGGGGACATGGCGCCCGACGACCTTCTGACCATGGTGCTCGCGGCGGCCCAGGCCTGGTTCTGGGCCGCCGAGGGCGTCGACCCCAAGGAGGTCAGCGAGTCCTGGCCGCAGGAGCGGCTGGCCCTGCACCGCGAGGCGGTCGTCGAGGCGGCCCGCCGGATGACCGAGCCCAAGAAGCCCTGGGCGCGTTGATCGCGAGCGTTGTCGTCGGTCGCCGACGTCCCCCGGCCTTCGGCCGGATGTGCCCCCGCCGCGTCGCCCGCCGCGGCAGCGGCTGATCGTCTACGCCTCCTCCGCCTCGCGGCTGCACGCCCCGGACACCACCGGGGCCGGTCGAAAGGCGCCGCACCTCACCGCCGGCCTGATCCAGACGACAGGCCCTGGTCGACGGGGGCCGTCCGCTGCCACGGTCGCAGGGTCTCCAGCGTCTGGGCCACCGCCAGCAGGACCGCCTCCGAGCCCGGCCGTCCCACCAGCTGTACGGCGCACGGGGCGCCCGAGGGCAGTGTGCCGAACGGCACCGACATCGCCGGCCAGCCGGTGAGATTCCAGGCCGGTGTCAACGGCGAGTAGTGGGAGCCGGCCAGCGCGTTGCGCACCCAGCCGCGCTCGTGCCAGGAGGCCGCCTCCGGGGCGCGCCGCGCCAGCGCCGGGGTGAGCAGCACGTCGTACTCCGCGAAGAACGGGGTGAGCCGGGCGCGCAGCCGCTCACGGGAGTCGCTCGTCCGGACCCCGCTCAGGAAACGGCGGCCGATCGCCGCGTGCACCCGGGTCCGCCGGGTCAGCAGCGCCGGGTCCAGATCGGCCGCGTCCACGGCCGTCCCCGCCGTCCAGTGCCGGAGCGCGGTGACACCGATCGACATCGGGTACGGCGGCTCCGCGCGCCGCACCTGGTGCCCGGCGCCCGCCAGCAGCCCGGCCGCCTGCGCCAGCGCGTTCGTATACGGCCTGCTCACGGTGGTCCCGATCAGCGGGCTGCGCCGCGAGACGGCGATCTTCAGCGCAGTGCCCTGCGTGGTGTTCTCGAACCTCTTGTCCGCGAGGACCGAGAGCATGAGCCGGGCGTCCTCGACGCTGGTCGCCAGCGGCCCGTTCTCCGACATGCCGAACCAGTCGCCGTTGCCGATCCCGGCCGGGACCACCCCGAACCCCGGCTTGATGGTGACCAGACCGCAGTTGGCCGCCGGAATGCGCAGCGAGCCCATGCCGTCGTTGCCGAGGGCGATCGGCACCAGCCCGGCGGCGACCGCGGCCGCGCTGCCGCCAGAGGAGCCGCCCGCGCTGCGCAGCGTGTCCCACGGGTTGCGGGTGATGCCGTGGACCCCGTCGGTCGTGCCGAAGACGCACAGTTCGGGCACGTTCGTCAGCCCCACGACCACCGCGCCCGCCGCCCGCAGTCGGGCCACGGTGGCATGGTCGGCGTCGGCGGGCGTGTCCGGCGTCGCGGCCGAACCGTCGAGATGCGCCTCGTCGCGCACCGCCAGGTTGTCCTTCACGGCCACCGGCACACCGGCCAGCGGGAGTTCGGCGAGGTCGGGGCGGGCCGCGACCTCGTCCGCCTCGGCCGGCGCCGCCTCGGCCCGGACCTTCCGGAACGCGCCGATCCGCCCGTCCAGCCGCCCGATCCGCTCCAGATGCTCGGCCACCACCTCCCGGGGCGTGACCCGCTTCTCTCGTACGGCGGCGGCGATTTCGGCGGCGGTCCGGCCGACCCAGCTGGTCACGGGCGCTCCTGGGGGTGCGAGAGAGGCTTACTCGTCGGTACGAAAGGGCACTCTGCCTCGCCGCGGGCTTCGCGTCGAGAGCATCCGCCGCCGGTCACGCGGGTGGGGTGTGCCGAGGACCGGCCGTCGGTGTCTGCGCTGCCCCCACAGGTCATCCGACCACTTCCTCAACTCTCGCACGTGCACACCCCATTGACAGGCTTCTGGGCCCGCTCAATCATCAGACATCCGATGAATGGAGCCGCGCATGAGCATGTCTCCCTATCCAAGACGCCAGGTGCTGGGGGCCGCGGCAGGCGTCGCCGCGGCGGCCGCCCTGCCGCTCGCCGCGACGACCCCGGCCCAGGCCGCCGAGCCTGCCGAGGCCGGCGTCGCCGGGTCGGCCGATGCGGGTGCCGCGTCGTCATGGGTCCCCGTCCCCACTCCGGTCCCCGTACCGCTCGACTCCCTCTACGACAACGACGGCATCGACACCGCCGACGCCCGGGGCGGTGACTTCGACGGCTCCGGCTACACGTTCCCGGGCGAGGAACTCCCGGCCGGCCGTATCGAGGTCGACGGTGTCCCCTTCGACTTCCCCGCCGCTACGGCGGGCGCCAAGAACAACGTTGTCGCGCTCGGCCAGCGCGTCGACCTCCCCAAGGGCCATTACCTGTCCGCCGTCTTCCTCACCGCCGGCAGCTACGGCAACGCCTCCGGCCGGGTCACCGTCCACTACACCGACGGCACGACCACCACCGCCGGCCTGAGCGGCGGCGACTGGTACGCGGTGGGCGGCCCGCTGGCGGCGCCGTACCGCCTCCAGCCGGACGGCGGCAAGGACCAGCACAGCGTCGGGATCGGTACCTCCGAGGTGTGGTTCGACCCGCAGCGCGAGGCCGTCGCCCTCACCCTCCCGGTCGGCAACCCGGCCGAGGCCGGCAAGACCGCCCTGCACGTCTTCGCGCTCTCCCTCCAGCCCGTCGCCCAGGGGCGGGCGCTGACCCTGCGCGACGCCCGCTCCACCGGTTCCCTGCTGGACGCCACCGGCGCCCAGAGCGTGGAGGCCACCGTCGTCAACGCGGGCACCGTCGCGATCCTCGCCCGCGACGCGGTGTCCGTACGCGTCGACGTCCCCGGCGCCCGTACCGTCGAGCCCGCCCGCATCCGCCGCCTCGACCCCGGCGAACAGGCGCGCGTCCACGTCGGTATCCGCAGCCGCACCGGCACCGCGCCGGGCACCGAGCGCGACGGCACGGTGAGCGTGCGCGGACACGGAGCCCAGGTCGCCGCCGCCAAACGCACGTTGACGCTCGGCACACCCGACTACCAGCCCAGCGAGACCTCGTTGGCCGGTCATCAGGCGCCCTACTGGTTCAACGAGGCCAAGTTCGGCATCTTCATCCACTGGGGTGTCTACTCGGTGCCCGCGTGGGCGCCGGTCGGGGTGCAGTACGCCGAGTGGTACTGGGACCAGATGCAGGACCCGAACAACCCGACCTACGCCTACCACCGGGACACCTACGGCGAGGACTTCGCCTACGACGACTTCATCCCGCGCTTCACCGCCGAGAAGTTCGACCCGCGGGCATGGGTGGAGCTGTTCCGGGACGCCGGTGCCCAGTACCACGTACTGACCTCCAAGCACCACGAGGGCTTCGCCCTGTGGGACACCAAGGTCTCCGACCGCAACGCCGTCAAGATGGGCCCGAAACGGGACCTGGTCAAGGAGCTGTTCGAGGCGTCCCGTCGGTACGCGCCCGAACTCCACCGCGGCCTCTACTTCTCCATGCCCGAGTGGTTCAACCCCGACGACCCCTGGATGGGCCACGCCCCGCGCAACCCGTACACACTGGACCCGCTGCCGTACACCGGATACACCTCCGGCAAGGACTACGTGAGGGACTTCCAGGCCCCGCAGATGCTCGAGCTGATCCACGGCTACGACCCGGAGATCATCTGGTGCGACATCGGCGGCGCGAACGACAGCGTCCACGTCCTCGCCGAGTACTTCAACCACGCCAAGAACCGGGCCCGTCCCGTCGACGTGACCGTCAACGACCGCTCCGGCATCGGCTTCCACGACTTCACCACGCCCGAGTACACGACGTACGCCGACACGGTCGTCGCCAAGTGGGAGGCCAGCCGCGGCCTCGACCCGCGCAGCTACGGCTACAACCGGGCCACCCCGGACGACGCCTACATGACCGCCGAGGAGGTCGTGCACAGCCTGGTCGACATCGTCTCCAAGAACGGCAACTTCCTGCTCGACATCGGCCCCCGCGCCGACGGCACCATCCCGGAGATCATGCAGACCCGGCTGCGGGAGACGGGCGCCTGGCTCGCGGTCAACGGCGAGGCGGTCTACGGCACCACCTACTGGTCGCGCATGGCCCAGCTCGGCGAGGACCTGCGCTTCACCGTCCGCCCGGACGAGGCCTTCTACATCCACTCCCTGACCCGGCCGGGCGCCAAGCTCACCGTCGAGGCACCGGTACCGGTCCGGGCCGGCGACAAGGTGACCATGCTCGGTCACGACCGGCCGCTGACCTGGACCGTAAGCAACGGGTCGCTCGTCATCGACGTGCCCGAGGCGGCCCGGCGGACGGGCCGGCACGCGTGGGTGTTCAAGGTGGAGTGGCACGGGTGAGGTAGGGAAGAGGCTGCCGCGGCTGCTCGGGGTCACGGCAGCCCCACGCCACCGAGACCGGCGCCTCTACGGCACCCGCGCCTAGTAGTCGGCGGCGGGTGCCGTGCTGCCCCGTACCGTCAGTCGGGGCACCGGCACGCGTACGGCCCGGGCCGAGCCGCCGTCCAGGAGGGCCGTCAGTTCGTGGGCCGCCACCCGGCCGAACTCGGCGCTGTCCCGGGAGAGCGCCGACAGCCATGGCTTGACCATGCGGCACAGGGCCGAGTCCTCCCAGGAGACGACGGAGACGTCGTCCGGGACCGAGTAGCCGAGTTCGGCGGCGGCCGCGACCCCGGCCACCGCCATCACGTCGTTGTCGTAGATCAGGGCCGTCGGGGGCGGGGTCGCACGCAGGACGCGGCGGGTGACGGCCGCGCCCTCGGCGTCGGAGTAGTCGGTGGTGACCGAGCGGACCTCGGAGAGCCCCCGGCCGTCCGCCTCCGTGCGCAGGGTGCGGATCCGGCGCTGGGTGTGGGCGAGGCCCGGCAGGCCCGCGATGTGCACGATCCTGCGGTGACCCAGTGCCGTCAGCTCGTCGACCACCGACGCCATCGCGGCCGCGTCGTCCGCCCAGACCGTCGACAGCCCGGGGTGGCGTTCGTCGGGGGCGCCGCCGATCACCACCGCGGGCAGGCCGAGCTCGTCGAGGAGGCCGGGGCGGGGGTCGTCGGCGCGCGGGTCCACCATCAGGATGCCGTCGACGCGGTGTTCCGCCCACCAGCGGCGGTACACCGCGCACTCGTCGGCCACGTCCTCCGCCATCTGGAAGAGCAGGCCGAGATGGCGTTCGGCGAGCACCTCCTGGATGCCGGAGACCAGTTGGAGGAAGAAGGAGTCCACGCCCAGGGAGTGCGCGGGACGGGCGAGGACGAAGCCGACCGTGGCCGCGCCCTCGCCGGACAGGGCGCGGGCGGCCGTGCTGGGCCGCCAGCCGAGCTGCTCGGCGACCCGGTGCACCCGGGCCCTGGTCGTCTCGGAGACCCCGGGGCGGCCGTTGAGCGCGAAGGAGACCGCGCTCTCGGAGACTCCGGAGCGGCGCGCGATGTCCTTCATCGTCGGCCGGCGCGCGGGGACGCGTTTCTCCGCCAACTCACTTCCTCATTCGGTCGGGACCGTGATCCGCTAATGCGCTTGAGTTCGAACACCCTAAAGCGTATTAGTGATCGACCGCAATACGCTTGTAACGCCTTGCTGAGCAGGGGCTTCGAGCCACTAATGACTTTAGCTGTGCCGAATCCATTGACTCGTCGCGGAATCGGCGTGCAAGGTCTGGCGCGGCACCTTCGACCACCCCCGCTGCAAAGGAGCAACGGACCATGCGTATCTCCCGCAGAGCCCTCGCCCTCGCCGCTGCCGCCGTCCTCGCCCTGCCGCTGAGCGCCTGCGGTTCCGGGGACGACGGCGGTGGTTCCACCGACGCCTCGGGCAAGGTCGAGGGCGACATCACCTTCCAGACCTGGAACCTGCGCGCGAACTTCAAGCCGTACTTCGAGGGCCTGATCGCGGACTTCGAGAAGAAGTACCCGGACACCCACGTGAAGTGGATCGACCAGCCCGCCGAGGGCTACGCCGACAAGATCAGCGCGGACGCGGCCGGAGGCACCCTGCCCGACGTCGTCAACGTCTCCCCGGACCTCGCCGCCCCGCTCGCCAAGGCGGGCCTCGCCCTCGACCTCGACAAGGCGGCGAGCAAGTACAAGTCCGAGTATCTGGCGGGGGCTTGGGCCAGCCATCGGATACCGGGGATGAGCGGGACGTACGCCTTCCCCTGGTACCTGAACACCGGGCCGCTCTTCTACAACAAGGCCCTGTTCAAGGAGGCCGGACTCGATCCCGCGCAGCCGCCGAAGACGTACGACGAACTCTTCGCGGACGCCCTGAAGATGGCCGAGCAGAGCAACGGCAAGGTGGCCACCCTCGCCAACGTCCCCACCATCGAGGACTTCGGTCGCTACGGCGCCGAGCTGATGGACAAGACGGGCACCGGGTTCGCGTTCAACGACGCCAAGGGGATCGAACTGCTCACCAAGTACAAGGAGTTGTACGACGCGAAGGCGCAGGACCCGCAGGCGCTGACCGCCACCCCGGAGTCGTCCGGCAAGAAGTTCCTCACCGAGGCCGTCGCCATGAACCCCGGCAGCGCCCTCGACCTCGCCAACTTCAAGAAGCAGGCGCCGAACCTGTACAGGAACATCGGCATCACCGACCAGATCACCAGCACCGGGCACGTCAACATGTACGTGATGGGTGTGATGGTCAACTCGAAGACCAAGCACACGCCGGCCGCCGTCGCCTTCGCGCACTTCGTGACCGACGCGCAGAACCAGATGTCCTTCGCCAAGCAGGTCGCCATCTTCCCGAGCACCGCCGGTTCCCTCGACGACCCGTACTTCACCAAGGAGGACGGCACCGACGAGACCCGGGTGCGGATCGCCGCCGCCAAGTCGCTGAAGAACGCGGTCAATTACACGCCGGTGCTGTTCAGCGACCAGATGAAGACCGCGCTGGGCAACGAGGTCGCCAAGGCGTTGCAGGGCAAGGAGAGTCCCAAGGCGGCTCTGGACAACGCTGTCAAGGCCTGCGACCAGCTGCTCCAGCAGCAGGGCTGAGGGGCGAGGCATGGCCGGCGCGTCCCGTGTGCGGCGTCAACTGCCCACCAGTCCGTGGCTGTTCGCCGCTCCCGGGCTGCTGGTCATCGGCGCCTTCGTGCTCTATCCGTTCGTCTCGACGGTGGTCAACTCCTTCACCGACCGCCGCACCCTGATCCCCGGCCGGTTCGTGGGTCTCGCCAACTTCCGTGAGCTGATCCACGACGACATGTTCTGGACCGGTCTGCGCAACAGCACCCTGTACATCGTCGTGGTCGTACCCGCCCTCGTCGTCCTGCCGCTGCTGCTCGCGCTGTTGGTGCAGAAGAACATCCCGGGTATCACCTTCTTCCGGTCCGCCTTCTACACCCCGGTCGTCGCCTCCATCGTCGTGGTCGGGCTCATCTGGGTCTGGCTGCTCGACGAACGCGGCCTGGTCAACTCCCTGCTGGAGACGGTCGGGATCGGCCGGATCGGCTTTCTCAGCGACCAGTGGCTGCTCCTGCTGAGCGCGATGGCGGTCACGGTCTGGAAGGGCCTCGGCTACTACATGATCATCTATCTGGCGGCGCTCGCCAACGTCCCGCGCGAGCTGCACGAGGCCGCCGCCGTGGACGGCGCGGGGGCGGTGCGCCGCTTCCTCTCCGTCACCGTGCCCGCCGTACGCTCCACGATGGTGCTGGTGGCCGCGCTCTCCTCGGTCGCCGCCTTCAAGGTGTTCTCCGAGGTGTACCTGATGGCGGGCCCGAGGGGCGGCCCGGCCGGCGAGGACACCACCCTCGTGATGCTCGTCCAGCGCACCGGCACCGGACTGACCGG
Source organism: Streptomyces sp. NPDC048417 (assembly GCF_040651615.1). NCBI lineage: Bacteria > Bacillati > Actinomycetota > Actinomycetes > Kitasatosporales > Streptomycetaceae > Streptomyces > Streptomyces sp. NPDC048417. Next base: position 152,807 of record NZ_JBEZKI010000002.1, on the reverse strand, counting down.
CCGCGTCGGCTACGCCTCGGCGCTCTCCGTCGTGGTCTTCGTCGTCACCGTCGCGCTGATGCTCCTGGTGCTGCGCGCCGACCGGAGGGACCGCCCATGAGCGCCCCCCGGGCACGCTTCACCGACGAGCACGGGCGCCGCATCCGGATCGGCGAGCTGGTCCTGCGCTACGCCCTGCTGCTGCTCGTGCTGGCGGTCACCGTCGGACCGTTCCTGTGGCAGCTGTCCACCTCGCTCAAGGGGCCGACCGAGGACATCTTCAGCTCGCCCCCGAGCTTCCTGCCCGAGCATCCCACCCTGCACAACTACCAGCGGGTCGCCGACACCATCCCCGTCTGGGACTACGCCCTCAACTCGCTGAAGGTGGCAGGCGCGAGCGTGGTCACCAACTGCGTCGGCTCGGCGCTCGCCGGATACGCCCTCGCCCGGCTGCGCTACCGAGGGCGCCGGATCGCCACCCTCGTCTTCATCCTCGCGATGCTCGTGCCGGTGGAGGGGATCATCATCGCCCAGTTCACCACCATGCGGGAACTCGGCCTCAACAACACCCTGATCGGCGTCGTGCTGCCCGGCTCCATCGGCGCCATGAACGTGCTGCTGATGCGCAACGCCTTCCTCAACCTGCCCTACGAGATCGAGGAGGCGGCCTACGTCGACGGCGCCGACGTCTGGCAGCGGTTCCTGCGGATCGCCCTGCCGTCGGTCAAGGGCACCGTCGCCGTCGTCGCGATCTTCGCCTTCATGGGCGCCTGGGACGACTTCCTCTGGCCGCTGATCGTGCTCAGCGACCCGTCCAGGTTCACGCTCACCATCGGCCTCAACTACCTGCACGGCACCTTCGCCAACGACGAACGCCTCGTCGCCGCCGGCACCGTGATCGCCGTGGCCCCGCTCATCGCCCTGTTCGCCTGCCTCCAGCGGTACTTCTTCCGCGGGGTCGGCGAAGGCGCCGTCAAAGGCTGAACCCCCGTTCCCGCAAGGAGACCGCATGCCTCCGGCCGTGCGCTTCGGCGTCAACTACACCCCCAGCGAAGGGTGGTTCCACCACTGGCTCGACTTCGACCTGGACTCCGTACGCGCCGACCTCGACTCGATCGCCGCTCTGGGGCTCGACCACATCCGGGTCTTTCCGCTGTGGCCCTATTTCCAGCCCGACCGCACCCTGATCCGGCCCCGCGCGGTCGAGCAGCTCGTCGCCCTCGCCGACGCGGCCGCCGAACGCGGTCTCGACGTCAACGTGGACGGTCTGCAGGGCCACCTGAGCAGCTTCGACTTCCTGCCGGCCTGGACCCGGACCTGGCACCGGCGCAACCTCTTCACCGACCCGGAGGTCGTGGCGGGGGAGGCCGCCTATCTCCGCACCCTGGCCGCGGCGCTCGCGGACCGGCCCAACTTCATCGGGATGACGATCGGCAACGAGGTCAACCAGTTCGCCGCCGGCCCGCATCCGGATCCGGACCGGGCCACCGAGGAGGAGGCGGAGCGCTGGCTGGCACGCCTCCTTGCCGCCTGTGCCGAGGGCGCCCCCGGCAGGCTCCATCTGCACGCCTCCTACGACGCCGCCTGGTACCAGGACGACCAGCCCTTCACCCCCGCCCACTCGGCCCGCCTCGGCGACCTCACCGCCGTGCACTCCTGGGTGTTCAACGGCACCGCCCAGCGCCACGGCCGCACCGCCCCGCAGACCGAGCAGCACGCCGCGTACCTGGTGGAACTGAGCAAGGCCTGGGCCGAGGATCCGCACCGGCCCGTATGGCTCCAGGAAGTGGGCGCGCCCGCGCCGCTGATCCCCGCCGAGCACGCGGCCGCGTTCACCGAGGCGACCCTCACCGCCGTGCTGGACTGCCCCGATCTGTGGGGCGTCACCTGGTGGTGCTCGCACGACGTCAGCCGGAGCCTCGCCGACTTCCCCGAACTCGAATACGGGCTCGGCCTGTTCACCAACGACCGCAAGCCCAAGGACCTCGCGCATGTGCTCGCGGCGGCCGAGCCCCGGGTGGCGAGGGCACGCGACACGGCGCTCGTCGTGCCCTCCGACCCGGCCCGGCGCTCCCGGTGCGCTCCCGGCGGGCCCGTCTTCGACGCCTGGTTCCGGCTCGTCTCCGACGGCGTCCGTCCCACCACCGTCCTCGACACCCGCGCGGACGACCAGGACCATCTGGCCGCGCGCGGCATCACCGAGGTCGTCACTCCCGGTCAGGTACTCCCCACCCCACCAGGAGGCACCCGCTCGTGAACCCGAGCAGACATACCGTCCTGATCGCCGCCACCGCGGCGGCCCTGGCCCGCTCACTGCCGGCGACGGCAGCGACCGAGGCGGCGGCCGTCACCCCGCCGTACGCCTCCTACTGGGACCCGGACTCCGGTTCCCTCCGCTTCGCCTGGAGCACGGCGCCCGGGGGCGTACGGCACCACACCCTGCACCGGCTGCTCCCCGACGGCACCCGGCGCTTCCTCGGCGCCACCGGACAGCGGGCCTGTTACCTGACCGGGCTCCAGCCGGAGCAGGGCGAGGCGGCGGCACGGTTCGAAGTGCGCGCCGTAGGGGAGCTGTACACCTCGTCGGATCCCGTGACCGTCACGCACACCTGGTAACCGGTAACGAACAAACGGAGCACCCCACATGCATGACGACCGCAGCTTGGTGGAAGCCCGCCTCAGGCGCGTCCTCGACGAGCGCATCCGCCCCGCCGTGTACCCCGAGTCCGTGCCGCTCGACGTTGCCGTCTGGCACGCGCCCGGCGAGCCCGTGCCCGTCGCCGAAGGGCTCGCCGCCGAGCCCGGGCCGATCGAGGTGGGCGCCCGGTGGGGTGCTCCGTGGGGCACCAGCTGGTTCCGGGTGACCGGAACCGTCCCCGAGGAGTGGGCCGGGCGGACCGTGGAGGCCCTGCTCGACCTCGGATTCGACGAGAACATGCCCGGCTTCCAGTGCGAGGGCCTGGTCTACCGGCCCGACGGCACCCCCGTGAAGGGCCTCAACCCGCGCAACCAGTGGGTCCGGATCGGCGCCCCGGTGGCGGGTGGCGAGCAGGTACGACTGCACGTCGAGGCCGCCTCCAACCCCGTCATCCTCGACTACCACCCCTTCCGGCCCACCCGGCTGGGCGACAAGGACACCGCCGGGCAGGAGCCGCAGTACACGCTCGCCCGGATGGACCTCGCCGTCTTCGACGAGACCGTGTGGCAGCTGGTGCTCGACCTGGAGGTGCTCGGCGAGCTGATGGCCGAGCTGCCGGCGGACGCGCAACGCCGCTGGGAGATCCTGCGCGCGGTCGAGCGGGCCCTGGACGCGATCGACCTCCAGGACGTCAACGGCACGGCGGAGCAGGCGCGTGCACGGCTCACCGAGGTGCTGTCCGTCCCCGCCGTCCCCTCCGCACACCGGATCAGCGCCGTCGGACACGCGCACATCGACTCGGCGTGGCTGTGGCCGTTGCGCGAGACGGTCCGCAAGGTGGCCCGTACGACCGCCAACATGACCGCCCTCATCGAGGACGAACCCGACTTCGTGTTCGCCATGTCCCAGGCCCAGCAGTGGGCGTGGGTCAAGGAGCACCGGCCCGAGGTGTGGGCGCGGGTGAAGAAGGCGGTCGCGGACGGCAGGTTCGTGCCGGCCGGCGGGATGTGGGTGGAGTCGGACACCAACATGCCGGGGTCGGAGGCGATGGCCCGTCAGTTCGTGCACGGGAAGCGGTTCTTCCTCGACGAGTTCGGGATCGAGAACGACGAGGCGTGGCTGCCGGACACCTTCGGCTTCGCCGCCGGGCTTCCGCAGATCATCAGGGCGGCGGGCTCCACCCGCCTCCTCACCCAGAAGATCTCCTGGTCCCAGACGAACAGGTTCCCGCACCACACCTTCCAGTGGGAGGGCATCGACGGCACCCGGATCTTCACCCATTTCCCGCCTGTCGACACCTACAACTGCTCCATGAAGGGCAGCGAACTCGCCCACGCCACCCGCAACTTCAAGGACAAGGGCCGGGCCCGGCACTCCCTCGCGCCGACCGGCTGGGGTGACGGCGGCGGGGGCACGACCCGGGAGATGGTGGCGAAGGCGGCCCGGGTACGGGACCTGGAGGGCTCGCCGGCGGTCGTCTGGGAGACACCGGCGGAGTTCTTCAAGAAGGCGGAGGCCGAGTACCCGGACCCGCCCGTCTGGGTGGGCGAGCTGTATCTCGAACTCCACCGCGCCACCCTCACCAGCCAGGCCAGGACCAAACAGGGCAACCGGCGCAGCGAACACCTCCTGAGGGAGGCCGAGCTGTGGGCGACGACGGCCGCCGTACGGACCGGATTCCCGTACCCCTACGAGGAGTTGGACCGGGTCTGGAAGACGGTCCTGCTCCACCAGTTCCACGACATCCTGCCCGGTTCGTCGATCGCCTGGGTGCACCGCGAGGCCCGGGCGACCTATCAGCGGATCGCCGCCGAACTCGACGGGATCATCGAAGCGGCCCAGCGGGCCCTGGTGGGGGAGGGCGACCGGCCCCTCCTGTTCAACGCGGCGCCGCACAGTCGCCATGGCATCCCCGCCGGGGGCGCGGGCGAGGAGGAACGGCTCGAGGAGGTGACGGTGTCGGAGCGGCCCGAGGGCGGCCGGATCCTCTCCAACGGCCTGCTGCGGATCGAGATCGACGCCCGGGGCCTGGTCGTGTCCGCGTACGACCTCGCCGCCGACCGGGAGACCATCGCCCCCGGTGCGGCCGCCAACCTGCTCCAACTCCACCCGGACTTCCCCAACATGTGGGACGCCTGGGACGTCGACGCCTTCTACCGCAACGCGGTCACGGACCTCACCGACACCGACGGGCTGACGGTCGGCGAGGACGGCCGTTCGGTCCGGATCGCACGGTCCTTCGGGTCCTCCCGCGTCACCCAGGTGCTGTCGCTGCCGCCGGGCGAGCGTCGGCTGCTGATCGACACGGAGGTGGACTGGCACGAGACGGAGAAGTTCCTGAAGCTGGCCTTCCCGTTGGACCTGCACGCCGAACGCTATGCGTCGGAGACCCAGTTCGGCCACTTCCACCGTCCGACCCACACCAACACCTCGTGGGAGGCGGCGAAGTTCGAGGCCTGCAACCACCGCTTCATCCATCTGGACGAGCCGGGTTGGGGCGTGGCGATCGTCAACGACTCGACGTACGGCCACGACGTGACCCGCGCGGTCCGCACGGACGGCGACCGGGGCACGACGACCACGGTCCGGGTCTCCCTGCTGCGCGCTCCGCGTTTCCCGGACCCCGAGACCGACCAGGGCATCCACCGCTTCCGGCACGCGCTGGTACCGGGCGCGGGGATCGCGGACGCGGTGCGGGAGGGGTGGCGGATCAACCTGCCGGAGCGCCGGGTGACGGGTGCGCGGGAGGTGGCTCCGCTGGTCACGGTCGACAACGACGCGGTCGTCGTCACGGCGGTGAAGCTGGCGGACGACGGCAGCGGGGACGTGGTGGTGCGGTTCCACGAGGCGCAGGGGGGCCGGGCCCGCGCGAGGCTGACGACGGGATTCGAGGTCGCGGGGGTCGAGGTTGCGGACTTGCTGGAGCGGCCTTTGGACTCGCCGATTCCAGATCGGGACGGTGACGGCCTGACGGTACGACTGCGCCCATTCGAGCTGATGACCTTGCGCTTCAAAAGGACCTGAGCCGGAGCGCCCGAAAGGGGCGCGGGGCTGTACCGCTATGCGGCTACCGCCGCGTGGGTGCGAACAGACACGGCGCACCCGCAGCCGAAAACCCTCGGCTCACCCCCGCAGCTGCGCCCGCAGCCACTCCTCCACCTCACCCACATGCGAAGCCGCCGCAGCCCTCGCCGCCTCCGGATCCCGGGCGACGAGGGCCCGGTGGATCGCCGCGTGCTCCCGGCGTGTCCGCGCGAACGCCCCCTCCTCCTGGAACCCCCTCCACACCCGGGCCCGGAACGTCCGCGACGACAGTCCCTCCAGGATCGCGGCCATCGTGTCGTTCCCGGCGGCGCCGGCGATCACCCGGTGGAACGCGAGGTCGTGGGCGAGGATCTCCTCCGGGTCGTCCGTGGCGTTCATCGCCGTCAAGTGCTTCTCGACCTCGGCCAGTTGATCGGCCGTGATCCGCGCGGCGGCCAGCGCCGTCGCCGTCGACTCCAGGACCCGCCGCACCTCCAGCAACTCCACCAGCTGCGGCCCGCGGGACAGATCGGCGACCACCCCGAACGTCTCCAGCAGGTCACCCGCCTCCAGCTGGGTGACGTAGATGCCGGAGCCGTGCCGGGCCTCCAGGACGCCCAGGACCGTCAGCGCGCGGATCGCCTCGCGCATGGAGCTGCGGGACATGCCCAGTTGCGCGGCGAGATCCCGTTCTGTCGGCAGCCGCTGGCCCGGCTCCAGGCGGCCCTCCCCGATCATCGCCTTGATCCGCTCGATGGCGCGTTGCGTCACCGTGCCCTTCTGCGGGGCTGGCCCGTCCACACCGCTCTCGTCCACACCGCTCCTCCGTTCGCCGGTGCGCCGCAGTCTAACCAGCGATGTGGTCCGACCACTACGGCTCGTTTCGCCGAAAAAACGCGTCCGCAGGGTGTTGACGGCACCGAGTGGTCTGATAAGTATGCGGACATCTGCTCGAACACGCTCGATGAGGAGCTGCCAGATGCCCGGCAGAACACTGGGGAAGCGGAACAGGTACCGGATCATCGGCGCGACGGCCGTGGCCGTCGGCGCCTCGCTCGCGCTCGCCGCATGCGGCAGTACGAAGGACACCGGCAGCGGCAGCGCCGGAGGCGGCGGCACCGGCAAGGTCGGGGTGATCCTGCCCCTGCTGACCTCGCCGTTCTGGCAGTCGTACAACGACTACGTACCCAAGATGGCGAAGTCCGAGGGTGTCGAGGCGCTGAAGACGGTCAACTCCAACAGCGACCCCTCCCAGCAGATCACCGACATCAACAACGAGTTGAACCAGGGTGTGAAGGGGCTGGTCGTCGCCCCGCTGGACAGTGCTGCCATCGAGGCGGGTCTCGACCAGGCCGAGCGCAAGGGCGTGCCGGTGGTCGCCGTGGACGTGGCGCCCGACAAGGGCAAGGTCGCCATGGTGGTGCGCGCCGACAACGTCGCCTACGGCACCAAGGCCTGCGACTACCTCGGCCGGCACGTCACCAGCGGCAAGGTCGTGCAGATCATGGGCGACCTGGCCTCGGTCAACGGCCGGGACCGCTCCGAGGCGTTCCGGGACTGCGTGAAGAAGAAGTACCCGAAGCTCAAGGTGCTGGAGATCCCCGCCAAGTGGGAGTCCGACACGGCCGCGTCCAAGCTGGACACGCTCCTCAACGCCAACCCCGACATCAAGGGCATCTACATGCAGGCCGGCGGTGTCTATCTCGCCCCGACCCTGCAGACCCTGAAGTCCAAGGGCATGCTCAAGACGGCCGGGCAGAGCGGGCACATAGCGATCGTCTCCAACGACGGCATCCCGCAGGAGTTCGACGCCATCCGCAAGGGCGAGATCGACGCCACCGTCTCCCAGCCCGCCGACGCCTACGCCAAGTACGGCATGTACTACATCAAGGCGGCGATGGAGGGGAAGACGTTCAAGCCCGGTCCGACCGACCACGACTCCACGATCGTCAAGCTGCCCAGCGGCATCCTGGAGGACCAGCTGCCCGCGCCGCTCGTCACCAAGGACAACGTCGACGACCCGAAGCTGTGGGGCAACACGGTCAAATGAGCACGCCACTTGTTGAGGCCCGGGACATCGCCAAGCGGTACGGCCCCACCGTCGCCCTCGCCGACGGCCAACTCACCGTGCTGCCCGGCGAGTCCCACGCCCTCGTCGGCCGCAACGGCGCCGGCAAGTCCACTCTGGTCAGCGTCCTCACCGGCCTCCAGGCCCCGGACGAGGGCACGGTCCGCTTCGACGGCGAGCCCGCGCCCCCGCTCGCCGACCGGGACGCCTGGCGGAGCAAGGTCGCCTGCGTCTACCAGAAGCCCACGGTCGTACCGGAGCTGACGGTCGCCGAGAACCTGTTCATCAACCGGCAGCCGCTGCACCGGGGTCTGATCAGCTGGCGGCGGCTGCGGAGCGAGGCGGCCGCCCTGCTCGACACCTGGGACGTCCATATCGACCCCGAGGCGCGCACCGCCGACCTCAAGGTCGAGGACCGTCAAATGGTGGAGATCGCCCGGGCGTTGAGCTTCGGCGCGCGGTTCATCGTGCTCGACGAGCCGACCGCCCAGCTCGACAACCGCGAGATCGAGCGGCTGTTCAGCCGGATGCGGGCGCTCCAGGACTCGGGCGTGACCTTCCTGTTCATCTCGCACCACCTCCAGGAGGTGTACGAGGTCTGCCAGACCGTCACGGTGCTCCGTGACGCCCGCTGGATCACCACCGCGTCCGTCGCCGAACTCCCGCGCCGGGCCCTGGTGGAGGCCATGGCGGGGGAGTCGATCGCCGAGCAGGACCACAGCCGCGAGGCGGTGGCGGACGAGTCCCCCGTCGTGCTGGACGCGCGGGGGCTGACCTCACCGTCGTACCAGGACATCGACCTCACCGTGCGCCGGGGCGAGGTCGTCGGGGTCGCCGGATCCAGCGGCAGCGGCAAGATCGAGCTGGCGGAGACCTTCGCCGGGCTGTACACCCCGACCGGGGGAGCCGCCCGACTCGACGGCCGGCGGCTGCCGTTCGGCGATGTGCAGGCCGCCCTCAAAGCCGGCGTCGGCTGCGTGCCGCGCGACCGGCACGGCCAGGGACTGGTCTTCGGCATGAGCATCGGCGACAACGCCACCATGAGCGTCCTCGACCGGCTCGGCCGCTTCGGTTTCATCGCCGGCGATCGCAGGCGCCGCTTCGCCGACGAGCTGATCGAGCGCCTCGACATCCACGCCGAGGGACCCGAGCAGCCCGTCTCCGACCTGTCCGGCGGCAATGCGCAGAAGGTCGTCATGGCCCGCGCCCTGGCCTCCGAACCCCGGCTGCTCGTCCTGATCAACCCCACCGCGGGCGTCGACGTGAAGTCCAAGGAGTCGCTGCTCGCCCGCATGGACAACGCCCGCGAGGACGGCACCGCCGTACTGGTCGTCTCCGACGAACTCGACGACCTGCGCCGCTGTGACCGCGTCCTCGTCCTCTTCCACGGCCGCGTCGTCGCCGAGCACCCGGCGGGCTGGCGCGACCATGAGCTGATCGCCTCCATAGAAGGAGTGGACTCCATGCCCCCAGGAGCTGGCTCCCCGGCCGAAGGAGTGGACCATGGCTGACACGAAGGCCCCGTCGGCCTCGACCGCCGGCCCCGTGCGCGTCCCCGACGCCCGTGCCGCCAAGACCGTGCTGCTCCGCAGGGTCCGTGAACTCGCCCTCGTACCCGCGCTGTTGGTGCTGCTGGTGCTCGGTGCGATCGTCAACGACTCGTTCCTCACCGAACGGAACCTGATCTCCATCCTGGGCGCCTCGGCGGCCCTGGCGATGGTGGTCCTCGCCGAGTCGCTGATCCTGATCACCGGCAAGATCGACCTCTCCCTGGAGTCGGTGGTCGGCATCGCCCCCGCCGTCGGCGCCCTGCTGGTGCTGCCCACCGCGGAGTCCGGCTGGGGCACCGGGTGGCCGGCCGGGCTCGCCCTGGTCGCCGTCCTCGTCGTCGGCGGGGTCATCGGCGCCTTCAACGGCGTCCTGGTGGTGAAGTTCAAGCTCAACGCCTTCATCGTCACCCTCGCGATGCTGATCGTCCTGCGCGGGCTGCTCGTCGGCGCCACCAAGGGCAAGACGCTGTTCGGCATGCCCGACGCGTTCTTCTCCCTGGCCACCTCCACCTTCCTGCGGGTCCCGCTGTCGGTGTGGCTGGCCGCGGTCGCCTTCGGCGTGGCCGGACTGATCCTCAAGTACCACCGGGTCGGCCGCGCCCTGTACGCGATCGGCGGCAACGCGGAGGCGGCCCGCGCGGCCGGTATCCGCGTCGACCGGGTGGTGCTGGGCGTCTCCGTCGTCGCGGGAGTCCTCGCCTCCGTCGGCGGGATCATGCAGACCGGCTATGTCGGCGCCATCAGCGCCAACCAGGGCAACAACATGATCTTCACGGTGATGGCGGCGGCGGTGATCGGGGGCATCAGCCTGGACGGCGGCAAGGGCACCATGTTCGGCGCCCTGACCGGCGTACTCCTCCTGGGTGTCGTCCAGAACCTGCTCACCCTGGCGCAGGTCCCCTCGTTCTGGATCCAGGCCATCTACGGCGGCATCATCCTCGTCGCCCTCATGATCGCCCGTGTCACCACGGGACGGGCCCAGGACTGATCGACCCGCGTCCCGAACTCCCCCTGACGGAAAGGCAATCCGTGTCCCCGAGCCCCGGCCCCTGCGCTCGCGTCACCGCGGTCGACACCTACGACATCCGCTTCCCCACCTCGCGCGAGCTGGACGGCTCCGACGCGATGAACCCGGACCCCGACTACTCGGCGGCCTATGTCGTGCTGCGCACCGACGCGGCCGACGGGCACGAGGGACACGGGTTCACGTTCACCATCGGGCGGGGCAACGACGTCCAGGTCGCCGCGATCGACGCGCTGCGGAACCATGTGCTCGGCCGCCCGGTCGACGAGATCTGCGACGACCCCGCAACCCTCTACCAGGACCTGATCGGCGACAGCCAGCTGCGCTGGCTCGGCCCCGAGAAGGGCGTGATGCACATGGCGATCGGGGCGGTGGTCAACGCCGTGTGGGACCTGGCCGCGCGCCGGGCCGGCAAGCCGCTGTGGCAGTTGCTCGCCGACGCCGAACCCGAGTGGATCGTCCGGCAGATCGACTTCCGCTACCTCACCGACGCCCTCACCCCCGAGGAGGCCCTCGGTATCCTCCGGCGCGCCCGCGAAGGCGCCGACGAGCGCCGGGCCCGGCTGCTGGAGCGCGGCTTCCCCGCCTACACCACCTCCGCCGGCTGGCTCGGTTACGACGACGAGAAGCTCACCCGGCTCGCCGCCCAGGCGGTCGCCGACGGCTTCCGGCAGATCAAGCTGAAGGTCGGCGCCGACCTGGAGGACGACATCCGGCGCTGCCGGGTCGCCCGCTCGGTCGTCGGCCCCGACATCCGCATGGCCATCGACGCCAACCAGCGCTGGAACGTCGACGAGGCGATCCGCTGGACCAAGGCCCTCGCCGAGTTCGACCCCTACTGGATCGAGGAGCCCACCAGCCCCGACGACATCCTCGGCCATGCCGCCGTCCGCCGGGCGGTGACCCCGGTCAAGGTCGCCACCGGCGAACACGTGCAGAACCGGATCGTCTTCAAGCAGCTGCTCCAGGCCGGCGCCCTCGACATCGTCCAGATCGACGCGGCCCGGGTCGCCGGCGTCAACGAGAACCTCGCCATCCTGCTGCTCGCCGCCAAGTTCGGCGTCCCCGTCTGCCCGCACGCGGGCGGCGTCGGACTGTGCGAACTCGTCCAGCACCTCTCGATGTTCGACTACCTCGCGGTCGCCGGGACCACCGACGACCGGGTCATCGAATACGTCGATCATCTGCACGACCACTTCCGCGACCCGGTGGTGATCCGGGAGGGTCACTACACGGCACCCACCGCACCGGGCTTCTCCGCCGCCATGCGACCGGAGTCCATCGCGGAGTACACCTATCCGGGCGGCACCTTCTGGGCCGCCGACGCACAGACGCAGACACAGACGCACACGCAGACGCAGAAGGGACAGGCGGCATGACCGACTTCGAGGGCCTGAAAGCACTGGTCACCGGCGGGGCCTCCGGGATCGGCCGGGCCACCGCCGAACTCCTCGCCGAGCGCGGCGCCCAGGTCGCCGTCCTCGACCTCGACCCGTCCGCCGTCGAGAAGCCGCTGCTCGGCTTCCGGGCCGACGTCACCGACGACGCCTCCGTGCGTGCGGCCGTGGCGAGCGCGGTGGACTCCCTCGGCGGCCTCGACGTCCTGGTCAACAACGCCGGCATCGGCGCCCAGGGCACGGTCGAGGACAACGACGACGACGAATGGCGCCGCGTCTTCGACGTCAACGTGCTCGGCATGGTCCGCACCGCCCGCGCGGCCCTTCCGCACCTGCGCCGCTCGGACCATGCGGCGATCGTCAACACCTGCTCCATCGCCGCCACCGCGGGACTGCCGCAACGTGCCCTGTACAGCGCCACCAAGGGCGCCGTGTACTCGCTCACCCTGGCCATGGCCGCCGACCACCTTCGCGAGGGCGTCCGCGTCAACTGCGTCAACCCCGGTACGGCGGACACCCCGTGGATCGGCCGCCTCCTCGACAAGGCCCCCGACCCGGCCGCCGAACGGGTCGCCCTGGCGGCCCGCCAGCCCTCCGGTCGCCTGGTCTCCGCCGCCGAGGTCGCGGGCGCCATCGCCTACTTGGCGAGCCCGCTCTCCGGCGCCACCACCGGCACGTCCCTCGCCGTCGACGGCGGCATGCAGGGCCTCAGGCTGCGCCCGGAGGGCCGGTGAGCACCCTCGGCCGAAGCGGCGTCCGGGTCGGCCCCCTGGGCCTCGGCGCCGCCGTGATCGGCAACCTCTACACCGAAGTCCCCGACCAGCAGGCCCACGACACGGTCACCACCGCCTGGCAGCAGGGCATCCGCTACTTCGACACCGCACCCCACTACGGCCTCGGCCTGTCCGAACGGCGGCTCGGCGAAGCGCTGCGGGGGTACGACCGGGACACCTACACCCTCTCCACCAAGGTCGGCCGCCGCCTGGAGCCGGGACCCGGAGACGGCGACGACCTCGCCCACGGCTTCGCCGTGCCGAACACCTACCGCCGGGTCTGGGACTTCAGCGCCGACGGCATCCGCCGCAGCCTGGAGGCGAGCCTGGAGCGGCTCGGCCTCGACCGGGTCGACGTGGTCTACCTCCACGACCCCGACGACCACGCCGAACAGGCCTTCCACGAGGGCTACCCGGCCCTGGAGAAGCTCCGCTCCGAGGGGGTCGTCGGTGCGATCGGCGCCGGCATGAACCAGACGGCCATGCTCACCCGGTTCGTCCGCGACACCGACATCGACGTGGTGCTGTGCGCCGGCCGCTACACCCTCCTCGACCAGAGCGCCCTGGCCGATCTGCTCCCGGCCGCCGAGGAACGCGGTACGTCGGTGGTGATCGGCGGGGCCTTCAACTCCGGCCTGCTGGCCGACCCCAAGCCGGCCGCCACCTACAACTACGCTCAGGTCTCCGACGAGTTGCTCGCCCGCGCCCTGCGCCTCAAGGCACTCGCCGAGCACCACGGCAGCACGCTCCGCGCGGCCGCCCTCGCCTTCTGCGGTGCCCATCCGGCCGTGGCGAGCGTGCTGGTCGGTGCCCGCTCGGCGGCGGAGATCGAGGACGGGGCACAGCAGTTCGCCACCCCGGTCCCCACCGCCTTCTGGAAGGAACTGCGCGACAGCGGACTCCTGCGCGCGGACACCCCGCTCCCGACGGAGGAGCCGTCATGAGAGTCGCCCTGCACACCAGGGTCCGCCCGGACCGTGTCGCCGAGTACGAGGCCGCCCACCGCCAGGTCCCCGTCGGACTCACCGACGCCATCCGGGCGGCCGGCGCCACCTCCTGGACGATCTGGCGCAGCGGTACCCATCTCTTCCATGTGCTGGACTGCGCGGACTACGACGCGCTCCTCGCCGAGCTGGAGAAGCTGCCGGTCAACATCGCCTGGCAGGCCCGGATGGCCGAGCTGCTCGACGTCGTCCACGACTACTCCGAGGCCGGCACGGACGCCGGCCTGCCCGTCGTATGGGAGCTGCCATGACCGTCGACGCCCACCACCACCTCTGGGACCTCTCGGTACGGGACCAGGACTGGATCGCGGGACCGGAACTCCAGCCGCTCAGAAGGAACTTCACCGTCGAGGATCTCGAACCCGAGGCACGGGCGGCCGGTGTCACCCGCACGGTCCTCGTCCAGACGGTCACCGTCCCGGAGGAGACCCCCGAGTTCCTGGCCCTCGCCGACACCCACGACCTGGTCGCCGGAGTCGTCGGCTGGACCGACCTGACCGACCCGGCGATCGCCGACGAACTCGCCCGCCTCGGCGAACTCCCCGGCGGTGCCTACCTGAAGGGCATCCGCCACCAGGTCCAGGGCGAACCGGACCCGGAGTGGCTGCTGCGCCCGGACGTCCACCGGGGCCTGGCCGCGATCGCCGACGCGGGCCTCGTCTACGACCTGGTCGTCCAGGCCCACCAGCTTCCGGCCGCCGTCAAGGCGGCCGACTCCCACCCCCAACTCACCTTCGTACTCGACCACCTGGGCAAGCCGCCGATCGCCTCCGGGGACCTGGACCCCTGGGCCACCGCGGTACGCGCGCTCGCCGCCCTGCCCAACACCGTGTGCAAACTCTCCGGCATGGTCACGGAGGCCGACCCGGCCGCCTGGACGGTCGACGACCTCCGTCCGTACGCCGAGACGGTCCTGGACGCCTTCGGCCCGGACCGCCTGATGTTCGGCTCGGACTGGCCGGTGTGCGTCCTGGCCGGGACGTACGCCGAAGTCTTCGACGCGGCAACGCAGTTGATCGGCCCCGACGAACGCACCCGGGTCTTCGAGACCACCGCCACCCGCGTCTACGGCCTCTGAGCCCCGTCCCCGCCGCTCGCGTCCACGGCCTCTGAGCCCGTCGCCGTCAATCCGCGGCTACGGCCTCAGAACGGTCCCCGCCAACCGCGTCGGCGGCATGAACTCCCGCACATACGTCCGCTCCCAGCACGCGCCCGTCTCCCGCAGCTCCTGCCAAGTGGTGTAGCGGTAGCGGAAGAGGCGGGCGCGGACGAAGCGCGGGGGCCGGTCGGGCGGGAAGGGGGAGCGGCGCAGCAGCCGTAGCGTGTCCCGGTCGTTCTCCAGGAGGCGCTCCACCAGGCCGCCGAACCAGTCGCCGGCGTACGCGGGGGAGAGGGCGGCGAACCACATCAGCCAGTCCAGGCGCAGGTGGTAGGGCGCGAACTGGCGAGGCCAGTACCGTGGATCGCCGGGCTTGCCCTTGAACTCGTACTCCCGCCAGTCCGAGTCCTCGCGCGGCGCGTCGTCCAGCGTGCCCTCGACCACCACCTCGTACCGCACCCGGCTGACGCTGCCGAACGCGCCGTAGGTGTTGACCAGGTGCAGCGGGTCGAAGGAGCGGTTCATGACCTGGCGGCGCGAGACCATGTTCACCACCGGGCGGTAGCTCAGGAAGAGCAGCAGCGCGGCCACGGCGAGGACGACGATCTCGTACCAGAGCGGGGTGCCGGGCGCGGAGGTGCGGCCGCCCGGCAGCCGCAGCGCCGACAGGGCCAGCACGATGGTGATCCAGTTCAGCCAGGAGAAGTTGCCGGAGACCACCAGCCACAGCTGGGTGAGGATCATCAGGGACGCGGCCGCCGTCGCGATCGGCTGGGGAGTGAACAGCAGGACGGGGACCACGAGCTGGGTGACATGGTTAGCGGCCACCTCCGCCCGGTGCACCGGCTTCGGGAGGTGGTGGAAGAACCAGCTCAGCGGACCCGGCATCGGCTGGGTCTCGTGGTGGTAGTAGAGGCAGGTCAGCTTGCGCCAGCAGGCGTCCCCACGCATCTTGATCAGACCCGCCCCGAACTCCACCCGGAACAGGATCCAGCGCAGCAGGAACAGGACGACGACCGGCGGGGCCACCTCGTCGTTGCCGAGGAAGACGGCGAGGAAACCGACCTCCAGGAGCAGCGACTCCCAGCCGAACGCGTACCAGGTCTGGCCGACGTTGACGATCGAGAGATACAGGGCCCAGGGGACCAGCCACAGCACCATCGCGGCCCACAGCGGGAGCCGGGAGTCCAGCCCGGCCAGCAGCGCCACCGACACCGCACAGCCCGCCCAGGCGCAGGCCGCGAAGAAGCGGTCCGAGTAGTGCAGGTGGAAGAGGCTCGGCGCCCGCCGGAAGGGCACCCGGTCGACGAACCTCGGGATCGGCAGCATCCCGCGCTCGCCCAGCAGGGCCCGGAACTGGAGCGCCGCCACCAGGAACGCGACGAGATACACACCGGCCAGCGCCCGCTGGAAGACCAGCCGGCTCCACCAGTACTCGTGTGCGGTGAACCAGTCCACGGCCGTGCGCTCCTGCCTCTCTCCGGCCTGCGGCCCCGGTGACGGGAAAGGGCCTGTCACCCTGTGTACCGCGTTCGTCCGGTCGCGTAACCCGAGCGGGTGAAGTGGGCAATACGGGAGAAATTGCCCGGTTCGGGTTCCCCTGGCAAGGTGGCCCCATGGCTGATCGGGGAGCGAGCGCTCCGCCTCTCCCGGACGACTGGCCCGCCCACCCGGACCACCCGATCCTGGCGCTCAACCGCTTGGGCACCTTCGACTGGGACCTGGACGCCGGTCTGTTCCACATGGACGCCCAGGCGTACGAGGTGTTCGACCTGACCCCCGAGGAGTACGACGGGCACCCCGAGAGCCTCGCCATCCGGGTACCCCTGGCGGAGGGGAGCCGGCTGGACGCGGTGGTGGCCCAGGCCATCAAGGACGGCAGCGAGAACTACGGGGCGTACTTCCGCATCCGCCGCCGCGACGGCACCCCGCGCTGGACCCACACCCAGGGCTACATCCGGCGTGACGAGACCGGACGCCCGCGCCGGGTCGTCGGCGTGGTCCGGGACGCCACCCAGGAGCTGGAGGACAGCGAGGCGCGCAGCCTGCGGGCCGCCCAGGACCAGGCGCTGCGCCAGCAGACCGGCGTCGTCCAGGTGGTCACCGCGGCCCTCGCGCACGCCCGCAGCGTCCAGGACGTCATCGACGCCCTCAAGGACACCCAGGGCATCCCCAACCTGGGCGCGACCAGCCTGGTGATGGGCCTGGTCGAGGCCGGCCGGATCCGGCTGGTCGCGGAGGGACCGGCGGGCAGCTTCGTGCCCGGTACCCGGATCACCCGGATAGAGGAGCCCTATCCGATGGGCGAGGTGGTGCGGACCCTCAGCCCGTGCTTCATCGAGTCACCGGAGGAGTTCGCCCAGGGGTACCCGGTACTGTGGCCGCACATCACCGAGCTGCACATCACCTCGGCCGCCTACCTCCCGCTGATCGCCCAGGCCCGCCCGATCGGTGCCATGGGCCTGCTCTACAACGACCGGCTCGGCTTCTCCACCGAGGAACGCGCCGTCCTGGTCGCCCTCGGCAGCAGCATCGCGCAGAGCCTGCAGCGGGCCATGCTCTACGAGCAGGAGAAGGACCTCGCCCAGGGACTCCAGCAGGCGATGCTGCCGCGCACCATCCCCAGCGTGCGCGGCGCCGACATCGCCGTCCGCTACCGCTCCCCGATCGCCGGCGGCACTCTGGGCCGGGACATCGGCGGTGACTGGTACGACCTGATCCCGCTGCCCGGCGGCCGGGTCGGCGCGGTCATCGGGGACGTCCAGGGGCACGACACGCACGCGGCGGCCGTCATGGGCCAGCTGCGGATCGTGCTGCGCGCCTACGCCGCCGAGGGCCACGCCCCGGCCACCGTGATGGCCCGCGCCTCCGTCTTCCTGGACGAACTCGACACCGACCGCTTCGCCACCTGCCTGTACGCCGAGGCCGACCTGTCCACCGGCGTCGTCCAGGTGGTCCGCGCCGGGCACATCGACCCGCTGATCCGCGGTGCCGACGGAAGCTGCCGGCGGGTCCCCGTGGAGGGCGGGCTGCCGCTCGGTCTGTCCGCCGAGTTCAGGAGCCTCGAATACCCGGTGTCCACCCTGGAGCTCGACTCCGGCGAGACGCTGCTGCTGTGCACCGACGGGCTGGTCGAGCAGCCGGGCACCGACCTGGGGGACGGGATGCGGTCCCTGATCCAGCAGGTCACCGAGGGGCCGGAGGACGTGCGGGGGCTCGCCGACCGGCTGATCGAGATCGCCGAGAAGCGAGGCGGCGACGACGACGTGGCCCTGCTCCTGCTGCGCCGCCGCGGCCCGGACGCCGCGCAGGCCGTCGGCCGCCTCCAGCAGCATGTGGCCTCCGGCGACCCCGAGGCGCTCACCCTGGCCAGGCACATGATCCGTGCCGCCGTCCGGGCCTGGGGCGCCGGGGACCGCGCCGACGAGATCGAGCTGGTCGCCGACGAACTGATCACCAACGCGCTGATGCACACCGAAGGCTCCGCGATCGTCACCCTCCGGGTGCTCGGCGGCGGCGACCGCCGGCTCCGCGTCGAGGTCGAGGACTCCTCCAGCGCGCTGCCGCGCCGGCGCGAGGCGGGGGAGGACGGGGTGTCCGGGCGGGGCCTGCTGCTGGTCGACGAGATCGCCGACGTGTGGGGCGTGGAGGCACGCGGCGGCGGCAAGGCGGTCTGGTGCGAGTTCCGGATGCCGGAGCCCACCTGACCCCGGGGGCCGCGGGTGGCACCCTGGACGCATGCCCGAACTGCCCGAGGTCGAAGCACTCAAGGACTTCCTGACCGAGAACCTGGTCGGCCACGAGGTCGTGCGCGTCCTGCCGGTCGCCATCAGCGTCCTGAAGACGTACGACCCGCCCGTCGGCGCCTTCGAGGGCAGCGAGGTCGTCGCCGTGCACCGGCACGGCAAGTTCCTGGACATCGAGGGCGACAGCGGCCTGCGCTTCATCACCCATCTGGCCCGGGCGGGCTGGCTCCACTGGAAGGACCGGCTGCCGGACGGTCCGCCCCACCCCGGGAAGGGCCCGCTAGCCCTGCGCGTGGCCCTGGAGACCGGCGCGGGCTTCGACCTCACCGAGGCCGGCACCCAGAAGAAGCTCGCCGTGTACATCGTCCGTGACCCGCGGGAGGTGCCCGGTATCGCGCGGCTCGGCCCGGACCCGCTCGCCGCCGACTTCGACGAGGCCCGGCTCGCGGCCCTGCTGGGAGACGAGCGGCGGCAGCTCAAGGGCGCCCTGCGCGACCAGAGCCTGATCGCCGGGGTGGGCAACGCCTACAGTGACGAGATCCTGCACGCGGCGAGGATGTCCCCGTTCAAGCTGGCCGCGTCCCTGACGCCCGAGGAGGTCCACGGGCTGTACGAGGCGCTGCGCACCACCCTCAGCGAGGCGGTGGAGCGCTCCCACGGCCTGGCGGCGGGCCGGCTGAAGTCGGAGAAGAAGAGCGGGCTGCGCGTCCACGGCCGGACCGGCGAGCCCTGCCCGGTCTGCGGCGACACCATCCGCGAGGTCTCCTTCAGCGACTCCTCGCTGCAGTACTGCCCGACCTGCCAGACGGGCGGCAAGCCGCTCGCGGACCGCCGGATGTCCCGGCTGCTCAAGTAGCCGGCGGTCACCTGGGGTCCAGGGTGACCAGGCGCTGCCCGTCGGCGTTGCGCACCTCGTAGCGCTCGATCTCGTCGGGGTGCATCGAGGAGCCGCCCGTCATGGTGGACACCCGGTCGTCGTGGTCCCGCTCGGCCCAGGTGGTCACGATCTGCTCGGAGCCGTCCCGGCCGACCGCGACCAGCCGACAGGAGCGCGGCCCGTCGGCGTCCTTCACCTGCAGCTCGATCATGCTGCCCGAGTCCGTGTCCGCCGACTTCACCTGCGCCCACACGCCCGACTGCGCGTCGGTGGCCGCGGTGACCTGTACGGCCGGCGGGGCGTCATGGCCGGCGTACGTCACGATGCCGGGGCCGACGACCGCGAACACCACCGAGGCGGCGAGCCCGTACAGCAGCCTGCGGCGCTTGGCCCGGTGCCGGGTCGCGACCTCGGCGAGCAGCCGGTCGAGCAGCCGGGGGCCGGGCTGGGCCATGGGGTGCACGAAGCGCGGCGTGGCCCTGCGGTACAGCATCAACTGCCGTGCCGCCGGGCCGAACTCGGTCACGTGTGCCGAGCAGCTCGGGCACTCCATGAGATGGTCCTCGAAGCGGAAGGCCTCCGCCTCGTCCAGCACGCCGAGCGCGTACGCGCCGACGTCGCGATGCCTTTCCAGGGACCTCATGCCGAATCCTCGTGCCGTGAGTGCGGGTGGGGGTTACTCATTGCTCCTTGCTCCCACCCGTACGCAGTCGGCCGCTGTTTCACTCAAGGCACGTACAGAATCGTAATCAACGGATTCGGAGCGGCCGGGCCCGCGGATTGGTGCCGATTCAGAAAAGATGGATGGCGAGATGTCCCAGGGGCAGACCGAGCTGCCAGGCGGCGGTCCACACCTTCGGTCCGTCGTCCTCACCGAACACCGAGCCGCCGCCCGGTACCGCGTCCAGGTCGGGCGCGAGCAGTTCGGTCTCCTCCAGCCAGCGCCAGGCGTCCGTGGCCAGATCCAGGTCCGGTGACGGCCCGCCCGACTCGACCGCCTCGGCGGCCAGCCTGGACATACGTTCCCCTACCCAGGCCTGCCACGGCTGGTCGTACGCCGTGAGCGAAAGCCAGTTCTCCAACTGGGACACGACCCGGATGCCCGACAGTTCGCCGTCCGTGTCGGAGAGGTAGATGGTCAGCGCCAGTGCGTCCCGGCCGGCCCGGAACTCGAAGGACGTCGGTGGCATGAGATCGCCGGTGCGCAGCAGCTCGTCGGCGATGTACTCGGCATACAACCAGGCCATCGGGACCGCCAGTTCCCCGCTCCCGGCCCCGTCCGTGCTCTCTTGACCTCTGTGCAGCATCCCGTCCTGCCTTCCTCCGGTGCGCGCGTGGCCCCGACCCCGGGTCCGTCCCTCTCCCGGTGCGGAACACGGATGAAGACAGCTGATTGCTCAAACATGGTCCTCAGCAAGGCGCTTTACCGAGGTTTGACCTGGCTTACGGTTTCATCGCAGGTCGGGTGCATAACCGGGCAGAACCCGGCGTAGGGCGCGCAGCGCGTAGTACGCCCGCGACTTCACGGTACCGGGTGGAATGCCGAGGGTCTCCGCGGCTTCCGCAACACTCGCCCCTTGGAAATACACCAGCACCAGGACTTCACGGTGTTCCGGGGTGAGAGTCTTCACAGCCTCCCGCACGTCCAGCGCCGCGGCGGCGCGTTCGGCATGGTCGCCGATGGCCCGGGTGTTCTCCAGGACGGCGTCGTGCACCTCGGGCGGCCGTGCCTGCCGGGCCCGGCGCGCGTCGATGGCGAGCCGCCGGCCGACCGTCAGCAGCCAGGGCAGGACGGAGTCGAAGTCGTCGGCGCGCAGTGCCTCGGGGTGCTGCCAGGCGCGTACGAGGGTCTCCTGTACGAGGTCCTCGGCCCGTTGCCGGTCCCCGTCGCTTAGCCGCAGCAGCAGCGCGAAGAGCGGGCGGCCGTGCTCGCGCTGGAGTGCGGCGAGCTCGTGCTCGGCGGTCGTCGTCCCGTCGGGAAGGGTGGTTCCGGCCGTCATGGCCGTATGGCATCGCAGGGCCGGGCCGGGGGACAGGGGGCGCACAGGGGTCTGCGGCGGACGGTCGATCGCGTCGGCGAACGGTGCGACGAACGGTCCGTCACACCCCTTACCCGACCCGGATGGGTCAATCGGGGCGCCTGAGTTGTTTGCGACCCGGCTCGGCTTCGTACCCATTGATCTGTAAATCGGACAAGGCTTGCGACTCTGGGGTGCTCCTGATGATCAATCGCAGACGCCAGGTGGCCCTGGCCCTGACCGCCCTCCTCGCCACCGCAGCCGCGTGCCAGAACCACGTACGGCAGGAGAACGCCGCCCCGCCCGGCCAGCCGGCACCCGCGGTGCCCGCCCCCGGCGGCGGCTTCACCCTCGTCGCCTCCGGCGACGTCATGCCGCAGAAGTCCGCGATCGACCACGCGAACTTCGACGCGGGCGGCAACGGCCACGACTTCCGCCCGATGCTCGCCGGCGTCGAACCCGTGGTCTCCCACGCCGATCTGGCGCTCTGTCACCTGGCGACCGTGACCGACGCGGAGGGCGCGGAGTCCGGCTCCGCCGGTGTCACCTCCCCGCCGCAGCTCGCCGAGGGCCTCGCCGCCGTCGGTTACGACAGCTGCTCCACCGCCTCCGACCGGGCCCTGGACGGCGGCGCCGACGGGATCCAGCGCACCCTCACCGACCTGGACCGGACGGGCCTGCGGCACGCCGGCACCGCCCGCACCCAGGCCGAGGCGGCCGCCGTCACCCTGCTCAACGCGGGCCGCACCAGAGTCGCGCACCTCTCCTACACCTTCGACGTCAACGGGAACACCCTGCCGCCGGGACAGCCCTGGGCGGTCAACCTCCTCGACGCGAACCGCATCCTCGCCGACGCCCGCGCCGCCCGGCAGGCCGGTGCCGACGTGGTCGTCCTCTCCGTGCACTGGGGCACCGACGGCCAGGACGCCCCCGATCAGCAGCAGCTCACCCTCGCCAAGCAACTCACCGCCGCCCGGACCGGCGGCCGCCCCGACATCGACCTGATCCTCGGCACCCACGCCCACATCCCGCAGGCGTACGAGAAGGTCAACGGCACCTGGGTCGTCTACAGCCTCGGCGACCAGCTCGCCGGCGAGCTGTACAACCGCCAGGGCCACCAGGACCCGCGCGGCAACCAGTCCACCCTCGCCCGCTTCACCTTCACCCCGCCCACCCACCCAGGCGGCCGCTGGGAGGTGGCCAAGGCCGAGTTCATCCCCCAGCTGTACGACCTCGACGCCGGCCGGGTCGTCGACCTCAACGCGGCGATCGACCAGGGCGCCGACTTCACCTCCGTGCGCGACAGCATCCGGGACGTCGTGCTCGGCCGCGGGGCCGCCAAGGACGGGCTGGTGATGGGGGAGTAGCGGCGGTCACTCCACGTCGACGTGGTCGAACGTCCGCAGCAGCTCCTTCAGCACCCGCACGCACGCCGTGATCTCGGCGTCGGTCAGACCGCCGCCGACCTGCCGGTTCACCGCGTGCTCGCGGGCGAGGATCGCGGTGATCGTGGCCCGGCCCTCGTCCGTGAGCCGGATCAGGGAGGAGCGCTGGTGCGCCGGGTTGGGGGTGACCTCGGCCCAGCCGTGTGCCACCGCGTCGTTCACCGTGCGCTGCACGAACTGCCGGCTCAGCGCCATGATCCGGCCCATCTGGGGCACTGTCATCGGCCCGAACCGGAGCAGCAGGTCCAGCACGGAGCGCACGCCGACGGAGGCTCCCTCGATCTGCTCGCCCAGCTCGATCTTGCGGAAGGCGCGCCGGTAGAGCGGGCCGATGAGGTCGTACACCTCGGTGATGCGCTCACCCAGCTCGTCGGGGGCGAGGGGCTTGTCGATGTCGTTCACCCGGCCATCATGCACCTGGCCGTGGTGACACCTCGGGTGTCAAAGTCATCATGACAACCCAGTTGTCAAAACTCCCCGATGATGACACCTTGGTTGTCATGAATGGTGCTGCGGACGTCCGCTTCTTCCCGTCCTCCGACGACGACCTCGCCTACCTCGACACCGGCTCTGGCGACCCGGTGGTCCTGCTCCACGCCGGATACACCGACCACCGCTTCTGGTCGGACCAGATCCCGGCCCTCGCCGCCGAGTACCGGGTGATCGCCCCCGACGTCCGCGGTCACGGTGCCTCCGCCAACGCGAGCAGGCCGTTCCGCTGGGCCGACGACCTCGCCGAACTGCTGCGCCACCTCGACGCCGGGCCCGCCGTGCTCGTGGGCGTGTCCATGGGCGGGGTGATCGCCACCGACACCGTGCTGGAACACCCAGAGCTGGTCCGCGCGGTGGTCACCTGCGGCGCCGTCACCGGCGACTTCCGGTACACGGATCCCTGGCACCGGGAACTCCAGGCCGAGTACGCCCGCACCCTGGGCGCCGGCGACATCGAGGGCTGGCTCGACGCCTTCCTGCGGGTCGCCGCGGGCGCACACCGCGACCTCGACGCCCTCGACCCGGAGATCCCGCGCCGGCTCCGGGAGATGGCCCGCCACACCCTCTCCAAGCACACGCCCGGCGAGACGGACTGGCATGTGCGGGTGACCGACTCGTGGCCCCGGGTCCCGAAGATCGACGTCCCGGTTCTCACGGTCAACGGCGACCTGGAACCCGCCGATCTGCTCGCCGCCGCCGAACGCCTCGCCCGCGAGGTCCCCGACGGCCGCGCCGAGATCGTCGAAGGCGCCGACCACTACCCGAACCTGGAGCGCCCGGACGTCTTCGACGACCTCCTGCTCGGCTTCCTGCGCGCGCTCTAACGCCCGGCCAGCCGGGACCTCTTGTACGAGTAGGTGAAGTAGATCAGGCACCCGATCACGAACCAGACCGCGAACCGAACCCAGGTCTCCCAGGCCAGGAACGTGATCAGCCAGACCGAGAAGACGACACCCAGCGCCGGCACGAACGGCATCCACGGGGTGCGGAAGGCGCGCGGCAGATCCGGCTGCCGGTAGCGCAGCACGATCACCGCCACGCACACCACCACGAACGCCAGCAGGATGCCGATGTTGGTGAGTTCGGCCGCCTCGCCGATCGGCACGAACCCGGCGAGCAGGGCCGAGGCAGCCCCGACGATCCAGGTCACCCGGGTCGGCACGTGCCGCGTCGGGTGCGTCTTCGCGAACCAGGAGGGCAGCAGCCCGTCCCGGGACATGCTGAACCACACTCGGGTCACGCCCAGCATGAAGGTGAACATCACGGTGAGGATGCCGATGATCGCGCCCACCGCGATCACGTCCGCGAGCCCGCTCAGCCCCACCGACTTGAACGCCGTCGAGAAGCCGCTCTCCGGGTCGATGTCCTTGTAGTTCTGCATGCCGGTGAGGACCAGACAGGCCGCCACGTACAGCACCATGGAGATCGCCAGCGAGTAGATGATCGCCTTCGGCATGTGCCGCTGCGCGTCCTTCGACTCCTCGGCCGCCGTGGACATCGCGTCGTACCCGAAGACCGCGAAGAACACCGTGGCCGCACCCGTGAACGCCCCGCTGACGCCGAACGGGAAGAAGGGGTGGTAGTTCGCCGAGTTGATGTGGAACACGCCGACGCCGATCACCAGCAGCACCACCAGCACCTTGAGGACCACCACGACCGTCTCGAACCGGGCCGCGCTGCGGATGCCGAGGTTGAGCAGGTAGGCGATCAGCAGACAGAGCACGGCGGCGAACAGGTCGACCCGGTGGCCGGCCCCGGTGCCGGGCGCGCCCAGCATCCACCGCGGCAGCTCCGCGCCCATCTCCTCCACCAGGAAGCCGAAGTATCCGGAGATGCCGATCGCGACCACCGCCACGATCGCCGTGTACTCGAGGAGCAGGTCCCAGCCGATGAACCAGCCCGCGAACTCGCCGAGCACCGCATAGCCGTACGTGTACGCCGAACCCGCCTTCGGGATCAGCCCGGCGAACTCGGCGTACGACAGCGCGGCACAGGCGCTCGCCAGCCCGGCGATGAGGAAGGAGACCAGCACGGCGGGACCGGCCGTGCCGTTGGCGACCGTGCCGGCGAGGGTGAAGATGCCCGCGCCGATGATGCCGCCCACCCCGATCGCGGTCAGCTGCCACAGCCCGAGCGATCTGTCGAGCTGGGGCCCCTCGCCGACCTCCGTCTCCTCGATGTGTTCGATGGGTTTGCGACGGAGAATTCCTTCACCCATACGGAGCTTGGCCATGTGCCTCACCTCTTCGCCGATCGCGAACGGCTGACGGCGGATCATGATGGCTCAGGGGCGTCACGGACGGAAGACGCCACGCACGCTCTCGGCCCAGCCGGGCACCCAGCTCCGGGTCGCGGGGCGGGGCGGCCGGGTGCCGGCGAGATGGGCGCGCAGGGTGGCCAGCGCCGGGTGCGGGTTGGCGGCCGTCCACACCAGGGAGTGCGGGTAGACGGGGGTCGGGTCGAGCAGCGGGACACGACGCAGATCGTGGCCTTCCGGCCAGACCAGCCGGGTCCCCTCGCTGACCAGCGTCGCCAGGGTGTCGGAGGCGGCCACCGCGTCCTGCACCGCCCCGCTGAAGTTGGGGCCCGAGGAGTCGATGGTGAGGCCGAACTCGGCGGCGAGGGAGGCGTAGTAGGCGGCCCACTCGGTGCCTTCCACGATGCCCGGCATCCAGATCCGGTGCCCGGCCAGCTCCCCGGGCGAGACCGCGCGACGGCCGGCCAGGGCGTGCCCCGGTCCGGTGAGCAGCTGGACCGGCTCGTCGTACACCCGGGCCGCCTCGACGCCCCTGGGCAGCGGGCGGCCGGGCATCGCGACGGCCCGGAAGGACGCGTCGATCGCACCGGAGCGCAGGGCGGTGAGCGCCGAGTCCACGTCGAAGAGCGTGACGACGTCCAGGGCGGTCTCCGGGTGCGCCTCGTGGAAGCCGCGCAGCAGCGCCGCCGGGGCGAGCCGCGCGCCGACCACGTCGACCCGCAGAGGACGCCGCCCGGACCGTACGGAGGCGGTCGCCCGCTCCTCGGCGAGCAGCAGCTCGCGGGCGTGCGGCAGGAAGGTCCGGCCGTCCACGGTCAGGTCGGCGCCCCGGGGGGTACGGCTGAACAGCCGCACCCCCAGCTCCTTCTCCAGCGCCGCGATCCGTTTGGAGACGGCCTGCTGGGTGACCGCCAGCATGGCGGCGGCCTCCTGGAACTGCCCCGAGTCGGCGACGGCGACGAAGGTGCGTACGGCTCTGAGATCCACACCGGCACCGTACAACCGCTGGTTGTGGCAGACCTTCCGTGAGTTGTTTGATTCGGCGGTCACCTGCACGTTTTCATGTCCCGGGTCAACGGGAGGTTGTGCATGGGGCGGCGGTTCGGGTGGCTGTGGGCCGCGTACTCGGTGAGTGCGGTCGGCACCTATCTCGCCTTCGACGCGTTCTCGGTGATCGCGGTCATCGCGCTGCACGCCGACTCCGCCCAGGTGGCGCTGCTCGCCGCGACCGGGCCCGCCGTGGGCGCGGTGGCGGCCGTGCCGCTCGGGCCGTGGGTGGAGTTCCGGCGCAAGCGGCCGGTGATGATGGCGATGGACCTGGTCCGGTGCGCCGCGCTGCTGACCATTCCCGCCGCCTACGCGCTCGGCGGGCTCGGCCTCGGCCAGCTGCTGCTGGTGTCGGTGCTCGTCGCGGCGGCCGACATCACCTTCAACGCGGCCTCCGGCGCCTTCCTGAAGAGCCTCGTCCCCGCCGACCGGCTGCTCACCGCGAACGCCCGGTTCGAGTCCTCGAACTGGACCGCCCTGGTCCTCGGACCGCCGCTCGGCGGTGCCGCGATCGGCGTGTTCGGCCCGGTGACCACGGTCGTGGCGAACGCCGTCAGCTTTCTGCTGTCGGCGCTCGGCATCCGGGCCGTCGGCGGCGGCGAGCCCAGGCCCGGGCGCACCGGCACGGACCGCCTGCGCGCCACCGACCTCCTCGACGGGTGGCGGCACATCCTCGGCAGTCCGGAGCTGCGTCCACTGTTCTTCAACAACCTCGCGGCCAACGCCCTGATCATGGTCGCCGCACCCCCGCTGGCCGTCCTCATGCTCGGCCCACTCGGCTTCGCCCCCTGGCAGTACGGCCTCGCCTTCGCCGCGCCCTGCCTGGGCGGTCTCCTCGGTTCCCGGCTGGCCCGCCCGCTGGCCGCCCGGCACGGGCAATGGCGGGTGCTGCGCGGCGCGGCCACCCTGCGCACCCTCTGGCCCCTCGGGCTGGCCTTCGTCCGGCCCGGGCTGCCCGGTCTGCTGCTGGTGATGGTCCTGGAGTTCGGGGTGATCACCTGCTCGGCCGTCTACAGCCCGGTGTACGCCACCCGCCGCCTGGAATGCACCCCGAACGACCGGGTCGCCCGCACCCTGTCCGCCTGGTCGATCACCGGCAAGGCCACCACCGCGGCGCTCACCGCGCTCTGGGGCCTGCTGGCGAGCCTCACCGGCCCCCGCACCGCGATCGCCGTGGCCGGGGTGCTGCTCCTCGCGACCCCGGTCCTGCTCCTCAGGGAGCCTCGGAAGGCGGCTACGGCACCACCGTCACCGGCCACCGTCCCGCCTTCACCAGACGGATCGCCACCGAGCCGATGAACCGGTGGCCCGCCTGCTCGGAGGCGCCCACCACGACCGCGTCCGCCTTCAGTTCGTCCGCCGCCTTCACCAGTCCGCTGTAGGCGTCGCCGCGGAAGGTGTGGAACTCCCAGCGCACCTCGAATATCCCCTTGAGCCGCTCGGCCGCGTCCCTGACCTGGGCGACCAGGTCCTCCGCGATCTCGTCGGTCGTCTCCGCCACCGGCGCCCCGAGCGCCGCCCCGGCCGCCAGGATCGGCTGCACGTACACGACGGCGAGCAGCGCGTGCTGCCGCCGGGCCAGACCACCGGCGTAGGAGGCCGCGCGCCACGAGGAGTCCGAGCCGTCCACACCGACCACGATGACCTTGGGGCCGTCCGTGCCCCGCTCGAACTGGTGTTGTTCCGCCACGCCCCGAGGCTATCGGAAATCGCAGGTCCCATGGCTGCCGGGCCCCCTCACGGGGCAAGCGATGCCCAGTTGGCCGCACGCCGTTCGACGGGCGAGGCGGGCGGGCCCTTCCTACAGTCGGAGCATGAGCGCCGCCGTACAGCCCGCCCCGGGGAAGGAGACCGCGGGGCCCCCGCGTCCGCGCGGCGGCGGGCGGCTCACCTGGGTGCCCGAGGCCTTCGGGACCTTCTTCGGCGCCCTCGCCCTGGTGTGCGCCCTGCTCTCCTTCATCGCCCCGCTGCGCGCACTGCTCCGCCCGGTCGTGCACTTCCTCAACGCCGTCGTGGTGCCCGTCAGCCCCAACCTGGCCTACGCCGTCTTCCTGTTCCTGCTCGGTGGCGCCACCGCCGCCCGCAAGAAGGTCGCCTGGTGGCTGGTGGTGATCTACCTCGGCCTCCTGGTGCTGGCGGACATCCTGACGGTCGCCTTCGGCTTCGACTGGTACTCCTTCAGCTCACTGCTGGTGTGCGGACTCGCCCTGGCCCTGCTGATCGTGGCGAGGCGGGAGTTCTACGCCGCCTCCCGCCGCGCCGCCGTACGCCGCGCCCTCGCCGTCCTCCTCGTCGGCCTGCTCGTGGCGATCCTGGCCGGCTGGGGCCTGGTCTCGCTCTTCCCCGGCTCGCTCCCGCACGGCCAGCACCTGGCCTGGGCGGCCGACCGGGTCTGCGGCGGCCTGGTCGACGGCGGCAGCTACGGCGGCCACCCGCCCCGCTTCGTCGCCTTCCTGCTCGGCCTCCTCGGCGCCCTCGCCCTGCTCAACGCCGCCGCCACCCTGTTCCGTTCACAGCGCCTGGAAGCCGCCCTGCACGGCGACGAGGAGACCCGCATCCGCGCCCTCCTCAAGGCCTACGGCGACCGGGACTCCCTCGGCTACTTCGCCACCCGGCGCGACAAGGCCGTGGTCTTCTCGCCCAGCGGCAAGGCCGCCGTCACCTACCGCGTCGAGGCCGGCGTCTGCCTGGCCAGCGGCGACCCCGTCGGCGACCCGGAGGCCTGGCCGCACGCCGTCGCCGCCTGGCTGGACGTGGCCCGCCGGCACGCCTGGGTGCCCGCGGTGATGGGCGCCTCCGAGGGCGGCGCCAAGGCCTACGTCCGCGCCGGCCTCGGCGCCCTGCAACTCGGCGACGAGGCGATCCTGCACGTCGCCGGCTTCGACCTCGGCGGCCGCGAGATGCGGGTCGCCCGGCAGGCCGTCAACCGGGTCCGGCGCTCCGGCGCCACCACCCGCGTCCGGCGGCACGCCACCCTCACCGAGGCGGAGATGGAGGAGGTCGTCGACAAGGCCGACGCCTGGCGCGACACCGAGACCGAGCGCGGCTTCTCCATGGCCCTGGACCGGCTCGGCGACCCCGCCGACGGCGACTGCCTGCTCGTCGAGGCCCTCGCCGAGGACGGCCGGCTGCTCGCCCTGCTCTCCTTCGTGCCCTGGGGCGGCGACGGCGTCTCCCTCGACCTGATGCGCCGTGACCGCGCCGCCCCCAACGGGGTCATGGAGTTCATGGTCGCCGACCTGTGCGCGGCCGCCCCCAAACTGGGCGTCCGTCGAGTCTCGTTGAACTTCGCCGTCTTCCGCTCGGTCTTCGAGGAGGGCGCCCGCATCGGCGCCGGACCGGTGCTGCGGCTGTGGCGCCGGCTGCTGCTGTTCTTCTCCCGCTGGTGGCAGTTGGAAGCCCTGTACCGCTCCAACGCCAAGTACCGCCCCGAGTGGTACCCGCGCTTCCTGTGCTACGGCGAGGCCGGCTCCCTCGCCCGTATCGGCCTCGCCTCCGGAATCGCCGAAGGCTTCGTCTCCGTACCTTCCTTGCGCAAACTCTGGGGAAAGGGGCACCCGAAGACCGGACCGCGACCCGTCGAGGCGCAGCGGTCTTCGCCGGTGCCCGGTCTCGACGGAGGGGACGAGGCCGGGTCCGGCGCCCCCGAGCCAGGCCTGCCGGACCAGTTCCGCGTCCGGCGCGGCAAGCTGGACCGGCTGCGCGCGGCGGGCGTCGACCCCTACCCGGTGGCGACCGTACGGCCCACCCGTGCCCTCGCCGACATCCGCGAGGGCGAGACGGTCACCGTGGCCGGGCGGATCATGCTGGTCCGGGACTTCGGCGGCATCGTCTTCGTGACGCTGCGCGACTGGTCCGGTGATCGCCAACTCGCCCTCACCCGGGACGGGTCGGGACCCGCCCTGGCCCGCTTCACCGCCGACACCGACATCGGCGACCAGATCACCGCCACCGGCCGGGCCGGCCTCAGCGACACGGGCGAGCCCACCGTCTTCGTCACCGACTGGCAGCTCACCGCCAAGTGCCTGCGGCCCCTGCCCGACAAGTACCGGGGCCTGGCCGACCCCGAGGCCAAGGTCCGCCGCCGCTACCTCGACCTCGCCACCAGCCCCGCCGCCCGCGCCGTCGTGCGCGAACGCTCCATCGCCGTACAGGCGCTGCGCCAAGGCCTCCTCGACCGCGGCTACCTGGAGGTCGAGACCCCGATGCTCCAGCAGACCCACGGCGGCGCCAACGCCCGCCCCTTCACCACCCACATCAACGCCTACGACCTCGACCTGTCCCTGCGCATCGCCCCGGAGCTGTATCTGAAACGGCTGTGCGTCGGCGGGATGGAGAAGGTCTTCGAACTCGGCCGCACCTTCCGCAACGAGGGCGTCTCCTACAAGCACAACCCCGAGTTCACCATGCTGGAGGCCTACCAGGCGTACGCCGACTACGACGTGATGCTCGACCTCGCCCGTGAACTGATCCAGGGCACCGCGACGGCCGCCTTCGGCTCCCCGGTGGCCCGCAAGGACGGGCGGGAGTACGACATCTCGGGCGCCTGGCCGGTCAGGTCCGTGTACGGGGCGATCTCCGAGGCGCTCGGGGAGGAGATCGGCCCCGGCACCGAACTGCTGCGGCTGCACCGGCACTGCGACCGGACCGGGGTGCCGTACACCGCCGACGACGGGCCCGCGGACGTCGTCCTGGAGATGTACGAGCGGCTGGTGGAGGGCCGGACCCAGCTGCCCACCTTCTACAAGGACTTCCCGACCGAGGTCTCCCCGCTCACCCGGCGGCACCGCACCGACCCGCGTCTTGCCGAACGCTGGGACCTGGTCGCCTTCGGCACCGAACTCGGCACCGCCTACTCCGAACTGACCGACCCCGTCGAACAGCGCCGCCGGCTGACCGCCCAGTCGCTGCTCGCCGCCGGCGGGGACCCCGAGGCGATGGAGCTCGACGAGGACTTCCTGGACGCCCTCGAATACGCGATGCCGCCCACCGGCGGACTCGGCATCGGCGTCGACCGGCTGGTCATGTTCCTCACCGGCCTGACGATCCGCGAGACGCTGCCCTTCCCGCTGGTCCGTCGCCGCTGAGGCCGCCGAGGCCTCCCCGGCTCCCGGACACGCCGCCGGTCCGGGGTACTTGACCATTTCTTTCCGAAACCTTCCCGCGCTGGTCCGTGCGGGTGTTTTCGCGCCGCCGCACCGGTGTCTAAGTGGTGCGCCCCAGCCCGGCCGGGCGACTGATGAGTCATGCAGAAGGATCAGTTGTTCACCCGACGCCGGCTGCTGCTCGCCGGCGCCGCCGCTCTGGGCGCCACGGGCACCGCGGGCATCGTGCTGGCGAGCGACGGCGAGGAGGCCGCGGGCACCGTCGCCCCGGCCGCCGGACCGCCGGTCCGTCAGGCGCCCAAGTCCTCCGCCTTCCGGCTCCAGCCGCTCACCGGATACGGGCCGCCGCCCACCGAGCCGCGCAAGCTCAAGGTCCGCAAGCAACCCATCATGCGGATCTCCGGCAGCGGCCGGCGCATGATGCTCACCTTCGACGACGGACCCAACCCGGCCTACACCCCGCACATCCTGGACACCCTCGCCAAGTACGACGTGCGCGCGATGTTCTTCCTGTGCGGGGAGTGCATCGTGGAGAACCGGGAGCTGGTGGCGCGCATGGCAGCCGAGGGCCATGTGGTGGGCAACCACACCTGGACGCATCCGCTGCTGACCACCATGAAGCGCCGTGAGATCCGCGACGAGATGGAGAGCACCAGTGACGCCATCGAGGACACCTACGGCGAACGCCCCCAGTGGTTCCGCGCCCCCTACGGCGCGTGGAACCGCGCGGCCTTCCAACTCGGCGCCGAGATGGGCATGGAGCCCATGGCCTGGACCGTCGACAGCACCGACTGGACGACCCCGGGCACCCGCACCATCGTCGACACGATCGAGAAGGGCGCCGCCCCCGGCGTCGTGGTCCTCTCCCACGACGCCGGGGGCGACCGCTCGCAGAGCGTCAAGGCCCTGCGCGAGTACCTGCCCAATCTCCTGGACAACGGCTACCACCTGACCGTGCCGCGCCGCCGGACCTGAACCGGCTCCGGCCCGCTGTCGTGAACCGGCCTTGGCCCGCCCGGCCGGGTCCGCCTCAGCGGGCCTGGACCAGGCGGGCGAAGACCACCACGTTGCCGTCGTAACCGTTCTGCTTCGAGAAGCCGCCGCCGCAGGTGATGACCCGCAACTCCGGCGTGCCCTTGGAACCGTAGACCCGGTCGCCGGGGAAATCAGCCTTCGCGAAGACCTCGATGCCGTAGATGTCGAACACCGCGGTCCTTCCGTCGGTGCGCTCGATCTCGATCCGGTTTCCCTTCTTCAGGGAACCGAGACCGTAGAACACCGCCGGGCCCTTCGTGTTGTCGACATGGCCGACGATCACGGACGTGCCCTTTTCGCCGGGCGAGACGCCCCCGGTGAACCAGCCGGCCAGATTCGGGTCGTCCGGCGGCGGTGCCGCGACCCAGCCGTCCGCGTCCAGACCCACCGGCATCACACGCGCGTCGACCCGGATCGCGGGGATCCTGATCCGGTCCGCCGCCGAGTACGGCAGCGAGGCGGGCGCGGTGGCGAAGGTGTCCGGGACCGTGCTACGGCTGTCCGGGGCGGCGGCCGAGGCCGGCTGCGGCGGACCGACGTCGAACTCCCCCGAACCATTGCGGATGAGGGCCAGACCGGTCAGCAGAACCAGCGCTATCACGCCCCAGGGGGCACGCTTCCGTCGCCGCTCCTCCTCTTCGGCCAGCTCGGAAAGTTCGGACGCAGACATTCGCCATCCCCTCTCGACGCGGCCGCCGCGATGTCCGTATCGCGCATGGGAAAACGCTAAGTCCCGCGCGCGCGAGCGGCGACGGGGCAACGGGCGAACGGGTGGCCCGCGCCCATTCCGGTGCGCCATCCGAGTTGCCGTTACCAGGATTTTTCTGACGGTCCGTGACCTGCGGCAATATCCGATTGTGTGCTTTTCGCTCGGCGTGTCCCCTCACCAGGACGGACCATTCTCGAAATGCGGGCGTGTTCAAGGCATCTGAGGGTCTATTCGGGAGGTGCTTTCTCGCCGATCTACCGGGGACGGTTCCCGGGGCGCCTTCCGCGGAGGAAGAGATGCGAAACTCACGTGCCCTCGCGGCAGCGTGCACGGTGGTCGCCGTGCTCGGAGCCGCCGCCCCCATGGCCGTCGCGGACGGCATGGGCAACGGCGGCGGCCCGGCCAACACCCAAGCCCCGGTCGTCGGTGGGGTGGGCGTCGCCCCCGGAACCGGTGTCGCCCCCGGAACCGGTGTCGGTGTCGCGCCCGGCGTCGGGGTCGCCCCCGGCATCGCGGCGGTACCCGGGGTCGCCGTTCCCGGATACGGCGTCGGCGGGTTCGGCGTAGGCGGCTTCGGCCGGGGCCGGGACGGCAGGGGCGGGGACGGCAGGGGCGGAGACGGCCGGGGTGGGGACGGCTTCGGCGGTCGAGGCGGGGACGGCTTCGGCGGGCGGGGTGGGGACGGCTTCGGCGGCCGCGGTGACGACGGGTTCGGCGGTGGGCGCGGTGACGACGGGTTCGGCGGTGGGCGTGGTGACGACGGGTTCGGCGGCGGGAACGGTGACGACGGATTCGGCGGCGGCATTGGCGGTGACGGGTTCGGCGACGGATTCGGCGGCCGGGGCTTCGGGGTGCGCAACATCCTCGCCCAGCCCAGGGCGCTCACGAGCGGCGCCCGCCTCACCGTCACCGTCAACGGCTGCCGCAGGGGCTCCATGAGCTCCCGCGCCTTCCGGACGACCTCGCTGTTCCCGTTCGGCGGCGACATGGCGCGCGGTGTCGCCACCATCGAGCGGGACGCCCGCCCCGGCCCGTACGACCTGACGGTCCGCTGCGACGGGCGGACCCTGACCCGGCCGTCCGCGTTCTTCGTGCTCGGCGGGGTCAGGGGCGGCCTCGGCGGCAGCGTCTCCAGCGGGGCCACCCCGGCCGACATGGCGATCGGCGGTGGGCTGGTGGGCGCGGCCGTGCTCGCAGGCTGCGGGTTCTGGCTGCGCCGTCGGCACGAGAAGCGGCTCTGACCCGTGCGGGCCGTCTTCGCCCCGGCCCCGCGCAGGACCGGGGCGAAGAGCCGCACGGTCGGACGGCGGGCGGGAGGTGGTCAGGCACCGCCCTCGCCGCCCTCGCCGGACCGCCGGCGCGCGATGCCGTACGCCGTGCCGACCGAGCCCAGGACGAGCGCGGCGCCGAGACCGATCTCCTTCGGATCGAACCCGCCGACGCTGCCGCCCGCACCGGCCCGCACACCGCGATCGGGCGGGACCGGCTGCGGGTCGAGTTCCTCACGGCCGCCGGTAGGGCTGTCCGACTGCCCGTCGACACCGCCGTCGACACCGCCATCGGTACGGCCGTCCGCGCGCTGGTCGGTGCGGTCGTCGAACTGGTCATCGGCGTGCTCGTCGGTGCGTCCGTCGGTGCGGCCCTCGGTCTGGCCGTCGGCCCGGCCGTCGGTGCGGCCCTCGGTCTGGCCGTCGGCGCGCCCCTCGGACCGGCCGGCCGCGCGACTCTCTTCCGACTGGCTGCCCGCGATGCTGAGTTCGGTCGACCCCTTGGCCCCGTCACAGTCGAACGTCACCCGGTACGAGGCCTGTGAACTCGCGTCCCGGTGGACCGTCGCCGCCACCGAGTCCCGTCCCTCCGGGATCCGGACCGTGTCGAACACGTCCGAGCTGACCGTCGCGGCACCCCGGCAGCCGTCGTCGCGGTTCAGTCGCAGGGTGATCCGGCCGCCGGCCGAGACGGTGGACGGCGTGACGTGGACGCCGAAGGAGGCACGCTCGCCGCTGTCACGGCCCCCGTCGGCCTGGTCGTCCGTGAGGGCGGCCGGAGCGCCGAGGACGAGGGCGCCGATGCCGAGCAGTGCGGCCGAAGCGAGGCGTATCGCGTGCATGGTCGTTCCTCCGGTCCCCGAGGAGCTGTCCGCGGACCTGTTCCGCTCGTGCCGGAAATGCGCCTCGATGATCGGAACGCTAGGAACATCCGCACACGCGCGCGAACGCAGTAGTGCGAACGGGGGACGCGGCTGGGCCGACCGGGGGATGCGGATACGGCACCCGGGGGACACCCGCGGCGTGGCGCGGCGGGATGTCCCCACGGATGGCCCCCGGCGGTCCGGGACCCCTAACCCCTGATGTGCGGGAAGAGGTTCAGGAAGGGCTGGGCCGTCGCTGTGATGCCGCGACTGTACGGTTCGTCGAAGTCCCAGATCAGGAACAGCATGAAGGCGATGGTCGCGGAGAACAGCCCGGCCAGGATCAGTTCGCGTGGGGTGCGCCTGATCTGCAGCGCGAAGACCATGCCGATGGTGACCGCGGCCCCGGTCAGCAGCCCGAACCACACCACGTTCGGCATGGTCGCCCCGGTCGAGTCGGCCCGGGCGCTGCGCGACTGGTCGAGAGCGGCCACCTGGTCCACCAGCGGCTGGTAGGCCTGCGCCTGGAAGTCGGTCTTCGGCTGGTAGTCGGTGACGTCCTGACGGATCTTCGCGAGCAGATCCGCACCGCGCGGGGTGAGACGGCCGTGGTCGGCCATCTCCTTCCACTCCTTGCCGACGACCTGCTGGGCGTAGGCCTCGGCGTCCGCGCGGATCCGGTCGCGGGCGTCGGGCGGATAGACCCGTACCCGTTCATAGATCTCGTGCAGCGCCTGCGCCTCCGCCTGCACATGGTCCTGGGCGGCGCTGCGGGCTTCCCACACCCCGGCCACCGCCAGACCGAGGACGATGGCGTAGATGACGCCGATCCACATGGTCATGTACTCGATGACGTCCGGCGTCTCGGAGGGATCCTCGTCCTCCGCCGCCCTCTTGTGCCGTACGAGGGTGATGATGACCACCACGGCACAGGCCGCGAGCATCGCGAGGACGAGAACAAGCCAATCCGGCAACGGAAGCCTCCAGAAATCAGCGGGCCGGCCGTCAGCGCGCGCGGAACGCGGCGATGGCGACGATGGCGGGTACGGCGATGAGCAGGACGTAGGTGACCGGAGAGGTACGGTTCGGGGCCGTCGTCCCGGTGGACTGGATGCGGTACGGCGGATAGGTCACCGGGGTCGGTGAGGGCCGCGGGGTGGGCTTCGGCGACGGGGTCGGAGTGGGCGTCGGCCTCGGCTTGGGCTGGGGAGCCGGTGGCGGGGTGGGCGCGGGCTTCGGGGCCGGCGCCCGCCGGGGCGGCGGCGGTGGCGCCGGGGCCGGCGGGGTGGGGCGCGGCGGCTTCGGGGTGGGTTTCGGCGTGGGGGTGGGCTTGGGTGCGGGAGTCGGTTTCGGGGGCGGTGTGGGCGTCGGGGTGGGGGTGGGCGTGGGTGTCGGCGTGGGGCAGGGCGGCGGTGTGGGAGGCGGGCAGGGCGGAGTGGGCCAGGAGCCGCCGGCGACGGCCACCGCGTGAGTGCCGTCGGGGCCCGTCGAGGCGTAGGCGCAGGCGTCGGCCGACGCCGTGCCGACCGGGCAGCCCACCAGGGTCCAGGTGAGTGTCAGCAGAGCCAACACCCTCGGGACGGGCGCGAGTCGGGTCGCTTCGGGTGCATGCACGACCGAGATCATGAGGCGTCGAGTGCCGTCGTACGCCGGAGTGCGGAGGGATTGGCCCGAACGGGGGACAGGTGGCGTAAACCGGTTTGAATCACACGGCCCGTCGGTTGGCTCGAAGCGTACGTCCGTGCGGGAGGGGCCCCGGGGGCACGGTGTCCGGAAAGAAATTTGTGCGGCCGTTGAACACTTCGGCCCCCGGCGTCCGTACCTGGTGTCGTGCGGCGGCGCACAGGCGCTGCAATATCCAGGCGATGTATGGGGAGTTGAAGATGAAGACCTCCTGGAGGAGCGCCTCTCTGGTGGCCACGGCCGCAGGCGTGCTTGTCTTGACGACGGGATGCGGTCAGGACAATGTGACCACTCCGTCCTCGGCGGCCCAGAACGTCGGTGCCACGGCCCCGGCCGGTGTCGGCAGCGTGGGCAGTGTGACCAGCCCCTCCACCGGTGCCGGCAACGGTTACGGCGCGGACGGCAGTCAGGCATCCAGTTCCCCGGCCACGGTCCAGCCCGCGGGCAAACTGACCGTCGCCAGCAACCCCGATCTGGGCAATGTGCTGACCGACGGCAGCGGCCTCACTCTTTACCGTTTCGACGCGGACACCGCCAACCCTCCCAAGTCGAACTGTGACGGCGACTGCGCCACCACCTGGCCTCCGGTGCCCGCCGACGACGCCTCGGCCGGCGAGGGCATCGACAAGGCGCTGCTCGGCGAGGTCACCCGCTCCGACGGCACCAAGCAGCTGACCGTCGGCGGCTGGCCGGTGTACCGCTATGCCAAGGACGTCAACGCCGGTGACGTGAACGGCCAGGGCGTGGGCGGTAAGTGGTTCGCGCTGGCCCCCGACGGCAAGAAGGCCACCCTGGCCGACCTGCCCGGCCTGTCCGTCCGCAAGGACGCCAAGCTCGGTGACATCGTCGTCGACAAGAACGGCAGGACGGTCTACCGCTTCATCAAGGACAAGGCATGGCCCAAGTCCGTCTCGAACTGCACCGGTGACTGCCTGGCGAAGTGGCCGGCCGTCGCCGAGGTCGCCACCAACGACACCAAGGGCATCCAGAAGAAGGGCCTGATGGGCTTCACCCGGCCCGACAACGGCCAGAAGCAGATGACGGTCAACTGCTGGCCGATCTACACGTTCTCCGGCGACTCGAAGGCCGGGGACACCAACGGTCAGGGCGTCGGCGGCACTTGGTACGCCGTCTCGCCCGAAGGAAAGCTGGTCGGCGCGCCGAGCTAGTAAGGGATCACCTCCCCAGGGTTGATCGCCCCGCCCAAGTCCACATTCGCGCATCGCGGAAGGGAGGGCAGAGGCCAGCGAGAGTCCCGGAGGACGACACAACGGCGCACGACCGCCCGCCCCCTCCACACCGCACGGAGGGGGCGGGCTCCTGTGCTTTGTGTCGCACCCGTATGTGCCCTGCATCGCACCCGCATCCGACGGACTGCCCGAACACCCCCAAAGCGCACACGGAATTCCCAGGTGATGACCGGGAACGGACGGTCAATTTCCGGTTCCACTCGCCCAGTTCGCGGGCGATCAGTAGCCTCTGCTCGAACACCGGATCGCCTGAGCCTTGGAGAGATACATGGAGCGTCCCGCCTGGGCCCCACGGAGCATCGACATCTCGGTGCCGAGCGTTTCGCGTATCTACGACTACTACCTGGGCGGTTCGCACAATTTCGAGGTCGACCGGGAAGCGGCCCGCAAGGCGATGACGTACCTGCCGGGCCTGCCGAAGATCATGCAGGCCAACCGTGCCTTCATGCGGCGCGCCGTCCGCTTCGCGGTGGAAGCCGGCATCGACCAGTTCCTGGACATCGGCTCCGGCATCCCCACCTTCGGCAACGTCCACGAGGTGGCCCAGACGGCGCACCCCGGCGCACGGGTGGTGTATGTCGACCACGACCCGGTGGCCGTGGCCCACAGCCAGGCCGTGCTCGCGGGCAACGAGGCGGCGGACGTGGTCGCCGCGGACCTCCGCAAGCCCCAGGAGATCCTGTCGAGCCCTCAGGTGAGCAGCCTCATCGACTTGAATCGGCCAGTCGCCTTGCTCCTCGTTGCCATACTGCACTTCGTGGAAGACACGGACGACCCGTACGAGACAGTGGCACAGCTGCGCGAAGCACTCGCGCCCGGCAGCCTGTTGATCCTCACGCATGCCTCGTACGAGGGAATCCCGCTGTCACCCGAGCGGGCCGAGAGCGCGGTGGACGTATACAAGGACATTCGAAACCCGCTCGTCATGCGCTCGCGCGACGAGATCGCAAGGTTCTTCGAGGGGTACGACATGGTGGAACCCGGACTGGTGCCGATGCCGCTCTGGCGGCCGGAGTCGGCGCCGGAGGACGAGGATCCGTATGCCTTCTCCGGATTCGCCGGCGTGGGGATCGCGGCGTGATCGCGGAGCCGGACGGCCCGGAGGACAGACTGCGCCGGTTCGCGACGATCTGGAGCCGGGCGGTGTTCCCGGTGACCTCGACGTCCCTGACCCGGCCGGAGTTCGAGGAGCAACTCCTCCCGCTGGCCCGCCGGTTGAGCGAGGTGCTGCTGGCGCACGGCTTCGACGCCGAGGAGACCCGGCAGGTGGGGGCCGCGCTGATCGACGCGCACTGCACCGACCCCGAGGCGCTCACCCGAACCCTCGACTGCGTCGACGCCTATCTGGCCCTGTACTGCGGCGGGGACGGCCCCCAGGACGAGTTGCGGATGCGTTCCTCGCGGATCCAGCACGCGATGGCCGCCGGGTTCGCCCAGGCGCTCCGTGAGCGTACGCTGGCCGAGCAGGAGGCCATCGCGCAGGCCGCGTTGCGGGCCCAGGGCGTGGTCGCGCAGGCGCTGCACGCCAGCGAGGCCCGCTTCCGCGCCGTCTTCGAGGGCGCGGCGATAGGCATCTGCATCGCCGATCTGGAGGGCAACGTCCTCCAGGTCAACGGTGCGCTGCTGCGCATGTTCGGCGGCTCCGAGCAGACCCTGCGCGGCCGCAAGGTCATGGAGTGGGCGCATCCCGAGGACGCGCCGCAGACCTGGCGGCTCTACGAGGAGCTGGTGCGCGGCGACCGCGAGCACTACCACGTCGAGAAGGCGTTCAACCGCTCCGACGGAACGGTCCTGTGGACCAACCTGACCGTCTCCCTGCTCCGGGACCCGGACGGCGACCCGCAGTACCAGCTGGCCCTCATGGAGGACACCACCGAGCGCCGGCTGCTCAACCTGCGGCTGCGCTACGAGGCCACCCATGACGCGCTCACCGGCCTGCCCAACCGCACGCTGTTCTTCGAGCGCCTGGAGAAGGCCCTGGCCGCCGGTGAGGGCCAGCGCTTCGGGCTGTGCTACCTCGACCTGGACGGCTTCAAGACCATCAACGACAGCCTCGGCCACTCGGCGGGTGACCGGCTGCTGGTGGAGGTCGCCGACCGGCTGCAGTCCTGCGCGACCGCACCCGGCGAGATGGTCGCCCGGCTCGGCGGCGACGAGTTCGTGGCGCTGACCACCGGACCGGCCACCCAACGCGAGGTCGACGACCTGGCCGACCGCATCATGAACGCCCTGGTGACCCCGATCAGCGTCGACGGCCGTGAACTCATGGTCCGGGGCTCCATCGGCATCGTCGAGGGCCCGGCGGGCGAGCGCACCCCGGCTGAGGTGCTGCGCAGCGCCGACATCACGATGTACCGGGCCAAGTCGGCGGGCGGCAACCGCTTCGAGCTGGCCGACCCGGAGGCCGACGCCCGCGCCATCACCCGGCACGGCCTGACCACGGCGCTGCCCGCCGCCCTGGACCGCAACGAGTTCTTCATCGAGTACCAGCCGCTGGTCCACCTCGGCGACGGCAGCGTGCGCGGCGCCGAGGCGCTGGTCCGCTGGCTGCACCCGCAGCACGGCGTCCTCGGCCCCGACCGGTTCATCCCGCTCGCCGAACACACCGGCCTGATCGTGCCGCTCGGCCGCTGGGTCCTGGAGGAGTCGATCCGTCAGGCCCGCGACTGGCGAGAACGGTACGGCGAGCAGACCAGCGCCGGCCCGCTGCGGATCAACGTCAACCTGTCCCCGTGCCAGCTCTCCCACCCCGGCCTGGTCCAGGACACGGTGGACATCCTGGAGCGGACCGGAGTGGCCCCCGAGGCGCTCTGCCTGGAGGTCACCGAGTCGGCGCTCATCGGCGCCGACGACGACCTCCTCAAGCCCCTGCGCCGGCTCGCCGAGATGGGCGTCGACATCGCCCTGGACGACTTCGGCACGGGCTACTCCAACCTCGCCAACCTCCGCCGCCTCCCGGTGAGCATCCTCAAACTGGACCGCTCCTTCACCCAGAGCATGCAGCAGTTCCCGGCGGACCCGGTCGACCTCAAGATCGTGGAGGGCATCGTCTCCCTGGCCCACAGCCTGGACCTCGCGGTCACGGTGGAGGGCGTGGAGACGGGTGCCCAGGCGGAACAACTCCGGATACTGGGCTGCGACACGGCCCAGGGCTGGTACTACGCCCGTCCGGGCCCACCGGAGCGCCTGCACGACCTGGCGCTGGTGGACGCGACGGGCTGACGACCCGGCGTCCCTTCGTGGGCCCTCAGTCGAGGTGGAAGACCTCCTCGGCGGGGGCCCACCACTCTCCCTCGGCGGCGGTGTCCAGCGGCTGCTGACAGGGGTCGGTCAGCGCCCACCACTCGCGTGTCACCGGGTCTGCGGCGATCCCCGCGGTGTCGGCGGCGTAGTCGGTCCCCGAGTATTCGAGGTAGCTGAACAGCAGCCCGTCCCGCAGGAAGATCGAGTAGTTGCCGATCCCGGCACGCTTGAGTGCCGCCAGCACGCCCGGCCACGCGGCGGCGTGCAGTGCGCGGTACTCCGACTCCTTCTCCGGGCGCAACCGGATGACGGCGGCGAAGCGCTGCATCGGGCTCACCTTCCTTCCTGAGGGACGAGCGGCGAAGAATAAGTTTCATCTGATGGGCAGGACCCTAAGGATCTGATCCTTCTCGCGCAATGGTTCTCAGAGATGTCGCCTACGGGCGGTATTCCCCTGCCTCATCCGGCACTTGAAACCAGTTCCGTCCGGCATCTTCCCTCCGTGTAA
This sequence comes from Streptomyces sp. NPDC048417, assembly GCF_040651615.1. Lineage (NCBI taxonomy): Bacteria > Bacillati > Actinomycetota > Actinomycetes > Kitasatosporales > Streptomycetaceae > Streptomyces > Streptomyces sp. NPDC048417. The sequence continues at coordinate 110,705 of NZ_JBEZKI010000002.1, read as the reverse complement.
CGCGGATGTCATAGTGACCACCGCCGATGAACCTGATTAATCCGAACATCGATGAGGTGGTACACCGTGGCCGATCCGTCACCGGTCTCCGACGGTCCCTACCGGCCGGGGTACGAACTGGTCGCCGAACAACTCCTGGAGCACATCGCCGAGCAGAACCTGCGACCGGGCGACCGGCTCCCCACGGAGGCGGGCCTGGCCGAGATCCTGGGAGCGTCCCGCAACGTCACGCGTGAGGCCGTCAAGGTCCTGGCCGCCATCGGCCGGCTGAGCGTGCGGCGGGGTGCCGGCATCTTCGTCGCGGAGGTGTCCGGCGGGCTGGTGGACGACCCGTTGTCGCACTTCCGGCCGACGAGCATGGAAGACGTGCTGATGCTGCTGGACTACCGCACGGTGATCGAGTCGCAGACGGCCCGCCGGGCCGCCGGCCTCGCCACCCCCATCGAGGTCCGCACCATCCGGGAGGGCGCGCGGAGTTCACTGACGGCGGCCCAGCAGAACGACGGGCATGCCTTCGCCCGGGCCGACGAGGCCTTCCATGACGCGGTGGGCGCGGCCTCGCACAACGTGTTCCTGCGGTCGAGCGTCGCCGGGGTACGGCGCCTCGCGTCCCAGTCCGACGTGCTGCTCTTCCACGGCGACGCCCCCGGCTCGCTGGAGGTCGCCGCACGACAGCATCTCGCCATCGCAGAGGCGGTCGCCGCGGGGGAGGCCGATCTCGCGAGCGAGTTGATGGTGGAGCACATCGCCACCACCCAGAGCCAGTTCGAGCGGAAGATCCGCGACCGACTGTTCAACCTCGGCGAGCGCGCCGCCCCCGGGGCACCCGCGCGGCCGCCGGCGGACAGCGGTCCCGGGGACTCCGGCCTTCCGCCGCAGACATCGGTGTCGTAGGCCGGTCGGCGCGGTGCGGCCCGTGGGTGGTTGCTCGCGCAGTTCCCCGCGCTCCTTTCAGGGGCGCGGGGCTGTATCAATATGCGGCTCCGCCGCGTGGGCGCGACCAGCCCCCACAAGCCCGCACCCGTACGACGAAGGCCCGCACCCCGGGAACCGGGCGGACGACCCGGTTCCGTGCTCCATCCCACCAGGCGATTGGATCTTTGTGTCTCTTCTGTCTGTGCGCAGGGGCAGAGCCGTGCCCCTGCCGAGAACCCTCATAGCCGCCCTGCCCGTTGCCCTGGCGATGGCCCCCCTGGCCGTCGCCCCTGCCCAGGCGGCCCCGAAAGCGTCCGGACTCACCGTCTACGTCTCCCCGACCGGCAAGGACACCGGCCGGGGCAGCGCCGACCACCCCTTCAAGACACTGGAACACGCACGGGACTACGTGCGCGACGCCAAGAGCAAGGTCGACGGCGACATCCATGTCCGGCTGCAGTCCGGCACGTACCGGCTCAGCCGTACCTTCGCCCTCACCGCCGAGGACTCCGGCCGGGACGGGCAGCACATCGTCTACGAGGCCGCGCCCGGCGCGCACCCGGTCGTCAGCGGCGGCAAGCAGGTCACCGGCTGGACCAGGGCCGACGCCGACGGCAAGGTCTACAAGGCGAAGCTGACCGGCCTCGACACCCGCCAGCTCTATGTCAACGGCGAGTTGAGGACCCGCGCCCGCAGCGGGAAGAACCCGGCCGGCTTCACCAAGACGGCCACCGGCTACACCTTCACCGACGCCGGCATCAGCACCTACAAGCACCCCGCGGACCTCGAAGTCGTCAGCTCCTGGGGCTGGAAGCTGATGCGCTGCCCCGTGGCGTCGATCTCCGGCACCACGATGACGGTGCGTCAGCCCTGCTGGCACAACGCCAACCTCCAGCAGGGCCAGGAGATCCAGACCCCGACCTGGCTGGAGAACGCCCGCGAGCTGCTGGACAGCCCGGGGGAGTGGTACCTGGACAAGGGCGCCGGCGAGATCTACTACATGCCCGAGCAGGGCGAGAACATGAAGACCGCGGACGTCACCGTCCCCGTGGTGCAGGACCTGGTCGACCTGAACGGCACCCGTGACCACCCCGTCGCGAACGTGTCCTTCGAGGGCATCACCTTCTCCTACTCCACCTGGCTCGAACCGAGTTCGGCCGACGGGCTCATCGAGGGGCAGGCCGGTTTCCGGATGGTCGGCGACGACAACCCGACCTTCGACTCCACGCGCCTGAACTGGAAGAAGACGCCCGGAGCCGTCAACGTCAGCCACGGGCAGGGCATCGAGTTCACCGGCAACACCTTCACGCACCTCGGCGCCGTCGGCCTGAACCTCAACACCGGCACCCAGCACACCACGATCATCGGCAACGTCTTCCGCCAGATCGCCTCGACCGGCATCCAGATCGGCGGAGTCACCTGGGGCGACGCCCACCCCGACGACGCCCGTGACATCACGAAGGACACCCTGGTCGAGGACAACGTGGTCACCAAGGCCGCCGACCAGTACAACGGCTCGCTGGGCATCCTGGCCGGCTACACCGACTCCACGGTGATCACCCACAACAAGGTCTACGACCTCCCCTACAGCGGCATCTCCGTCGGCTGGGGCTGGGGCCTGACCGACCAGGGCGGCAACTCGGCCTACCCGGGCAACGCCGGCGTCCCGGTCTCCGACACCCCGACCATCAGCCGTGACAACGTCGTCAGCGACAACGAGATCAGCGACATCATGAAGTCGCAGGCCGACGGCGGAGCGATCTACACGCTCAGCAGCGACCCCGGCGGCAAGGTCACCGGCAACTACATCCACGGCGTCCCGGCCCCCGCCTACGGCGCCGTCTACCACGACGAGGGCAGCCGGCACTGGGAGAACACCGGCAACGCGTTCTGCGACGTCGCCTTCCAGTGGCTGCTGATGAACCACGCCCAGGACAACACGGCCCGGGGCAACTACACGACCCAGCCCGCCTTCAGCGTCCAGTACCTGAGCCAGAACAACGACGTGGGCGGCAACATCACGGTCGGCTCCTGCGACCAGCTGCCCGCCTCGATCGTGAACAACGCCGGCCTGGAGAAGGCCTACCAGCACCTCGACCCGGACCCCGCGGTCACAGACCACCAGGCGCCCACCGCACCCGGCGACCCGACCTCGGTCACCGACTTCCCGACCGTCGCCGACCTCAGCTGGACGGCGGCCACGGACGACACCGGCGTCACCGGCTACTCGGTCTTCCAGGACGGCAAGCTGGTCAACGCCTCCGGCAAGACCTCCGTACGCGTCTTCGGCCTCACGGCGGGACGGACGTACACCTTCACCGTCACCGCCCGCGACGCCGCCGGCAACGAGTCCGCGCCGAGCAGGTCGCTGGAGGTCACGATGCCCGACGGCGCGGACCTGGCGCTGAAGAAGCCGGTCACCGCGTCCTCCGACTCGGAGGGGAACCTCCCGGCCAAGGCGGTCGACGGCGACCTGTCCACCCGCTGGGCGCAGGGCCTCGGCCTGCCCGACCCGTCCTGGATCCAGGTGGACCTCGGCGCGTCGTACGACGTGAGCGGCGCGATCACCACCTTCGAGAAGGGCAGCGGCTACAAGTACCGCATCGAGGTGTCACCGGACGAGGTCCACTGGGGGACCCTCGCGGACCACACCACCCAGAACACCACCGCGCAGACCGACTACGCCCACACCGACACCCCGGTCACCGGCCGCTTCGTACGACTGACCGTGACCGGCTCCAGCGGCAACGGCGGCAGCATCTACGACTTCCAGGTCTACGGCACCGCCCGCGCACCCGGCTCCGACCACACCGCCCCCAGCAGCCCCGGACAGCCGACCGCCAAGGCGCTGCTGCCCAGCCTGGTGGACGTCAGCTGGCCGGCCGCCTCCGACGACACCGGGGTGACCAGCTACGTCGTCTACCAGGACGGCACGCGGATCGGTGTCACCGGTGACACGACGTACCGGGTCTCGGGCCTGAAGCCCGGGACGAAGTACGCCTTCACCGTCGTCGCCCGCGACGCCGAGCTCAACGCCTCCGCCCCCGGCCCGGCGGTGGAGGTCACCACCCCGCCCGACGACGACCTGGCCCTGGACAGGACGGCGACAGCGTCCTCCGACTCGGACGGATACGCTCCCGCGAAGGCGTTCGACGGCGACCTGACGACCCGCTGGGCGCAGGGCCTCGGCCTGCCCGACCCGTCCTGGCTCCAGGTGGACCTCGGCAAGGACACCAGCGTCTCCGCCGTGGTCACCACCTTCGAGAAGGCGAGCGGCTACCGGTACCGCCTGGAGTACTCCACCGACGGCGAGAAGTGGTCGACCTTCGAGGACCACACCGCGGACAACACCGTCACGCAGACCGACTACTCCTTCGCCGACGAGCCCGTCACCGCCCGCTATCTGCGCCTGACCGTCACCGGCTCCAGCTGGAACGGCGGCAGCGTCTACGAGCTCCAGGCCTACGGCGGCTTCTGAGCGGTCAGCCGAAGCGCCGTCCCCGCACCCACAGAAAACGAAAGCCAGGATGAAGATCACCCATGTCGAAGTACACCGGATCGACGTTCCGGCGGCCAGCCCGCCCTTCCGCTGGCGGGAGGGTCTGAGCGGCAGCGCTCCGGTCGGCGACGGCGCGGTGCTGCGCATCGGCACGGATGAGGGGGTCGAGGGAGTGGCCCTGTTCGCCCGCCCGGGAGCCTTCACCACGCTCACCGAGCTGGTGGACCGGGTCTTCCGCGAGGAACTGGTCGGGGCCGACCCGTTCCAGCGGGAGTGGCTGTGGCACCGGGTGTGGGAGCTGGACCGTATCCACGAACTCCCGCTCCCCACCCTGGGCCTGATCGACATCGCCCTGTGGGACCTGGCCGGCCGCTACCACGGCCAGCCGGTCTGGCGACTGCTCGGCGGCTTCCGCGAAGCCATCCCCGCCTACGCCTCGACGTCGACGTTCGCCACCACCGAGGAGTTCCTCGACGTCGCCGACCAGTGCCTGGACCTGGGCTACCGCGGCATCAAACTGCACGCCTGGGGCGACGCCCGCCGCGACGCCGCGCTCTGCCTCGCCCTGCGCGCGCACGTCGGCCCGGACGTGCCCCTGATGTACGACGGCTCGGCCGGCTTCGACCTGCCCGACGCGATCCGCCTCGGGCGGGCCCTCTCCGAGGCCGACTACCTCTGGTACGAGGAGCCGATGCGCGAGTTCAGCGTCTCCGCCTACCAGCAGCTCGCCGCGGCCGTCGACGTCCCGCTGCTGGTCGCCGAGACCTCCGACGGGGCCCACATGAACTCCGCCGACTTCATCCGGGCCGGCGCCGCCACCTTCGGCGTCCGGGCCGGCACCACCCTGCGGGGCGGCATCACCGGCGCCATGCGCACCGCCCACCTCGCCGACGCCTACCGGCTCCGTGCCGAGGTGCACGGTTCGGACATCCCCAACCACCACCTGTGCATGGCCATCTCCAACACCACCTACTACGAGTCCCTGGTGACCGCGACCACGGTCGTACGCGAACGCCACGTGGACGACCGGGGCCTGGTCCACGCCCCCACGGGACCCGGCATCGCCCTTCCCCTCGACCTCGGCTACGGCAGCGAACTCCTGCCGTTCGTGGAACAGCCGCGCTGACCGGCAAGAACAGAAAGGCAAGACGATGAGGTCTTCCACGTCCATGAGAACTGGGGCCCCGAGACCGGGCCGCCACCGCACCGCTCTGCGCACCGCGGCCGCCGCGCTCGCCCTGTCCACCGCGGCGCTGCTGGCCGGCTGCGCCAGCGCCGACACCACCGCCCAGTCCTCCCCTTCCGACCGGTCGACGTTCAAGCCGGCCACGCAGCAGGACGGCTCGCAGATCACGGTGTGGACGGACTCCACCCGCCTGCCGTCGGTGCAGAAGTACCAGAAGGCCCACCCGGACGTGAAGATGGACATCGTCACGTACGACGGCGGCGCCGACGGCTCGACCTACCTCCAGTCCAAGGTGCAGCTCTTCGACCGGACCGGCAGCGGCTGGCCGGACGTGGTGTTCGGCTCGCCCACCGACGTCACCTGGGCCTCCGAGCCGACCAAGCCGGGCGCGCAGCCGTTCGCCGCCCCGCTGGACGACAAGCTCGTCCCGCAGAGCACGCTGAAGGGTTTCGCCAAGGGCTCCCTGACCCCCTGCCAGTTCAACGGCCACACCTACTGCCTGCGCAACGACATCGCGCAGGTCGTCCTCTGGTACAACAAGTCCCTCATGGACAAGTGGGGTTACCAGGTCCCCACCACGTGGGAGGAGTACGAGGCCCTCGGCAAGAAGGTGGCCAAGGAGCACCCCGGCTACCTCGTCGGCTCGGTCGGCGACACCAACTCCCACGAGTCGTACTTCTGGTCCGGCCAGTGCCCGGCGTTCGACCTGGTGAAGCCGGACACCCTGCGTACCGACCTCCAGGACCAGAACTGCACCCGCACGGCCGAGCTCCTGGACGGCCTGATCGACGCCAAGGCCGTCACCACCAAGGGCTTCTTCAGCCAGGGCTTCGCCAAGGAGAGCGGCAGCAAGGTCCTGATGGCGTACGGCCCGTCCTGGTACGGCCAGTACCTCTTCAAGGCGGCCTTCAACACCCCGGCCAAGCAGATCGCCGCGGCGCCCCCGCTCACCTGGGCGGGTGAGACCGAGGCGGCCACCGGCAACGTCGGCGGCGGGGTCTGGCTGGTGTCCTCGCACAGCGCCAACCTCAAGGCATCCACGGACCTGGTCACCTGGCTGACCACCTCCGACGAGAACCAGGCGTCGGCGCCCACCTACCCCGCCTACACCAAGGCGGCCGAGGCGTGGCTGAAGAACCCCGCCAACAGCGACTACTTCGCCGACGATGTCAGCGAGGCGTTCGAGCAGGCCGCCGACGAGGTGTGGACCGGCTGGTCGAACACCAGGTTCTCGGACGCCACCGCCTGGTCCAGTGTCGTCCTGCCCGCGCTGACCGCCGGAAAGAGCCTGACCGACACGCTCCCGGCCTGGCAGAAGGAGATCGGCGACGAGGCGAAGGCACACGGATACAAGGTGGAGAACCAGTGACCCTGCTGGAGACCGAGCGCGTCGCCGTCTCCCCGCTGCGTCGCGGCACCCCGCCGCGGCGCAGCGGCCGCGCGGGCTACTTCTTCGTCGCCGGCTACGCGCTGCTGCTGCTCGCCTTCGGTATCGTGCCGACCGCGTACTCCTTCTACCTGGCGTTCACCAACGACCGGGGCCAGTTCACCGGCCTGAACCAGTTCGTGAAGGTGGTCCAGGACTACCGCTTCGGGCCGGCTTTCACCCACATGCTGATCTACCTGCTGCTGTGGCTGGCCGCGCTCGTGGTCCTGGTTGTCCTGGTCGCCGTGATCCTGCGCGGCCGGGTCCGCCCCGGTACCTCGGCCCTCTTCCGCTTCCTCTACTACATTCCCGGCGCCCTCGCCGGGGTGGCCAGCGTCCTGGTCTGGCTGTTCATGCTGGATCCCGACGTCAGCCCGGTGTCCTGGCTGCTGAAGAGCATGGGCATGCAGACCTTCGCGGCCGTCCTCGCCCCCGCCAACCTGCCGTGGATCCTCATGCTCATCGCCTTCTGGACCGGCGCGGGCGGCTGGATGGTGGTGATGTACGGGGCGCTCAACAACATCCCCGACGAGGTCCTCGAAGCCGCCCGGATGGACGGCGCGGGACCCTGGCGGACCGCCTGGCACATCCAGATCCCGATGATCCGGCAGTGGATCGTCTACATGACCATCATGGCGTTCGCCACCGGCACCCAGCTGTTCGTCGAACCCCAGCTGCTCCAGACGGCCAGCCTCGGCCGGGTCAGCCCCACCTGGTCGCCCAACCAGCTCGCCTACGTGTACGCCTTCCAGCAGGGCGACTTCAACGGCGCCGCCGCCATCTCCGTCGTCCTGCTGGCCGTGGGACTCCTGGCCGCGGGCCTGCTGGTCGCCCGCTCGAACCTGTTCAAGTTGGATGAGTCATGACGCAATCAACTCTGCCCCCGGCAGCGGCGCCCCGACGCGTCGTCCGGCCGTCCCGAGCCCTTTCCTTCCTGGTCGTGGCCCTGCTGCTGGCCTTCCTGCTGGTGTTCTTCGTCCTGCCGGTGGTCTGGCTGCTGCTCGCCCCGTCCAAGACGGCGGGGGAGATGGTCCGGAACAATCCTCTGTCCTTCGGATCGTTCGGGCAGATCGGTGCGGCCTGGCACCATCTCTTCTCCTTCCAGGACGGCGCGATGCTCACCTGGCTGAAGAACTCGGCGATCTACTCGGGCGGTTCACTCGTCCTGACTCTCGCCGTCAGCGTCCCGGCCGGCTACGCGCTGGCCCTGACGAAGTTCAGGGGTCGCAAGACGCTCCTCGTGATCACCCTGGTCACCATGATCATGCCGCAGGCCACCTTGGTGCTGCCGGTCTTCCTGGAGCTCAACCGCTTCCACCTCATCGGCACCGTCTGGTCGGTGATCCTGCCCTTCTCCTTCTACCCGTTCGGCGTGTACCTCGTGTACATCTACTTCGGCAGCAGCCTGCCCAGGGACCTGCTGTCGGCGGCGCGGATCGACGGCTGCACCGAATGGCAGCTCTTCTCCCGCATAGCGCTACCGCTCGCGAAGCCGGTGATCGGCCTGGTCGCGTTCTTCAGCTTCGTAGGCAACTGGAACAACTTCTTCCTCCCCTACCTGGTCCTCCCGAACAGCAACGAGTTCCCGGTCCAGGTAGGCCTCAACCAACTCCTCACCTCCACCCCGTCGTTCAACCCGGTGGCCGGGGCGGGCCTGAACATCACCATCCCCGAACTGGCGTTGGCGATCATCATCGCGATCCTGCCGGTCCTGGTCCTCTTCCTCTTCTCCCAGCGCACACTGGTGTCGGGGATGCTCGCGGGGGCCACCAAGGAATGAACGGCGCCTGGAAAGGCACGCCGCCCACAGCGCCCCGTAAGGGGCGCGGGGCTGTATCAACATGCGGCTCCGCCGCGTGGGCGCGACCAGCCACGAAGCACCCGCACCCGACCACGCTCCGTCACCTCTCCAACAGCATCCTCTGAAGCTCCCGCGCCGCCCGAGGCGGAGCCACATCACTCCGGTGCGCCAACGCGATCGTCCGATGCAACCCCGGCCGTGCCAAGGGCGTCACCCGCAACCCCCGCCCCGAACGAGCGGCAACCATCCGAGGCACCACGGCCACCCCGAGCCCCGCCCGCACAAACCCCAGCACCGCGTCCATCTCACCCCCCTCAACAGCGAAACCCGGCTCGAAGCCGGCGGAGCGACACGCCGCGACGGTCAGCTCCCGCAGGTCGTACCCGTGCCGGAACATCACCAGCCGTTCCCCCTCCAGGTCGGAGATCTTCACCCCGCCCCGCCCCCGCCCGGGCACCGTCGCCTCGGGCGAGGACACCACCACCAGGTCCTCCCGCAACAGCTCCACCGTGGTCAGCGCGGGCGACGCCGGCGGCAGCGGCAGTACGATCAGCGCCAGATCCAGCGCCCCGCGCGCCAGCTCCCGAACCAGGTCATGGGAGCCGCCCTCCTCGATCAGCAGCTGGATCCCGGGATACCGGTCGTGGAAGGCCCGCAGCACGTCCGGCAGCAACCCGGTGCACAGGCTCGGCGTCGCCCCCAGCCGCACCCGCCCGCTCCGCAGCTGTACCAGCTCCTGCACCTCGTGCCGGGCGGTGTCCGCGTCCGCGAGGATCCGCCGGGCCAGCGGCAGCAGGGCCTCGCCCGCGTCGGTGAGGGTGATGTTGCCCCTCGCCCGCAGGAAGAGATCCGCCCCCAGCTCCCGCTCCAGCGCCCTGATCTGCTGGGACAGCGACGGCTGGGCGACATGGACCAGCTCGGCGGCCCGGGTGAAGTGCCGGGTCTCGGCGACGGCGACAAAGTACTGAAGCTGCTGGAACTGCATGGTGACACGATAGCTTCTGGCTATGGAATCGAGCCGGACCATGTCTTGGACCGATCGGGTGTCCGGGCTCTACCGTCCTGAACATGGCTCTGGCAACGCGGACGGACCGACGGCCGTCCATGGCACGCACGATGTGGGACAGCTCCGTCGGCAAGAAGACCGTGATGGCCGTCAGCGGCCTGATCATGCTGCTCTACCTGGTCGTGCACATGATCGGCAACCTGAAGATCTACTTCGGGGCGGGCGAGTTCAACCACTACGCCCACTGGCTGCGCACCATCGGCGAACCCTTCATGCACTACGAGTGGACGCTCTGGCTCATCCGGATCGTCCTGGTCGTCGCCGTGGTCGCGCATGCCACGTCCGCCTACCAGCTCAGCCGCCGTGACATCAGGGCGCGCCCCACCAAGTACGTGCACAGCAGGCCCCGGGCCGGCTACGCCACCCGCACCATGCGCTGGGGCGGGATCATCCTCGCCCTGTTCATCGTCTGGCACATCCTCGACCTGACCACCGGCACCGTGCACTCCGGCGGCTTCCAGGAGGGCCACCCGTACCAGAACGTCGTGGACACCTTCTCCACCTGGTACGGCAACGTCATCTACATCGTCGCGATGCTCGCGCTCGGCCTGCACGTCCGGCACGGCTTCTGGAGCGCCGCCCAGACCCTCGGCGTCGGCAGCCGCACCCGCGACCGCGTCCTCAAGGCCACGGCCAACGTCCTCGCGCTGCTGCTCACGGCCGGCTTCATCGCCGTACCCGTGGGTGTCATGACCGGAGTGGTGAGCTGAACATGACCGACTACGTGAACTACACGACCGGCGAAGCCGTCGCCGACGGCAAGGCCCCCTCCGGCCCCGTCAACGAGCGCTGGGACACCCGCCGCTTCGAGGCCAAGCTGGTCAATCCCGCCAACCGGCGCAAGCACACCGTGATCGTCGTCGGCACCGGTCTCGCCGGCGGCTCCGCCGGGGCCACGCTCGCCGAACAGGGCTACCACGTCGTCCAGTTCTGCTACCAGGACTCCCCGCGCCGCGCCCACTCCATCGCCGCGCAGGGCGGGATCAACGCGGCGAAGAACTACCGCAACGACGGCGACTCCGTCCACCGGCTGTTCTACGACACCGTCAAGGGCGGCGACTTCCGGGCCCGGGAGTCCAACGTCCACCGGCTCGCGCAGATCTCCGTCGAGATCATCGACCAGTGCGTGGCCCAGGGCGTGCCGTTCGCCCGCGAGTACGGCGGTCTGCTCGACACCCGGTCCTTCGGCGGTGTCCAGGTCTCCCGCACCTTCTACGCCCGCGGCCAGACGGGCCAGCAGCTGCTCCTTGGCGCCTACCAGGCGCTGAGCCGGCAGATCGCCGCCGGGAACGTGGAGATGCATCCGCGTACCGAGATGCTCGACGTGATCGTGGTCGACGGGCGGGCGCGCGGGATCGTGGCCCGGGACCTGATCACCGGGAAGATCGACACCTACTTCGCGGACGCCGTCGTCCTGGCGAGCGGTGGCTACGGCAACGTCTTCTACCTGTCGACGAACGCCATGAACTCCAACGCCACCGCCGTCTGGCGGGCGCACCGGCGCGGCGCCTACTTCGCCAACCCGTGCTTCACCCAGATCCACCCCACCTGCATCCCGCGCACCGGCGACCACCAGTCCAAGCTCACCCTGATGAGCGAGTCGCTGCGCAACGACGGCCGGATCTGGGTGCCCAGGGCCAAGGGCGACACCCGGCCCGCCAACCAGATCCCCGAGGACGAGCGCGACTACTACCTGGAGCGCATCTACCCGTCCTTCGGCAATCTCGTCCCGCGTGACATCGCCTCCCGGGCCGCGAAGAACGTCTGCGACGAGGGGCGGGGCGTCGGGCCCGGCGGACAGGGCGTCTATCTGGACTTCGCCGACGCCATCGCGCGGCTGGGGCGGAATGCCGTCGAGGCCAAGTACGGCAACCTCTTCGACATGTACCAGCGGATCACCGACGAGGATCCGTACCAGGTGCCGATGCGGATCTACCCCGCCGTGCACTACACGATGGGCGGACTGTGGGTCGACTACGACCTCCAGACCACCGTCCCCGGGCTGTTCGCGGTCGGCGAGGCCAACTTCTCCGACCACGGGGCGAACCGGCTCGGCGCGAGTGCGCTGATGCAGGGCCTGGCCGACGGCTACTTCGTACTGCCGGCCACCATCAACGACTACCTCGCCCGCAACCCCCACCAGGACCCGGTGACGCCCGAACACCCCGTCGTACAGGAGGTGCTGGCGGAGACCGAGGACCGGCTGAACCTGCTGCTCTCCGTCGACGGCGACCGCACCCCCGACTCCTTCCACCGTGAACTCGGCGAAGTGATGTGGGAGTTCTGCGGTATGGCCCGGACGGACTCGGGGCTGCGCAAGGCACTTGAGCGCATCCCGCAGATCCGCGAGGAGTTCTGGCGGCGCGTCAAGGTGCCCGGGACCGGCGAGGAGTTCAACCAGTCCCTGGAGAAGGCCAACCGCATCGTCGACTACCTGGAGCTGGCCGAGCTGATGTGCCTCGACGCGCTGCACCGCGCCGAGTCCTGCGGCGGTCACTTCCGCGAGGAGTCCCAGACGCCGGACGGCGAAGCCGCCCGCAGGGACGACGAGTTCTCCTACGCGGCCGCCTGGGAGTTCACCGGTACCGGGGACGCCCCGGTGCTGCACAAGGAAGACCTGGTCTTCGAGTACGTCCACCCCACCCAGCGGAGCTACGCATGAAGCTCACCCTGCGCGTCTGGCGGCAGCAGAACGCCGACGCCGACGGAGCGATGTCCACGTACGAGGTGGACGGCATCTCGTCGGACATGTCCTTCCTGGAGATGCTCGACACCCTCAACGAGGAACTCATCCTGCGCGGCGAGGATCCGGTCGCCTTCGACCACGACTGCCGTGAGGGGATCTGCGGCGCGTGCTCTCTGGTGATCAACGGGGACGCGCACGGTCCGGAGCGGACCACCACCTGCCAGCTGCACATGCGGTCCTTCGAGGACGGCGACACGATCGACATCGAGCCGTGGCGGGCGTCCGCCTTCCCGGTGATCAAGGACCTGGTGGTCGACCGGTCCGCGTTCGACCGGATCATCCAGGCCGGCGGCTACATCACCGCGCCGACCGGGGCCGCGCCGGAGGCGCACGCCACGGCGGTGCCGAAGGCCGACGCCGACTTCGCGTTCGAGCACGCGGAGTGCATCGGGTGCGGGGCGTGTGTGGCGGCCTGCCCCAACGGGGCGGCGATGCTGTTCACCTCCGCCAAGATCAACCATCTGAACGTACTGCCGCAGGGGGCGCCCGAGCGGGAGACGCGGGTGCTGGACATGGTGGCCCAGATGGACGACGAGGGCTTCGGCGGGTGCACGCTGACAGGGGAGTGCGCGACGGCCTGCCCGAAGGGGATCCCGCTGGTGTCCATCACGAGCATGAACAAGGAGTGGCTGCGGGCCACCCGGAAGGCGGGAAAGCGGTAGCGCCGTAGGAGGCGCGTAGATGAACGTTCGCCGACAAGTGCGGACGGGCGGGGCCGGGGCTGGTGCTCCCCGGCCCCGTTTCGTCGTTCGCCAACCGTCGCGCCAAGGGCGCGCAACGTCCCGGCCGGGTCACGGTAGCGTTGCTGCAGCGCGTCCACAGGCACACGCGCGGGGGTGAGTCAGCCACCGAATCCCGGCATTCAGCAGCCGCACATCCACGGGTCCCGCGCACGTCACGCCGAGTCCAGCCTGCCAAGGAAGAAAGCAGGTGCAGATTTCCTCAGCTACCGCTCGGCGCAGGAGACCTCCATGACCGCCATGCCCGCCTCACCCCCTGCTCTCGCCGCCCCGCCCGGGGACTCCGGCTATCTGGTGCAGCTCGCCCGTGACGAGGACGACGTCCGGGCCGCGCAGCGACTGCGCTACCAGGTGTTCGCCGGAGAGATGGGCGCCCGGCTCGACGGGCCGGAACCCGGTCTGGACGTGGACGCCTTCGACGCGTTCTGCGACCACCTCCTGATCCGGGAAGCCCTCACCGGCGAAGTCGTCGGCACCTACCGGCTGCTGCCGCCCGAGCGCGCCGCGGTCGCCGGCCGCCTGTACTCCGAGGGCGAGTTCGACCTGAGCCCGCTCGCCGACATCCGCCCCGGACTGGTCGAGGTCGGCCGCTCCTGCGTGCACCCCGCCCACCGCGACGGCGCCGTCATCGGCCTCATCTGGGCCGGCATAGCCCGGTACATGGTGGACCGCGGCCACGAGTGGCTGGCCGGCTGCTGCTCCGTCCCGCTCGCTGACGGCGGCGCTCTCGCGGCCGCCACCTGGGAGCGGGTGCAGGCCAAGCACCTCGCCCCGGAGGAACTGCGGGTACGACCGCTGCGCCCCTGGGTGCCTGAGGGGCCGGCCCCGGAGGGCCGTACCGAACTGCCCGCGTTGCTCCGCGGCTACCTGCGCCTTGGCGCGTGGGTGTGCGGCGAGCCCGCGCACGACCCCGACTTCGGGGTCGCCGACATGTACGTCCTGCTGTCGATGCGCCGGGTCAACGCGCGCTATCTGCGGCACTTCCTCTCGCTCGTCCCGGCCTGATGAGCGTCTGGCTGCCCAGCGCGCCCTGCACCCCCGGCGCGTGCGTGGAGTCCGCGGGGTCCCTCATGGTCGTTCCCCGCGCCGTGCTGCGGTTCGCCGCGGTCGTGGCCCTGATGCTGGTTGCGATCATGCTGCTGCCGCTTGGTGGGCGGATCCCCACCGAGTGGGTACGCCGGTTCTCCCGGCTGGTCGTCCGGGCCGCCGGCGTCCGGGTCCGGACCACCGGCCATGCGCCGAACAGCGGCGGGGTGCTCCTTGTCGCCAACCACATCTCCTGGATGGACATCCCGCTGCTGGCCGCCGTACGGCCCGCGCGGATGCTCGCCAAGAGGGAGATCCGCGAGTGGCCGGTGGCCGGCGCGCTGGTGGCCGGCGCCGGGGCGCTGTTCATCGACCGGGACCGGCTGCGCGCGCTGCCGGACACGGTCGGCCGGATCTCGGGCGCGCTGCGGGAGGGCGCCGCGGTGGTCGCCTTCCCGGAGGGCAGCACCTGGTGCGGCCGGGCCCAGGGCCGGTTCCGCCGGGCCGTGTTCCAGGCCGCCCTGGACGCCGGCGCGCCCGTGCAGCCGGTGCGGCTGCACTACCGGCTGGAAGCCGGCGAGGCCAGCACCGTGCCCGCCTATGTCGGCGAGGACACGCTGCTGGCCTCCCTGTGGCGAGTGGTGTCGACCCGCGGCCTGGTGGCCGAGGTGGACATACGGCCGCTGATACCGGCCGGCCGCCACCCGGACCGTCGCACCCTCGCCCGCGCCGCCCAGCCGGTGACCCACGGGCCGGCCTGGACGCACGCGGCTCTGGTGAGCCCGGGCAAGGGCTCTCAGTGGTCGGTCTCCAAGTGGAGCTTGAGCAGGTCGACGCCGTAGTCGCCGCCGTTGGGCGTGCGGATGACGGTGTGGATGTGCTGCTGGGTCGGCGTGCCGCCCGGGCCGCCCATGCCACCGCCGCCGCCCGGCTGGCCGGTGGGCATGCCACCGGTGGGCTGCCCGGTCATCTGACCCGTGGGCTGCCTCGAGGGCTGGCCGCCTCCGCCGGTCGTGGTGCCGTAGGCCAGCGGCGACTGGGCGTCGTACTCGATGAGGACGACCGGGCTGTGCACCCGGTAGTAGAAGGCCGAGGTGTCCTTGGTCTCGCCCAGCCAGTAGAAGTACGTCTGGTCCAGGTGCTTCTCCACCTCCGTCATCTTCACCCCGGCGTGGCCGTCGTCCATGTAGCCGACGTAGACGCCGACCAGGTCGAGGAGCTTGTCCCGCTGGGCCGAGGTGAGCTCGGAGCCGGGCAGGCCCTGGTAGGCGAGCTTGAGGTTGTCGGCGCCCGCGCCCGCCTTCATGTCGGTGCCGGACTTGCTGACCTCCGCGTCGATCACCTTGCCGCGCTGGGCCGAGGTGAGGGAGCGCAGCAGGGCCAGACCGGCCTTGGTCTCCGGTTTGAACAGGGTGATCTTCTCGCCCTGGTAGGTGGCCGAGGTCGGCTCGGAACCCATGAAGGTCGGCGTCATGACGACCTGGTCGCCGAGGACGAAGTAGTTGATCGCCACATGGTGGCCCTCGTACTGGAAACCCCACGGCTTGCTCGTCGACGGGGTGCCCATGAAGGTGAAGAAGTAGGCCCCCTCGGTGAGCGTCTCCCGGTTGCCGCCGTTGTAGTCGCCCAGGAACGCGTTCAGCTTCATGATGTTGCGGGTCTGGGTGAGCCCCTTCGCGGACAGCGCCGCGCCGAGCAGCGCGTAGCCCAACTCCCGCTTCGCGTCCGCGATGTCACCCATCCGGACGCCCTTGCGCTCATAGCCGTCGACGTTGCTCCAGGCCAGCCACTCGTCGTCGGCCACGTCGAAGGTGGAGGACTTGCGCTCCTTCTGGCTGAGCCCGTCGAGGAACGCCTGCGCGGCCTTGACGACCTTGTCCGTGGAGACGTCGGTGGAGTGGATGGAGTACAGGTCGTCGACGACCTTGCCGTCCGTGGTGAGGCCCACGAAGTCCTTGTACTTGACCTCGGACTGGCCGGGGCCCATGCCGCCGGCACCGCCGGGGCCGCCGGAGGGCATACCGCCGCTGGGCGCGCCGGAGGCCGAACTCGACGTGTCGGACGAGCCGGTGGAGCAGCCGGTCATGGTCGCCAGCGCGGCGGCACCGCCGACGAGCAACGCCTTGTTCATGAACCAGCGGCGGGTGCGCTCGGCTTCGGGGGTGCGGGGGTGGTGTCCATGCATACGCCCAAACTCCAGGGGCAACCTGAAGCATTCCTGAAGATCATCAGGGGAGGCACCGGGACAGATAGGGCCCCGTGACGCTGCCCGCGGTCCGCGCGACGTCCGCCGGCGGGCCCGCCGCGACGATCCGGCCGCCCCGGTCCCCGCCGCCCGGCCCCAGGTCGATCACCCAGTCCGCGCCGGACACGACCGCCATGTCGTGTTCGACCACCACGACCGTGTGCCCGGCGTCCACCAGCCCGTGCAACTGGCGCATCAGCACCTCGACGTCGGCCGGATGCAGTCCCGTCGTCGGCTCGTCCAGGAGGTAGAGGGTGTGACCGCGTCGGCCGCGCTGCAACTCGCTGGCCAGCTTGATCCGTTGGGCCTCGCCACCGGACAACTCGGTGGCCGGCTGGCCCAGTCGCAGATAGCCGAGCCCCACGTCGAGCAGGGTGCGCAGGCTGCGCGCCACGGCCGGGATGTCCGCGAGGAACTCCGCCGCGCTCTCCACGGTCAGGTCCAGCACCTGGGCGATGTTCCGGCCCCGGTACGGCACTTCGAGCGTCTCGGGGTTGTAGCGGGCCCCGCCGCAGTCCGGGCAGGGCGCGTAGGTGCTGGGCAGGAACAGCAGCTCCACGCTGACGAAACCCTCGCCCTGACAGGTCTCGCAGCGCCCTCCGGCCACGTTGAAGGAGAACCGTCCCGCGCCGTAACCACGCTCCCGCGCCCGGTCGGTGGCCGCGAACACCTTCCGTACGACGTCGAACAGGCCGGTGTAGGTGGCCAGGTTGGAGCGCGGGGTGCGGCCGATCGGCTTCTGGTCGACGGAGACCAGCCGGCCGACCCCGTCGAGTTCCTCGGTGATCTCGCCGATCAGCGTCGACTTGCCCGAGCCGGAGACTCCGGTGACGGCGGTGAGGACACCGAGCGGGAACTCGGCGGTGACCGCGCGCAGGTTGTGCCGGGTGACCGGGCCGACCTTCAACCACCCGTCGGCACAGCGGAGTCGACGTGCCGGGGCGGGCTCCGCCGCGAACAGGTAGCGGGCGGTGGCGGACTCGGCGACCCCGGCCAGCTCCGCCACCGGCCCGCTGTGCAGCACCCGGCCGCCGTGCTCACCGGCGCCCGGCCCCACCTCCACCAGCCAGTCGGCGCCGCGCACCACGTCCAGGTGGTGCTCCACCACGAACACCGAGTTCCCGGCAGCCTTCAGCCGCGCCAGCACCGTGAGCAGCGCCTCGGTGTCCGCCGGGTGCAGCCCGGCCGACGGCTCGTCCAGGACGTACACGACACCGAACAGCCCGGAGCGCAACTGCGTCGCGAGGCGCAGGCGTTGGAGCTCGCCCGCCGAGAGTGTGGGGGTCGCCCGGTCCAGGCTCAGATAGCCGAGGCCGAGTTCGACGACCGGCGCGATGCGGGCGGTGAGATCTTCGGTGAGCACCCGCGCGGTCTCCGACGGGGAGCCGCCGCCGAGCAGTCCGGTCAGTTCGGTCAGGGGGAGCCCGGCCAGTCGCGCGATCGTACGGCCCGCGAAGGTCACGGCGAGAGCCTCCGGCCGCAGCCTCCTGCCGCCGCACACCGGACAGGGCGCGCTGGTCAGGAAGGTTTCCGCCTTCGCCCGCAGCGCCGGGCTCCTGGAGTCCGAGAAGGTCTTCATGACGTACCGGCGGGCGCTCATGTACGTGCCCTGGTAGGGCCGTTGGATGCGGTCGGCGTCCCGGACCGGGTGCACGGTGACCACCGGCTGCTCGTCCGTGAAGAGGATCCACTCCCGTTCCTCGGCCGGCAGTTCGCGCCAGGGCCGGTCCACGTCGTGGCCGAGCGCGTCGAGGATGTCCCGCAGGTTCTTGCCCTGCCAGGCACCCGGCCAGGCGGCGATCGCGCCGTCCCGGATCGACAGCGACGGGTCGGGGACCAGCGACTCCTCCGTCGCACGGTGGACCCGGCCCAGGCCGTGGCACTCCGGGCAGGCGCCTGCCGCCGTGTTCGGGGAGAACGCGTCGGAGTCGAGCCGCTCCGCGCCCGGTGGATAGTCCCCGGCACGCGAGAAGAGCATGCGCAGGGAGTTGGAGAGGTTGGTGATCGTGCCGACCGAGGAGCGGGAGGTCGGGGCCGAGCGGCGCTGCTGGAGCGAGACCGCCGGCGGCAGCCCGCTGATCTCACCGACCTTCGGCGCCCCGACCTGGTGGATCAGTCGGCGCGCGTACGGTGCGACCGACTCGAAGTAGCGCCGCTGGGCCTCGGCGTAGATCGTGCCGAACGCCAGGGACGACTTCCCCGAGCCGGACACACCGGTGAAGACGGCCAGCACGTCCCGGGGGATGTCCACGTCGACGCCCTTGAGGTTGTGCTCACGGGCGGCACGGACGCGGACGTACGGATCGTGGGGGCTGTGCATCGGGGGAGGCTCCGTACGGACGACTCGCCGGGCAGGGACAAACCCCGCGAGTCTAGCCCGTGCGGTCCGTCAGGGATGCGGAGGGTTGTTCCGGTTCCGCTCCTGGTCGAGGTAGTCGTCGGCCTTCTTCTGGCCCATGTCGACCTGGGACTGGTACTTGTTCCCGGTCCGCTGGTCGATCATGTCGCCGCCCTTTTCGACGCCCTGTTTGGCCTGGTCCTCGTGGCCCTTGAGCATCCCCTTGAGCTTGTCCAGCATGGACATGGCAGCCCTCCTCGCTGGTTGAGGTTTCCCCACCAGCGTCACCGGCTTCGGCCCGGTTCGCATCTCGGCGGGCGTCCCCATGCGGGCCCGGCGTGCCTGTGCGAGGTTGGAAGCCGCGGAATCCCGCTGAGCGCAGAGCTGACCGCAGAAAGGCCCGGGCCCCATGAGCACTCCCGGTTTCGGATTCGGACGCAGTCCCTTCGAAGACTTCGACGAGCTGATGTCCCGCTTCTTCGGCGGATCCGGACCGGGCGCACCGGCCCGCCGCCCGCAGCGCGTCGACATCGGCAGCCTGCTGTCCGAGCGGGCGCGCGAGCTGGTGGCCGAGGCCCGCGGCCTCGCCGCCGGCGAGGGCAGCGAGGAGCTGGACGCCAGGCACCTGCTGGCCGCGGCCACCACGCACGACTCCACCCGGCGGCTGCTCACCGAGGCCGGCGCGGACCCCGACCAGCTTCGCGAGCGACTCACCGCAGGCCACGGCGGCGGCGAGAAGACGGAGCCCGCCACCCTCACCCCGGCCGCCAAGCGCGCCCTGCTCGACGCCTACCAGATCTCCCGCGCCGAGGGTGCCTCCTACATCGGCCCCGAACACCTGCTGCGCGCGCTCGCCGCGAACCCGGAGTCGACGGCCGGACGGACGCTCGGCGAGAGCGGCTGGGAGCCGACCCGGATGCCGGTCGAGAGCGCGGCGGAGCGGAAGAAGCCCAGCACCACGCCGACCGTCGACGAGTACGGCCGTGATCTCACCGAGGATGCCCGGGCCGGGCGACTGGACCCGGTGATCGGGCGGGACGACGAGGTCGAGCAGACCATCGAGGTGCTCTCCCGGCGCAGCAAGAACAACCCCGTCCTGATCGGTGACCCCGGCGTCGGCAAGACCGCCATCGTCGAGGGCATCGCGCAGCGGATCGTCACCGGGGACGTGCCCAAGACCCTGGAGGGCAAGCGGCTGGTCTCCCTGGACCTGGCCGGGATGGTGGCCGGCACCAAGTACCGGGGCGAGTTCGAGGAGCGGCTGAAGAAACTCCTCGACGAGGTCCGCGAGCACAGCGACGGGCTGGTGCTGTTCCTGGACGAGTTGCACACCGTCGTCGGCGCCGGCGGGGGCGGCGACGGGTCCCTGGACGCGGGCAACATCCTCAAACCCGCCCTCGCGCGCGGCGAGTTGCACCTGATCGGCGCGACCACGATCGACGAGTACCGCAAGCACATCGAGAAGGACGCGGCCCTGGAACGCCGGTTCGCGCCCATCCTGGTCGGTGAGCCCACGGTCGACGACACCATCGAGATCCTGCGCGGCCTGCGCGACCGTTACGAGGCCCACCACCAGGTCCGTATCACCGACGAGGCGGTCGTCGCGGCGGCCGAGCTCTCCGACCGGTACATCACCTCCCGCTTCCTGCCCGACAAGGCGATCGACCTGATGGACCAGGCCGCCGCCCGGGTCCGGCTGCGCTCGAAGACCCCACCCACCGACACCCGGGACATCGAGGACCGGATCGCCGCCCTGAACCGGGAGAAGGACCAGGCCGTCGCCGACGAGGAGTACGAGCGCGCCAGGGAACTCCGCGACCGGATCAGGGAGACCGAGGCCGAGCTGGAACAGGCGGGCACGGCCGAGGAGCACGCGCCCAAGGTCACCGCCGAGGACATCGCCGAGGTCGTCTCCCGTACCACCGGCATCCCGGTCGCCCAGCTCACCGAGGAGGAGCGGGAGCGGCTGATGAAGCTGGAGGAGCACCTGCACGAGCGGGTCGTCGGCCAGGACGAGGCGATCACCGCCGTCGCCCGCGCGGTCCGCCGTGCCCGGGCCGGCATGAGCGACCCCAACCGCCCCGTCGGCAGCTTCCTCTTCCTCGGCCCGACCGGCGTCGGCAAGACCGAGCTGGCCCGCGCCCTGGCCGCCGCCCTCTTCGGCGACGAGGCCCGCATGATCCGCCTCGACATGAGCGAGTTCCAGGAGCGCCACACGGTCTCCCGGCTGGTCGGCGCCCCGCCCGGATACGTCGGCCACGAGGAGGCCGGCCAGCTCACCGAGGCGGTGCGCAGGCAGCCGTACGCCGTGCTGCTCCTCGACGAGGTGGAGAAGGCGCACCCGGACGTCTTCAACACCCTGCTCCAGCTGCTGGACGACGGCCGGCTCACCGACTCCCAGGGCCGCACCGTCGACTTCAAGAACACCGTCGTCATCATGACGTCGAACATCGGCGCCGACCGCATCCTGGCCGCCGGCACCGAGGACTACACCAAGGTCCGTGAGGCCGTGATGCCGGCCCTTCAGCAGCACTTCCGGCCGGAGTTCCTCAACCGCATCGACGAGATCATCGTCTTCCGCGGCCTGGACCGCACCCAACTGCGCCAGATCGTGGACCTGTTGCTGGAGCACACCCGGCGCCGCCTGCACGCCCAGGAGGTCGGCCTCGAAGTCACCGACCCGGCCGCGGGGCTGCTTGCCAACCTCGGTCACGAACCCGACTTCGGTGCCCGCCCGCTGCGCCGCACCATCCAGCGCGAGGTCGACGACCGCCTCGCCGACCTGCTGCTCTCCGGCCAGCTCACGGCGGGCGACCGGGCGGTGGTGGACGCGGCCGGCGGCCAGATCGTGATCAGGTCCGACAAGCCGGCCGAGGTCGGCTGATCAGGCCCGCACCAACGCGGCCAGCCGCCGGTAGGAGTCCAGCAGGGCCGGGCGGTCGTAGCTGCTCGTGGTGACCAGGACCTCGTCGGCGGCCGTCTCCTTCAGGACCGACGCCAGCTCGTCGGCGACCTGCTCCTCGGTACCGGCGAGGTGTCCGGTGAGCCCGGACTCGTAGAAGCCGCGCTCCTTCACGGTCATCGCCCTGCTCTCGACCGCTTCGGCCGGGGGCAGCGGCGGGAAGGTGCCGTGGGTGCGGGAGTACGCCATCGACCAAGCCTCGGGGACGAGCAGCCGACGGGCCGCCTCGGGGGTACCGGCGACGGCGACGGTTCCGGAGATCACGACATAGGGCTCGGCCGCCCAGGGGGAGGGGCGGAAGCGGTCGCGGTAGTGGTCGATGCCGCGTCGCATCTTCTCCCGGTTGCGCAGATCGCCGATGACCATCGGCAGTCCGGCGCGGGCCGCGATGTCGGCGCCCTCGCCCATCGCCAGCACGAACGGCGGCACCCGCAGCCCCTGAGCCGGGCGGGCCCGCACCCCGGTCGGCGAGGTGCCCTCGAACCAGCCGAGCAGCTCGCCGAGTTGCGCCGCGAAGTCCTCGGCGTCGTCCTTGTCGCGGCCCAGCGCCTTGCGGACCCCGTCGGTGAAACCCACCGACCGGCCGAGCCCCATGTCGATCCGCCCGGGGAACAGCGACTCCAGCACCCCGAACTGCTCGGCCACGACCAGGGGCCGGTGGTTCGGCAGCATGACACCACCGGTGCCGACCCGGACGGTGCGGGTCGCGGCAGCGACGGCTGCCGCCAGCACGGTCGGCGCCGAACCGGCGACCCCGGGCACCCCGTGATGCTCCGACACCCAGAACCGGTGATAGCCGAGCGCCTCCACCTCGCGCGCCAGCGCCACGGTGTCCCGCAGCGCCGCACCGGGGGTGTGTCCCTCCCGGGTGCGCGAGCGGTCGAGGACGGAGAACCGGGTCCCGGCGATCAGCGCGTTCACAGAGGGTTCAACACCAAAGCGGCCCCAGGATTCCCGCCGCCGGTCAGTCCCCGGGGCGCAGCAGACCGCGCTCGTAGGCCCTGACCAGGTGCTGCGGAACCAGGTGGCGGACACCGCCGACGGTCACCGGGACGAGCGCCGGGGTGCTCGCCTTCCACTGGGCACGGCGGTGTCGGGTGTTGCTGCGCGACATCTTCCGCTTGGGTACGGCCATGGGGATCCTCCTCGGTGCTGCTGTGGTGGTGCCGTCCGGACGACACCGAGGACGCTATATGAAAATGGATCCCATAAGCAATTGGCCGGTCCGGTGCCCAGGGCCGATGCCGGTGCCCGACTAGGGTTACCGCGTGACCGACAGCAGCAAGCGTCCGATCGCCGTGTTCGACATCGACAACACCCTCGCCGACACCGGGCACCGGCAGCGGTTCCTGGAGCGCAAGCCCCGGGACTGGGACGCGTTCTTCGCGGCCGCGCCGCACGATCCGCCGCTCGCCGAGGGGATCGCGCTGGCCGTGGCGACCGCGAAGGAGTGCGAGATCGTCTATCTCACCGGGCGGCCCGACCGCTGTCGGCGCGACACCCTGGACTGGCTCGCCGCCCATGGGCTGCCCGAGGGGCGTGTGCACATGCGGCGCAACGCCGATCGCAGGCCCGCCCGGCACACCAAGCTGGAGATCCTGCGCCGCCTCGCCGAACGGCGTGAGGTCCGCGTCCTGGTCGACGACGACGAGCTGGTGTGCGAGGACGCCGAACGGGCCGGGTTCACCGTGGTGCGGGCCCGCTGGGCCGACCGTTCGGCCGCGCTGGAGCAGGCCCAGGAGGGGGAGGGTCGGACCTGAGCCCGCCCGGCACGGGTCCGGCGGTCGTCAGCCCTCGTCGTCGATGCGGAAGCCCACCTTCAGGCCCACCTGGTAGTGCTCGATCTGCCCGTTCTCGATCTGGCCCCTGACCTGCGTCACCTCGAACCAGTCCAGGTTGCGCAGGGTCTGGTTGGCGCGTGCGACACCGTTGCGGATGGCCTGGTCGATGCCCTCGTGCGAGGTGCCGACGATCTCGGTGACCCGGTAGGTGTGGTTCGGCATCGGGATGCTCCTCTCGTCGTCCCTCCAAGGTGCCGCATCCGGGAGCGGAGCGCGAGGCGTCGGTGATCGTGACCCCGGTCGCCGGTCGCCGGTCGCCGGTCGCCGGTCGCCGATCGGCCGGTCAGCCGATCGGCCGATCAGCCGGTCTCGACGGTGAAGGGGCCGCCGGAGCCGAACGCGAGCCGCCCGAAGCTCTCGGCGATGCGCCGGTGGCCGGCCTGGTCGGGGTGGACCTCGTCGGGCAGCGGGAACTCCGCGTAGTCCTGCTCGCCGTACAGGTCACGGCCGTCGAGGTAGTGCAGGTTCGGGTCGTCGGCCGCCCGCTGTTCGACGATCCGGGCGAGTTCGGCACGGATGACGTTGAGCGTCAGGCGCCCGGCGGCGCGTTCGGCCGGATCGCCGGTCGCCTTGAACCGCAGGGTTCGGCCGTCGAAGTCGGGCGCGAGCGGTCCGGGAGTGTCCTCCTGGACCGGGCACAGCAGGGCGGACACGACCAGCAGAGGCGTGGTCGGATGCCCCTCGCGCAGGGTGTCGAGGAAGCCGTGCACCGCGGGGACGAAGGCACGCAGGCGCATGGCGTCGGAGTTGACGACATTGATGCCGATCTTGAGGCTGATCAGGTCCGCGGGGGTGTCCCGCATCGCACGAGCGGTGAACGGGTCGAGCAGCGCGCTGCCGCCGAACCCCAGGTTGACCAGCTCCACTTCGCCCTGGGCGGCTGCCAGGGCCGGCCAGATGGCGGTCGGATGCGTGGCGTTCGAGCCGTGGCTGATGGAACTGCCGTGGTGCAGCCACACCCTTCGCCCGCTCTCCGGCGCCCGCTCGACGGGGGCGTCGGTGCGCAGGGCGATCAGCTCCGTGATCTCTGTGTGCGGGAGCCAGATCTCGACGTCCTTGTCACCGGCGGGGAGACCGGTGAACCGGGCGGTGGCGGCCGGGCCCTCTGTCAGCTCGGCGGACTGGGTGAACATGTCGGTGATCGTGTGCACGTTGCCGCCGGCCACCGTGGCCTGGGCCGTGAGGCGGCCGTCGACCAGCAGGTCGTACACGCCGTCCGCCGGGGCCGGGAACCCGCGGTACACCCGTTTGGTGGGCCGCGTGTCCAGTTCGACGGTGGTGGCCCGGGTGCGGAAGGCCAGCCGCACGCCGGAGGGCTGGGCCTCGGCCAGGGCCAGTTGGTTGTCGGGGATCTGCCGGCGTGCCCGGGCGGGCAGCCGATGCGGCAGCAGACCGTGCGCGGTCGCTTCCACGTCGAGGAAGCCGCGCAGGATGTCCACGGTGACAGGTGTGGTGATCCAGTCGTGTTCGGTGCTCATCGCCTCAGCCTGTTGATCAATAGGTCCGGATGGTTCAGCGGGGAGGCGCGCGGCGCATCGCACCGCCGCCGGTCAGGATGTGGCGCGGTTCCGCAGGAGAGCGTCGAGAGAGTCCACGATCCAGGCCCACGACTCCCGCGCGTCGGGGGCGCTGTGCTCGAAACCCCCGGCGAGCTCCAGGCTGACGTAGCCGTGGAAGACGCTGCCCAGCATCCGGACCGCGTGCGTCTGGTCCGGCTCCGTCAGCTCGTAGCCGCGCAGGATCGCCCGTGTCATCTGGGCGTGCCGCACCCCGGCACTGGCGGCCGCGGTCTCGGGATCGAGCCGCAGCCGGGCGGCGGCGTACCGGCCGGGGTGCTCCCGGGCGTAGTCGCGGTAGGCGTCCGCGAAGGCGGCCAAGGCGTCCCTGCCGGCCCGCCCGGCCAGGGCGTCGGCGACCCGGTCGGCGAGTTCCTCGAGCGCGAACAGGGCGATCCTGGTCCTGAGTTCCTGGGAGTTCTTCAGATGCGAGTACAGACTCGCGACCTTGACGTCGAACCGCCGGGCGAGTGCCGAGACGGTCACCTGGTCGAAGCCGACCTCGTCGGCCAGCTCCGCCCCCGCCACGGTCAGTCGCTCCGGGGTCAGCCCTGCTCTAGCCATAGCCTTCCTTCTGTCTGGCGACAACAATAACGCGTTTGCCTAAAAGGTTTAGGCAAATTAGCCTACGGCACATGAGACCCCTGAACGAGCGGGAGATCCGCGCTGCCTTCGTGAACTGCACCAAGGGCGAGGCCAAGCGCCTGTCCGTCCCCCACGACCTGGCCGACCGGCCGTGGGACGACCTGGACTTCCTCGGCTGGCGGGACCCCCAGGCGCCCGACAGGGCCTACCTCGCCGTCGAGCTGGAGGGCCGCCCGGTGGCACTCGCCCTGCGCTCCTCGGGCACCACGTCCTGGCAGACGCGGCGCAGCATGTGCTCGGTGTGCCTGACCACCCACACCGGAGGCGTCTCGCTGATGGTCGCCGCGAAAGCCGGCAAGGCCGGGCAGCAGGGAAACTCCGTGGGCGTCTACATTTGCAGCGACCTCGCCTGCCCGCTGTACGTACGGGGCAGGAAGGACGCGGGCGTCGGCGCGCGCCTGCCCGAGTCGCTCACCCTGGAGGAGAAGATCCAGCGGACCGTCGCGAACCTCGCGGCGTTCGTCGCCAGGGTCACCGCCTGAGTCGGCCATTGGGCCTGCGCCCTTGACCCTGCGCATTGGTCCATACCAAAATCCGCTACACCCGTACGAGCACCCGTGCTCGTTCCCCCACGTCGGGCCTTCTCCCCTGTCCGCCAGACAGAACAGGAACCCCTCGTGAGACGTCGTCGCCCGCTCGCCCTCGTCTGTGTGTCCGCCGCGCTGCTCAGCGCCTGTGGCGTCCTGCCGGGCGGATCGGGCGGGCGGCACACCGTCACGGTGTGGCTGATGCAGAACAGCGCGTCGCCGGAGTTCCTGCGCCGGTTCACCGCGGACTTCGAGCGCACCCACAAGGACATCCGCCTCGACATCCGTATCCAGCAGTGGACCGGGGTCGTGGACAAGGTGCAGGCGGCGCTCACGTCCGACTCCGCGGACGCTCCCGACGTCATCGAGGTCGGCAACACCCAGGTACCGCAGTACGTCGAGGGCGGCCGGCTCACCGACCTCACCCTGGAGTCGATGCGGGACTGGGGCAAGGAGCACTGGCTGCCCGGCCTCGCAGAACCCGGCCGGGACGAATCGCGGCAGTACGGCATCCCCTGGTACGCCGCCAACCGCGTCGTCATCTACCGCAAGGACCTTTTCGAGAAGGCCGGCATCACCTCCCCGCCGAAGACCCGCGACGAGTGGCTGGCCGACACCGAGAAGCTCAACTCGGGCGGGAACCAGGGGATTTACCTTGCCGGACAGGACTGGTACACACTTTCCGGGTTCGTCTGGGACGAGGGCGGCGATCTCGCCGAGGAGACGGACGCCGGCTGGAAGGGTGCCCTGGACAGCCCGGCCGCGCTGCGCGGGATGGACTTCTACCGGCGGCTCCAGGCCCTCGGCAAAGGACCCGTCGACGCCGACGAGGAACACCCGCCCCAGGCCCAGGTGTTCGCGGGCGGTCAGGTCGCGCAGCTCGTCGCGGTGCCCGGCCTCGCCCAGTCCATCGTGCAGGAGAACCCCGAACTCAAGGACGAGATCGGCTACTTCCCGGTACCGGGCCGCACCGCCGACCACCCCGGGGCCGTCTTCACCGGCGGCTCCGACCTCGTCGTACCGCAGAACACCGACCGGCCCTACGACGCGACCGCCGTCGTCGGCGCCCTCGCGGGAGCCAAGTGGGACACCGAACTGGCCCGCACGATGAACTACGTGCCCAACAAGACCACGCTGGCGGGCGCGGTCGCCGGGTCGGAGGGGGTCGCCGCCATGGCGGCGGGAGCCGCGCAGGGACGGGCGACCCCCCACACCCCGGACTGGCCGGCGGTCGAGGCCGACAACCCGATCAAGGGCTACATGACCAAAGTGCTCAGCGGGGCGGACCCCGTGACCGAGGCTCGCCGCGCCTCCCGGCGGATCACCGAACTGCTCGCGCCGGACTTCGGGTGAGTCAGCGTGCGACGCTGAGGGAGAGCGCGAAGCGACCCTGCGCGTCGGTCCACCAGTTGGTCAACTCAAGCCCGGCGGCGGCCAGTTCCGCGGTCACTCCGTCCCGCCGGAACTTCGCCGACACCTCGGTGCGCAGTTCCTCGCCCGCCGCGAAGTCCACCGCCAGGTCGAGCGCGGGCACCTTCACGGTCTGCGCGACCCGGGAGCGCAGCCGCATCTCGATCCACTCCTCGTCCGCGTCCCACAGGGCGACATGGTCGAAGGTGTCCGGGTCGAAGTCGGCGCCCAGCTCCCGGTCGACGACGGCCAGGACGTTCTTGTTGAACTCGGCCGTCACCCCGGCCGCGTCGTCGTACGCCCGGACCAGAACGTCCTCGTCCTTGACCAGGTCGGTGCCGAGGAGCAGCGCGTCACCGGGCGCGAGGAGCCTGCGCACCGAGGCCAGGAACTCGGCCCGCTCGGCGGGCAGCAGATTGCCGATCGTGCCGCCGAGGAACGCCAGCAGCCGCGGCCCCGGGGTCTCGGGCAGGCTCATCCGGCCGGTGAAGTCGGCGATCAGGGCGTGCACGGACAGCGCCGGCCGCTCCTCGATGAGCGCCTGGCCGGCCTGGGTCAGCGCGCTCTCGCTGACGTCGACCGGCACGTACACCTCGAGAGAGGTGAGCGCGTCGATCAGCAGGCGGGTCTTCTCGGAGGAGCCGGAGCCCAGCTCCACCAGGGTGCGGGCACCGCTCGCGGCGGCGATCTCGCCGGACCGATCGAGCAGGATCTCCCGCTCGGCCCGGGTCGGGTAGTACTCGGGCAGCTCGGTGATCTGCTCGAAGAGTTCGCTGCCCCGGGCGTCGTAGAACCACTTGGGCGGCAGTGTCTTGGGGGTGGTGGTGAGACCGTTCAGGACATCGGCGCGCAGCGCGGCGTCCGTCGCGTCCTCGGGAAGGGTGCGGGTGACACGGAGGGGACTCACGTACAGGGCTCCTTCGGGGATACGGATGCCGGGGCCTCGACCGGGTTCTCGACCGGGGCGAGGGTGACGCCCCGGCGGCTCGCGATGAGCAGCGTGCGGTCGGGGACCTCCCGCCAGCGCGGGTCGTCGTCGTACGGCTCGGAGGCGACGACGGTGCGGTGGCCGGGTTCCGAGAGGTAGCAGAGGCTGTCGCCCCAGGCGGTGGCGGCGATGGTCTCGCCGTCGGTGAGCAGAAGGTTCAGCCGGGCGGCCGGGGCCGCCTCGGCGATCTGGAGAACCGTTTCGGCCAGGGCGGGGCCCGGCGGTGTCCCGGACCGCAGCCGGTGCAGGGCCAGTGCCCAGACGAACGCCGAGTCGGTGCGCGCCTCCATCGACAGCAGGTCGGCCGGAGGCAGCAGCGGCAGGAGGGACGCCACGGCCTGCGGCCAGCCGGGGATCGCCCCGTTGTGGCTGAACAGCCAGCGGCCCGCGGCGAACGGCGCCGCCGCGGCCTCCGCGTCCGCGCCCGCCAGGGTCGCGTCCCGTACGGCGGCCAGCAGCGCGCCGGCGCGCACCACCCGGGCCAGGTCGGCGAAGGACTGGTCGGCCCAGATCGGCCCGGCCCGACGGTAGCGGGCCGGCTGCGGATCCTGCGGGGCGTACCAACCCACCCCGAAACCGTCGGCGTTGACCGTCCCGTACCGCTGCCGCCGGGGCGCCCACGACTGCCGGTACAGGGAGTGCCCGGGCTCCACGAGGAGCCGGCCGAGCGGCTCCTCGGGGCCCAGATACGCCAGGTGACGGCACATCAGACCGTCTCCGCGGTACGGGCGGTGCGGAAGCCGGAGAAGATCTGCCGCCGGATCGGGTAGTCCCAGTTGCGGAACGTCCCCCGGCAGGCCACCGAGTCCACGGCGAACGAGCCGCCGCGCAGCACCTTGTACTCGGGGCCGAAGAACACCTCCGAGTACTCCTTGTACGGGAAGGCGCTGAAGCCGGGGTAGGGGAGGAAGTCGCTGGACGTCCACTCCCAGACGTCGCCGATCAACTGCCGTACGCCCAGCGGCGACTCGCCCTCCGGATAGCTGCCCGCCGGGGCGGGGCGCAGATGCCGCTGGCCGAGGTTGGCGTGCGCCGGTGCCGGTTCGGCGTCGCCCCACGGGTAGCGCCGGGACCGGTTCTCGCCGGGGTGGTGCCGTGCGGCCTTCTCCCACTCGGCCTCGGTGGGCAGCCGGCGGCCGGCCCAGCGGGCGTAGGCGTCCGCCTCGTACCAGCTCACGTGCAGCACCGGCTCCTCGGGCGGCACGACCTCCGTGACCCCGAACCGGCGCCGCAGCCACTGGTCGCCCTCACGGTGCCAGAAGTGCGGGGCGACGATCGAGTGCTGCCGGATGTGCGCCCAGCCCTCGGGTGTCCACCAGCGCTCGTTCTGGTAGCCGCCGTCCTCGATGAACGCCAGGTACCGGCCGTTGGTCACCGGGGTGGTGTCGATCCAGTAGGGCGCCACCTCCCGCCGGTGCGCGGGGCGTTCGTTGTCCAGCGCCCACGGCTCGGTGGAGGTGCCCATGGTGAACGGGCCGCCGGGGACCAGGACTTCGGCCGGGCCGGTGAACGGCGGCGCCGGGTCCGGGTCCGGGGCGGTCAGGGCCTGCGGGCCCTTGCGGAGCTGATGCGTGATCAGCATCGTCTCGTCGTGCTGCTGTTCGTGCTGGGCGATCATCCCGAAGGCGAACCCCGCCTCGGTCAGCCTGGTGCCGCCGCTGAACGCCGAGCCCTCCAGCAGGTCCAGGGCCCGGCCGCGCACCTCCGCCGCGTAGCGCCGGGCCTCGGCGGGCGGCAGCAGCGGCAGCGTGGGCCGCTCGGAACGCGGGTGCTCGAAGGCGTCGTAGAGGCTGTCGATCTCGGGGCGCATCGCCTCCCGGCCGCCGACGTTGCGCAGCAGCCAGAGTTCCTCCTGGTTGCCGATGTGCGCCAGGTCCCAGACCAGCGGGGACATCAGCGGGGAGTGCTGGGCGGTGAGGTCCGGCTCCTCCACGCAGCTGGTCAGGAGCGTGGTGCGGTCCCGGGCCGTGATCAGGGACTTCAGGGCCCGGTCCCGCAGGGTCTCGATGTCGATGTCGGTCTCGGGGGCGGTCATGCGGGGATGTCCTTCCCGTGGGCGCGGCCCGATGTGCCGCGCAGGGGGTCCAGTAGGTCGTCGGCCGGGCAGCGGCCCTGGCGGACGTACCGGTGGTTGTACGCCGCCACGGCGGCCACGACCTCGGGGGTCGCGCCCAGCCGGGGCAGGGCCTCCAGCGCCGCCGCGAAACAGGCGACGGCGGCCTCGTGCAGCTCCGGGTCGCCGAGCCCGGTCCGGGCCGCGTCGATCCACAGCGGATTGTGCGGGGCGGGTCGCGGCTCCGCCCGCTCGGCCAGCTGTTTCACCGTCCGGTACGCCGTCTCGGCGGCCTCCGGGTCGTCGAACAGCGCCGCCGTCACCGCCAGCGGCACGATCCAGCCGTCGTCGCCGGGCTGCGCGTCGATCATCCGCAGTTCCAGATGGCCGCGCGGCCTGACCGGCGGGAACAGCGTGGTGAGGTGGTACGCGAGATCCGCGCCGGTGGGCGACCCCGACCGGGTCCACTCCCGGAAGGTGAGCCCGTCGGGCACCTCCCAGGGGCCGCCGTCCCGCCGTACGCACATCACCGGGGCGTCCAGCACGTGCCGGGCCCAGGACGTGCGCGGGTCGCCGGCCAGCGGGGGCGCTCCCGCGCGGCCCGCGCCGATCTCCATCCACAGCAGCTGCCGGGTGGAGACCCAGCCGGTGGGCCGGCCTCCCACCAGGGGGGAGTTCGCGAAGGCGGCCACCAGGACCGGGCCCAGCTGATGGGCCAGCCACCAGCGGCGCGTGTGCCCCAGCGGGCCGGGCTCCTCCTGACCGGCGTCCAGGCAGACCTGTACGGAGGCCGAGGCGCACATCATGTGCCGGCCGGCCGGGCCGGTCCGGTCCAGGCAGGCCTCCATCGCGTCGTAGCGCGGCTCGCGCAGGAAGCGGCGGGGCGGATGCCAGGGATCGTGGCCGGCGCCGACGAGACCGAGACCCAGCTCGGCCAGGACCGCCCGTACGGCGTCCAGATCGGCGGAGACGGTGCCGATGCACTCCATCAGGGAGGCGGCGGGCGGCGAGCTCAGCTCCAGCTGACCGCCGGGTTCGACGGTGAGCGCCGACCCCAGGGGCACCGTGCGCAGTGCGGCGTAGGCCGCTTCGAGTCGTTCGGGTGTGACGGTGAGCTGCGGCTGCCGCAGCTCGTGGACCAGCCATTCCACTTCGACCCCGAGCGTGCGGGGTGGGCCGGTCTTGAAGCAGATGCCCTTGACCAGGGCCTCCACCTCGGCCTCGGTGACAGCGGTACGGTCGTCCGAGAAGTCGGTCTTCACCGACCCGTCGGTACAGTCGCCGCCGTCGGATATCGAGTCGGACATGTCGGGATCCTCCTGAGATTCCACCATGCCGCCGGCCCGGCCGTGGATGGGTCCGGGACGGCACGTCCGTCCCACCCAAGACCTTCACGCCGATTCGCACAAGGGCACCTATCGGGACGTTCCAGATCGGTAACCTCTGCTTCCTTGCACGTTCCGGAACCGTTTCGGGCGCGGGAAACTCCGTTGCACCGCATCACCAGCATCACCCAGGATGCGTACATGAGCACGACGGGGGAGACCGCGCGGGCCGCGGTCGTGGCGCCCACGGGGGTGGCGCCATGAGCGCGCGCCTGCGCGGGATCGCCCAGGAGACCGAACAGATCGTGGCGGCGGGGGCCTACCGGACCCCCGACGGCCGGGAGGTCCTCCTGGCCGCCGACATCGCGGCCGCACAGGCCGGGACGCGGATCCACGGCCCGGAACCGGTGCCGGTTCCGGCGACCACCCCGGTGCGGACGGTCGTCGAGGTCACCGGCGAGAGCAGCCTGGAGGCCGCCCGCCGGCTGGCCGACGCCCCGGTCGCGGTCCTGAACTTCGCCTCGGCCCGAAACCCGGGCGGCGGCTATCTGAACGGCGCCCAGGCGCAGGAGGAGGCCCTGTGCCGTGCTTCCGCGCTCTACGCCTGCCAGTTGCACGCCAGAGCCTTCTACGACCACCACCGCGCCCACCGCGACCCGTTCTACTCGGACCGGGTGATCCACTCCCCGGCCGTCCCGGTCTTCCGTGACGACCGCGGCCGCCTCCTCACGGAGCCCTACCGCGCCGGTTTCCTGACGTCCGCCGCGCCCAACGCGGGCGTGATCCGCCGTACGACGCCGGAACGCACCGGTGAGCTGCCGGGCGCCCTCGGCGCCCGGGCCGAGCGGGTCCTGGAGGTGGCCGCCGCGCACGGCTACCGGCGGCTGGTCCTCGGCGCCTGGGGCTGCGGGGTCTTCCAGAACGACCCCCGGCAGGTCGCGGGGGCCTTCCGGGGGCTGCTGGGCCCCGGTGGACGGTTCGCCCGGACCTTCGAGCACGTGGTGTTCGGGGTCCTGGACCGTACGCCGGGATCGGTGGTCCTGGCGGCCTTCACCGAGGTGTTCCGGGAAGCCGCCCTCGACGCCTAGCGCCTAGCGGCTCACTTCCAGCCGTAGCGCTCGTGCAGCCGGTTGCGGACGAGGTTGAAGCGGCCCCGGTCCAGCGCGCACGCCTCCCGGCGCATGCCGTCCTCGTGGAGCCGCAGCACGCGGTCCACGTCCACCCAGGAGTCGCGCCCCGACCGGTCCCAGGGGCCGCTGCCGATCGCCACCCACTCACGGTCGTTGTCGTGCCGCTTGCTCGACAGCTGTACGGCGAGCAGCGTGCCGGCCGCCTCCCGGGCGACGACCAGTACCGGCCGGTCCTTGCCCCGCCCGTCGTTCTCCTCGAAGGGCACCCAGGTCCAGACGATCTCGCCGGGATCGGGGTCGCCGTCGTGGGCGGGGGAGTATTCGGTGCGCACCCTGCCGACCTCGTGCGGGTCGGCCTCGGTGGTCGCGGTGGGGCCGTAACGGCCGGGGATGTTCTCGTCGTCGGTAAGCGCAGTCACGAGGGCACCCTAAGGGGGCCTCAGCCTGCGAGAACAGACGGGGTACCGGTGCGGCGCAGCTCCGCCTCGACCAACTCGGCGGTGACGTCGGCGCGTTCGATGTGCGGAAGGTGGCCGGCACCCGGGATCGGCTCGAACCGGCCCTGGGGGAAGGCCTTCGCGTAGGCGGCTCCGTAGGCGGGGGTGACGACACGGTCGCTCTCGCCCCAGATCACCAGCACCGGCTGCGGCACCCGGCCCAGCCGGGGCAGCAGCTTCGCACTGGTCATCCGGCCGCCGTCGGTGAGCAGCCGCATGGTCGCCATGTTGGCCTGGCGGCGGGCGAGTTCGGCGGCGGGGAGGGTGGCCGGGTCGACGTAGAAGCGGTCCGGGTCGTGCCAGGAGTGCTCGGCCTGGGCGCGCGGATCCAGCGCGAAGAAGTCGGTGACCTGCTCGCCCTCGATGCCCGCGCCGACCGCGTTGATCAGGACCAGGCCGGTGATCAGCCCGGCCGTGTCGCGTATCGCCATCTCGGCGGCGAGCTGGCCGCCCAGCGAGGAGCCGACCACCAGGACGTTGCTCAACTCGCTGTCCTGGAGCAGGTGCAGATAGGCGACGGCGAGGTCGTCGACGCTCGTGAACCAGCCGGGGCGGGGGGTTCCGTCCCAGCCGGGGTGGACCGGGGTGAGGACGCGGCCGGACTCGGCGAGGCGGCCGGCGAGACCGGCGACGGTCGCGGGGCCGCCGCCTCCGTGCAGGACGAGCACCGGGCGGCCGGAACCGGCCTCGGTCAGGGAGATGGGCAGGTCGGGATACACCTGGGCGGTGCGGTTCGTCGTCATGCCGAGGACTCTAACTAAACATCTTTATATAAACAAGCTTAGTCATCGGTTAGACTTGGCCCATGCACGATGAGCTGCAAGTTCTCGGAAGAGCGGTGAAACAGACCCAGTACCGGCAGCACCGGGCGCTGGACAGCGCGCTGTCGGCCGTCGGCACCACCCTCGCGCAGTGGGACGCGCTGCGCGCCATCGACCGGTCGCCGGGCGCCTCGGCGCGCGAGCTGGCCGCCGCCACCTTCCAGAGCGAGCAGGCCTTCGGCACGCTGGTGGGCCGCCTGGCCGCGCAGGGCCTGGTGGAACGGCGGCCGGGCCACGGGCGGCGCCTCCAGCACCATCTGACCCCGGACGGCGAGCGGATGCTGGCGGCCGGGCACGGGGTGGCGGGCGAGGTACTGGCCGGATGCTTCGCGAATCTGACGGCCGCGGAGCGGACCACCCTGCTGGAGCTGTTGCGGCGGCTCAACGAACAGGAGTGAACACGGAGGTGCCCCCGGTCCGGCCGGGGGCACCTCCTGTCCACCGCTGTCGGCTACTCGCCGGTCTTCCGTTCTCGGCTACTCGCCGTCCTGCTCCACCGGCACCTTCTGCGTCTTCGGGGCCGTGACCCCGTTGAGAATCGGCGAAGTCCCGGTCGAGGTCTGCCCGTTCTGGTTCATCGACGCCAGCAGCTGGCGGGCCAGTCCCAGTCCCGTACCGCCCATCGTGAGCGCCTTGGCGAACATCTCGCCCATCCCGTCGGCACCGTTGAGCAGCACCATGTTGTCGACGTTGCCGAAGGCCGAAGCGCCTGCCTTGACGATCTCCGGCCAGTTCTCGGCGAGTTGCTGGGCGACGACCGCCTCCTGGTTCTCGGCCAGGGCGGCGGCACGGGCCTTGATGGCCTCCGCCTCCGCGAGGCCCTTGGCCTTGGCCGCTTCGGCCTCCGCCAGACCCTTGGCCTGTGCGGCGGCCGCCTCGGCCTCACCCGTGGCGCGGGTCGCGGCGGCGCTCGCCGTACCCCGGGCCTTGGTGGCCTCGGCCTCGGCGCCCGCGGCCGCCTTGACCCGGGTCGCCTCGGCCGCCGCCGCCAGCTCCGTCTCCTTCGCCTTGGCCTGGGCCCCCGAGATACGCGCGTCACGCTCGGCCTCGGCCAGCGTGCGCTTCTCGTAGGCCTTGGCGTCGGCCGGCTTGCGGACGTCCGCCTGGAGCTGCTGCTCGCGCCGGTGCGCCTCCAGCTCGGCGACCCGCGTCTCCTGGACGACGACCTCCTGCCGGGCGGCCGCGTCGGCGAGCGGACCGGCCTGGCGGGACTGGGCCGCCGCCTTGTCGCGCTCGGCCTGGTAGCCGGCCTGGAGGATCTCGCTGTCCCGGGTGGCCTCCGCCATCCGGGCGAACGACGCCTGCTCCGCCTCGGTGGCGAGACGATTCGCCTCTGCCTGCGCGATCCGCGCGTCCCGCTGGACGGCGGCCGCGTGCGGCATCGCCAGGTTCTTGATGTACCCGGTCGGATCCTCGATCTCATGGATCTGCAGGGAGTCGACGATGAGCCCCAGCTTCTCCATCTCCGTGCCGCAGGCGGCCCGGGTCTGTCCGGTGAGCTTCTCGCGGTCGCGGATCATGTCCTCGACCGTCAACCCGCCCACGATGGACCGCAGATGACCGGCGAACACGTTGTGCACCCGCTCGGACATCATCTTCTGCTGGTCCAGGAACCTGCGGCCCGCGTTGGCGATCGACACGAAGTCGTCGCCCACCTTGAAGATGACCACGCCCCGTACCCGCAGCGGAATGCCCTGCTGGGTCACGCAGTCCACCGACAACTCGGTCTCGTTCAGGTCCAGGGAGAGCTTGCGCACCGCCTGCACGCCCGGCAGCACCAGCGTGCCGCGCCCCGTGACGATGCGGAACCCCATGCCTTCCTCAAGGCCCTCGGTCCGATGCTTCGAACCGGAGATGATGAGCGCC
This sequence comes from Streptomyces sp. NPDC048417, assembly GCF_040651615.1. Lineage (NCBI taxonomy): Bacteria > Bacillati > Actinomycetota > Actinomycetes > Kitasatosporales > Streptomycetaceae > Streptomyces > Streptomyces sp. NPDC048417. Next base: position 74,096 of record NZ_JBEZKI010000002.1, on the reverse strand, counting down.
TCGTTCGGCTCGGCGACCCGCCACATCATCTTGAACACACCGATCAACACGAGAACGGCGAGAACCGCCACCCCCGCAACGACGCCGACAACCATCGGCATACGCCCCCTTTGCATGGTGCCCTTTCGGCACCGAACGAAGGGAGTGTGCGCCCGTGCAAGCGCGGGGTGAAGACGCTGACGGATCCTTGTTGCAATCTTGACGCATACACCCCTCACCTGGGGCTACGCTTGCTCAACTGTCGTATGCGGGCGTGACGTAGACCGTCCTCGGCGGAAGGTACTCGACCACCATCACCACCGTGCCCGGCTCGATCCGGGTGCCGCCGTCGGCGGAGTAGGCGAGGAAGTGCTCGGCGCCCCCGCGCACCCGGACGATCACCTCGCCGACGAGCCCGGGCCCGATCGTTCCGGTGACCCGCCCCATGAGCCCGACCATCGACGCATCGTCCATGGTCAGAGGGTACGGCCCGGTCAAGCCACGGGAAAGCCGCGGGCCGTCGGGTGTGGGTCGTGGACCGCGGGTCGTCGGGCGCGGGCGGTCAACCGCAGGGCGTGGGTCGTGGGGCGTGCGCGGGCGGTCAACCGCAGGGCGTGGGTCGTGGGGCGTGCGCGGGCCGTCAACCGCAGGGCGTGGGTCGTGGGGCGTGCGCGGGCCGTCAGTCGCAGGGCGTGGGTCGTGGGCGGGCGCGGGCCGTCAGCCGCGGGTCGTCGGGCGCGGTCGTGCGCCGCAGTTCCGTCATGCGGCCGGTGGGTCCGTGACCATGGCCGGGGCCGGCCAGCGTTCGTGCCAGCGCAGTTCGGCCTCCAGTTGGGCGGCGACGGACACGAGCAGGGGCTCGCTGTCGGCCGGGCCGAGCAACTGCGCGCCCACCGGCAGCCCGTCCCCCACGAACCCGGCGGGCACGTTGACCCCTGGCCAGCCGAGGACGTTCCACGGCCAGGCGTAGGGGCAGGCGGCGATCATCGCCCGGTCGGTGGCGAACTGACCCAGCTCCAGCATGGCGCCGACGCGGGGCGGGGGAGCGGCGGTGGTCGGCGCGAGGATCGCGTCGTACGACGCGAAGAAGCCGCCGATCCGGTGCCGCAGGGCGCTCTCGGCGCGCCGGGCGGCCCGCAGCGGGGCCCCGCCGAGCAGGCGGCCCAGGCGGGCCGCCTCCAGGGTGCGCCGGTCGAGCAGGCCGGGCACCGGTACCTCGCGGACGCGTTCGGCGATCCCGACCGTGGCGCGCGGAACGAAGGTGAGTCCGATCTGGCCGTAGGGCGGGTCGGCCTCCTCGACGGTGTGGCCCAACGCGGCGAGTCTCTCGGCGAGTTCGAGGATCCGGGCGCGGACGTCCGGCTGGAGACGGGCGGGCAGCGCGGTGAACGGCGGCTTCAGGGAGAGCGCGATCCGCAGCCGCCCGGGGTCGCGGCCGACCGCGTCGGAGACCGTCAACTCCCTGGGCCGGTGCGGGTCCTGGGGATGGTTGCCGCTCGCCGCGTCCAGCAGCAGGGCGGCGTCGGCGACCGTGCGGGCCAGGGTGCCGTTGACGGTGATGCCCTGGAAGGACTCGCCGCGCGGCCAGGTGGAGATACGGCCACGCTGGGGTTTGATGCCGACGAGGTGAGTCCAGGAGGCGGGTATGCGCACGGATCCGGCGCCGTCCGAGCCGAGCGCGGCCGGGACGAGCCCCGCCGCGACGGCCGCCGCCGACCCGCCCGAGGACCCGCCCGGGGTGTGCCGCGGATGCCAGGGATTACGGGTGGCGCCGAAGGCCGGCCCTTCGGTGAACGGCCACTGTCCCAGCTCACAGGTATTGGTCTTGCCGATGATCAACGCCCCGGCCGCGCGCAGCCGTCGTACCGCTTCCCCGTCCTTCGCCACCGGCGGGAAGTCGCCCCGGCAGCCGAAGGCGGTCGGTTCGCCGGCCACGTCCGTGTCGTCCTTCACCGCGACCGGCACCCCGAGCAGCGGACGGCGTACCCCGTCGGCCAACTCCCGGTCGGCGGTGTCGGCTTCGGCGAGCACGGCGGATGTGCGGACGATCCGGAAGGCGTTGAGGGAACCCTGGGTGGCCTCGATCCGCGCGAGACACTCCTCGACAAGCTGACGGGAAGTCAACTCACCGGCCGCCAGGGCGCGTACGGACTCGGCAAGGCCCGGTGAACGGTCGTACGGCATGAGAACCCACCTCCGGAATCATGGTGCTTACCGGAGAGTAACGTCGAGTCGGGTCACGCAGTACGGATTCCGCACAGCCGGCACCCAGTCACGCCCCAGTCCCGTTCAAGTCATTGACGTGAACCTGCTACTCCTCCTACTTTCTGCTCGCATTCTCGAACCGTGTTCGAGATGACGGACGTCGGGGTGTACCCGCGTCCGCGCCAAGCCCAGGGAGAGCCGCCCGTGACCACACGTCCCCCCACCCCGTCCCGCCGCACCCTGCTCCGCGCGCTGACCGCCCTGCCCGCGTCGGCCCTGGTCCTGGGCGAACTGCCCGGACTGCTCGGTACCGCCGAGGCCGCCGCGCCCGCAAGCGGCTACGCCACCCGCTACACGATCGTCCCGTTCCTCAACAGCGACGACGGCACGGTGAACGTCTACCAGTCCGACGACGCGGCCGACTTCCGCCTCCTGCAGTCCTCGGCCTACACCCCGCCGAGCAACCGCATCCGCGACGCCAGCATCTTCAAGCACACGAACGGCTACTACTACCTGACCTACACCACCCACACCTGGGAGGACGTCAGCACCACCATCGGCTTCGCCCGCAGCGCCGACCGGGTCAACTGGACCTTCCTGTACGACTACACGGTCCCGATCACCGACCTGTCCCGTGCCTGGGCGCCGGAGTGGTTCGTGGACAGCGACGGCAGCGTCAACGTCATCGTCTCCTGCTCGACGACGGACGACGAGTGGATCTTCACCCCGTACGTCCTGACGGCCACCAACTCGGCCCTCACGGCCTGGACCTCGCCCGTCGCCCTGTCCGGCATCGGCTCGAACCACATCGACACGTACATCGTGAAGGTCGGCTCCACCTACCACGCGTTCACGAAGAACGAGACGGCGAAGTACATCGAGTACGGCACGGCCGCCAGCCTCAAGGGGCCCTACACGATCTCCAGGACCGGCGACTGGGCGGGCTGGGGCAGCTACCGCGAGGGCCCGTCCGTGATCCAGCTCGACAACGGCGGCTGGCGGATCTTCTTCGACGGCTACGGCGACGGCACCTACTACTCCAGCGACAGCTACGACACGTTCGCGACCTGGAGCACGCCCGCCGCCCTGCCCACGCTCTCCGGCACGGCCCGCCACTTCACGGTGATCAAGGAGACGGTGGTGGGCGGCGCATCGGTGACGAAGAACGCGACCCGCTCCTTCCAGTCCGTCAACTACACGACGAGGTGCTGGGAGGAGCAGTCCGCCCTCCTCAACCTCCCGGTCGTGACCGGCTCCAGCACCGCCGCCGACAAGCAGGCGGCCACCTTCACGGTCGTCGCGGGCCTGGCGGACGCCAATGGCTACTCGTTCCGTGACGCGTCGGGCAACTATCTGCGGCACTACGACTTCCGCGGCCGATTCGATGCCAACGACGGGACGACGACGTTCGCGCGGGACGCCACGTTCCTCGCCCGCACGGGCACGACCAGCGGCTCGGTGCGCTTCGAGTCGTACAACTACCCCGGTTACTACCTGCGCCACTACAACTACCAACTCCGCGTGTCCCTCACGGACGGCACGGACCTGTTCCGCCAGGACAGTTCCTTCGTCCCGGTGACATCCTGGGCCTGACCTGCGCTGCTGCTGACCTGGTCGGACGTTCTGGCGGCCCGTCACCAGTTCCGCGAGTTCCCTCGATTTCCCGGGATCTCCCGCGGAAATGTGCACTGGTTGTGCACTGGGCGCGGGGTGGGGGCGGGCCGGGTGACCAGGTGGGAAGGGCCTGGCGAGCAGTAGATCGCTCGCCGGGCGCTCGACGTCGAGGCGTGGGTGCGGCCCCTGGGCGCGCTGGTTGTGGCAGGAGTTGCCGCTTATGCGTCATATGTTCATCAGCGGTCGTTCGCTCTGCGGGGCGGGGTGGACCGGGTGAGCGCGTCGTTGTGGCCGTTGCCGGTGGACGGGCTGCTGCTGTTGTCGACGCTAGGCCTGCTGAAGCAGGAGATCATGCGGCGGCGGCGAGGTGAAGCGAGAGATCACGGCTTCAGTGCCACGGCTCCCAGCTGGGGTACGACCGTGGGCTCTTCGCCGGGCTCCGGCCGCCACAGCGAGCAGGACACGAGCCCGGGCTCCAGGAACGTGAGCCCGTCGAAGTACTGGGCGACCTCCTCGCTGCTGCGGGCGGTGACCGGCGGTTTGGCGTTGGCGTTCCAGAACTCCATCGCCTCAAGCTGGAGGTCGCCGCCGAGTTCGGGCTCCGTGGTGGGATGGGTCAGTACGAGGAAGCTACCGGGGGACAGCGCCTCCACGATCCGACGTGCGATGGCCCGCGCCTCGTCACCGTCAAGGACGAAGTTGAGGATGCCGAGCAGCATCAGCGCGGTGGGCTTGGTGAAGTCGAGTGTCCGTCCGGAGATGCGCAGAATGGTGTCCGGGTCGTGCACATCGGCGTCGATGTAGTCGGTGGCGCCTTCCGGGGCACTGGTCAGCAGGGCGCGGGCGTGCGAGAGCACGATGGGGTCATTGTCGACGTACACGATCCGCGACTCGGGGGCGATCCGCTGGGCGATCTCGTGGGTGTTCTCCAGGGCCGGCAGGCCCGTGCCGATGTCGAGGAACTGACGGATGCCGTGCTCCTCTGCCAGACAGCGCACGGCGCGGCCAAGGAACTCCCGGTCGGCGCGCGCGATGTCGCGGATGACGGGGATCATTCCGGCAACGTGATCGCCTACCTGCTGGTCGACCTCGTAGTTGTCCTTGCCGCCCTGCCAGTAGTTCCAGACGCGAGCGTTGTGCGCCGTCCCAGTATCGAGTCGCTGCACTGCGGCGTCGGCGCTCTGGTTCTCGCTCACGTCTTCCTCTCCTCGCACGCCCAAGGACCGCATGGAATCGTGCACTTGCGGTCACAGCTGCGCTACGGCACTTCGGTGGGCGCCATTCTGCCGCACACCGCCATCGTCGCGTCCCGGAACAGGCGGGCCGGAGAGGACTTGGGTCCACGGCGGTCTGCGGGTGCGGGACGGACACGAGGTCACCATGACGACCTCCTCCCGCAACAGTGCCTTCTACCAGAAGTCTCTTCAGAAGATCGAGATGGCCAATCCGGATGGGGGCAGTTACGTCGTCACCGACAACGTGTCCTCCTGCGACTGCTGACTCCATCTTCAGGAAGGCTGGTGGCGCATCTTGCGCAAGGCCGCCAGCCTCCGTCAACTTGAAGTCGCAGATCAAAGGGCTGGTGTGACCGATGTACGGGGTGCTCACGCTGGTTGTCGGTGACTGAGCGCGGAGTGGATCACCTGTCAGCGGTTGACTTTCGAGGTTCGTCAGAACGAGCAGGGTGCAGGAGGCGGGTCGCGCGCGGCCGTAGCCGCCCGACGACGCCGAGGCCAGCAAGCTTGCCCTCCCGAAACAGGAAAACGGACATCAGATCACGTACCGTCCTCTTGCATTAGACGACCTCCTTGCAGGGTGGGCCGAGGGTGCCCGGCCGCTGACGCTCGTCTGATCAGCAGCGTCTATTGAGAGAGCCTCGGTCGGCCTCGAAGATCGCGAAGGCGGCCAGCCAGTGCGCCGCCCGATAGGACACCAGTTCGTCGAAGGTGGCGTCATCGGTGTCCGCGGTGGCGAGTAGATCTGGCAGCCTGCGCCCGGAGAGGACGATTCCCTCCCGGGCCCGGGTCGAAAAGACCTCGCTCACACGTGGGTTCCATGGTGCCGGGTAGCTCTCGGAGGTCGGCGCGGACCACGTGCGCGCCCGCTGATTGATTTCTCCTGACTTGAGCGGGGATGGTGGGTTCTCGCTTAGCGCGCGCCGCAATAGGTGACGTTTGCGCGGATCCACCGGAAACAGTTCCTGCATCAACCTCATGGAGCGCAGGTCTCGTAGCTCGGAGACCGTCATGTCCTGTGACGTGTTGGCGAGTTCACGGACCGGCGCTAGCCTGGAAAGCACCTCCGCCGTCTTCTCGTCCATAACCTGTTGCGCCACGTACATCCCGAGAACACTGCGCCCTAAGGAGTCCTTTACCGGCGGCAGTACCGATCGCGGACCTCTGCCGCGCGCTCCCACAGGTACGGACAGCCGTGCTACGCGGATCCCCTGATGACCAGATCCGTCGGCAGGATGAGAGGCGTCGGCTCCTCGCCGCTCAGCACGCGTACCAGCATGCGGGTCATCTCGCGGCCGAGGGCCACGATGGGCTGGTGGATCGTCGTCAGGGCCGGCTGGGTGTGCTGGGCTGTGAGGATGTCGTTGAACCCGACGACCGCGACGTCCTCGGGGACGGCGCGGCCGCGCTCGCGCAGGACGCGCAGGGCGCCGGCCGCCATGGCGTCCGAGGCGACGAACACCGCGTCCAGGTCCGGGTGTTCGTCGAGCAGGCGGGCAGTCGCCGCGGCGCCGCCCGCCTCGCTGAAGTCGGCGTGGGCCACGCGGTGGTCCGTCAGGCCGGCCACGGCGACCGCCTCGCGGAAGCCCAGGTAGCGGGAGACGCCGGCATGCATGTCGAGCGGGCCGGTGACGGTGGCGATGGCGCGGCGGCCCGTCGAGATCAGGTACTCCACGGCCTGGCGGGCCCCGCCCCGGTTGTCGGCGTCCACGTACCAGCGCGGGGCCCGGTCCAGGGGCCGACCTCCGTGTACGACGGGGACGCCGCCTGCCTCGGCCACCTTGGCCAGCGGATCGTTCTCGCGCAGGGCCAGCAGCATGACGCCGTCCGCACCCCGGGACTGGAGGATGCGGGCGAGCCGGGCCCGGCCCCGCTCCGAGGCGGCCAGGACCAGCAGCAGTTCCAGGTCCGTCTCCTCGATGACCGCGTTGACGCCGGTGATCACCTCCGCGAAGAAGAGGTTGGCGAACAGCGCGGGGTCGTCGCTGGAGATCGCCAGCACCACCGCGCCGCGGCGCTGCGAGGCGAGCGAGCGGGCCGCGACGTTGGGCACATAGCCCAGCTCCGCCACGGCGCTCTCCACTGCCTGCCGTGCCTTCGTGCTGACGTGCCGGCGGTTGTTGATCACGCGCGAGACGGTTCCGACGGACACCCCGGCGCGCAGCGCCACCTCGTCGAGCGTCGGCGGCCGTCTGGTCATGTGGGGCTGCTCCTGTTCGTACGGACGGGGTGGCGAGTAGCAGCACTGTAAGCGCGAACGGTGTCACAGGCTGCCGCGGCGGATGACCTCGGCGTACCAGCGGGCGCTGTCCTTGGGCGTGCGGCGCTGGGTCGCGTAGTCGACGTGCACGATGCCGAAGCGGGGAGCGTAGCCGAAGGACCACTCGAAGTTGTCCAGCAGCGACCAGACGAAGTAGCCCCGCAGCGGCACGCCACGGCTGATCGCCTGTGCGCAGGAGCGGAGATGGCCGTCCAGGTAGGCGATCCGGTCCGTGTCATGCACCCCGTCGTGCTGGACCACGTCGTCGAAGGCGGCACCGTTCTCCGTGATGTACAGGGGGATGGCCGGGTAGTCGTTCTTGAGGCGCAGGAGGAGATCCAGGAGTCCCCTCTCGTCGATCTCCCAGCCCATCGCGGTTCTCGGACGGCCGCCGTCGGCGATCCGGACCAACGGTGAGCCCACATAGGCGGATCGGGTCGGCGTCGAGCCGGCGGCGACCAGCAACGGTGCGTAGTAGTTGATGCCGAGGTAGTCCGGCGGAGCCCCGATCCTCTTCAGGTCGCCGTCGTGGATGTGCTCGAAGGCGGTGACCTCGTGGAGGTCGTCGAGCACGTCGTCGGGGTAGGTGGCGCGCAGCAGCGGGTCGAGGAAGAGACGGTTCTGCATGCCGTCGACGCGGCGGGCGGCGTCCAGGTCGGCGGGCTCGGCGTGAAGCGGGGTGACGTGGGTGAGGTTGAGCGTGAGGCCGACGCGGGCCTCGCCCCGCAGGGCCTCCGCGGCCAGGCCGTGTCCGAGCAGCAGGTGGTGGGCGGCACGTACGGCGGCCGCGGGTTCGCGGCGGCCGGGGGCGTGGCGGCCGGTGGCGTAGCCGAGGAAGGCCGAGCACCACGGCTCGTTGAGAGTGGTCCAGTGGGTGATGCGGTCGCCCAGCGCCGCGTACGTGAGAGCGGCGTACTCGGCGAACCGCTCGGCGGTGTCCCGGACCGGCCAGCCGCCGCCGTCCTCCAACGGTTGGGGCAGGTCCCAGTGGTAGAGGGTGGGCCAGGGCTCGATGCCGTGGTCGAGGAGGGTGTCGGTCAGGCGACGGTAGAAGTCGAGGCCTCGCTGGTTGACCGGGCCGGAGCCGGTGGGCTGGATCCGGGGCCAGGCGAGGGAGAAACGGTAGGCGCGCAGGCCTAGTTCGGCCATCAGCGCGATGTCCCCGGGGAAGCGGTGGTAGTGGTCGGCCGCGACGGCTCCGGTGTCACCGTCCCGGACGGCGCCCGGGGTGCCAGCGAAGGTGTCCCAGATGGAGGGACCCCGCCCGTCCTCCGCGACCGCGCCCTCGATCTGATAGCTCGACGTGGCGGCGCCCCACAGGAAGCCGGGATCGAACGTGCTCACTGGAGTTGAACCTCCATCTGCGGGAAATTGAGAGCGATAACAATCGGAATGCTGTCGCTCTTGGTGCGTACCACACCTCTGAACTGGGTTGACGCCGCAGCTCGGCCGGTGCTTGCGCGATACTTCCAGAGAAAACTGGAAGCGCTTACAGTCGCAGACTAGGAGCGGCACGTTCGGCCTGTGAAGTGTTCGAACACAGAAAAGACTCCTGTGTTCGAAGGCTTGACAGCCTCGGCGCCCCCACCGAACATCTGGCACTGACGCCGCACCGAGCCGGGAACCCTGCGATCGAGAAGGGCCCGGTATGTCCCACAGAGCCAGATGGGGTGCAGCCGTCCTCGCACCCGTCCTGACCGTCGCCCTGGCCGCGACGCCCGCGCACGCCGCGGACTACGAACGGGTGCTCAACGGCACGTTCGACAGCGTGAAGACCCCCTGGTGGAGCAGCGCCAACACGCCGTCCACCATCGACCTCGGCCGGCTGTGCGCCGACGTCCCCGCGGGGACCGTCAACGTGTGGGACTCCATGATCGGCCAGAACGACATCCCCCTGGAGGCCGGTCGGCCCTACACGCTGCGCTTCACCGCCTCCGCCACCCGGGACGTGTCGATCCACGCCGTACTGCAGGTGCCCACCGCTCCGGTCACGACCGCCCTGAACAAGACGGCCGCCGTCACCACCACACCCAAGACCTTCCAATTCACCGGCACCTCCACCCGCGCCGACCTGCACGCCCAGCTGTCCTTCCAACAGGGCGGCGCCACCCAGCCGTTCACCCTGTGCCTCGACGACGTCTCCCTCACCGGCGGCGCGACACCACCCGGCGGCGGGCGCGACTTCGGCTCCCCGGTGCGTACGAACCAGTACGGCTACGCCGTCCACGGTCCCAAGAAGGCGTCCATCGTCGACGCCTCGGCGACGCCCGTGCCTTGGCACCTGCTCGACGCCTCGGGCGCGGTCGTGAAGACCGGACGCACCCACGTCCAGGGCACGGACGCCGCCTCCGGCGACCATGTGCACATCGCCGACTTCAGCTCGGTCCATACGGCCGGTACGGGATACACGCTCGCGGTCGGTACGGCGACCAGCTATCCGTTCGCCATCGCGGACAACCCCTACACGACCCTGCGCAAGGACGCACTCGGCTACTTCTACGCCGTCCGCAGCGGCACGCCCATCGAAGCCCGGTACGCCGGTGACGCCTACGCCCGGCCCGCCGGACACGTCGGCGTGGTACCCAACAAGGGCGACACCGACGTGCCGTGTCTGCCCGGCACGTGCGACTACTCCCTGGATGTCCGGGGCGGTTGGTACGACGCCGGTGACCAGGGCAAGTACGTCGTCAACGGGGCGCTGGCCGCCTGGCAGTTGATGGACTCCTACGAACGCTCGCGCGCCGAGGGCGACACCGCCGGCCTGCACGACGGACTGCTGAGCATCCCCGAGAACCACAACGGCGACCCGGACGTACTCGACGAGTCCCGTTGGGAGACCGAGTTCCTGCTCAGCATGCAGGTGCCGGCGGGCCAGCCGCTGGCCGGCATGGCCCACCACAAGGTCCACGACCTGGCCTGGAGCGCCCTGCCCACCCAACCCGACCAGGACTCCCAACCCCGTTACCTGCACCCGCCGTCCACGGCCGCCACCCTCAACCTGGCCGCCGCGGCCGCCCAGTGCGCCCGGGTGTGGGCCCGCTACGACGCGGCCTTCGCGCGCAAGTGCCTGACCGCCGCCGAGACCGCCTGGAAGGCCGCGCTCGCGCATCCGGACGTGTACGCCCCGAGCAGCGACAGCGTCGGCGGCGGAGCGTACGCCGACACGGACGTGTCCGACGAGTTCTCATGGGCCGCCACTGAGCTGTACGCCACCACGCGCGACCGTGCCTACCTGTCCCACATCGATACGCAGATCACCTCGGCCGGGTTCTCCTGGCGCGACACCGGCGCGCTCGCCGATCTCACCGTCGTCCGGCTGCCGGGCCGCTTCCCCCACCGCATGGTCGCCGCCGCCCGCAAGCGGGTCCTCGCCGTCGCGGACGGGTTCGTACGGGACGAGCGGTCGCAGGGCTACCCGAACCCCAACCTGCCCACCGACGGCGCCTACGTCTGGGGCTCGAACAGCGTCACCGCGAACGACGCCATGGTCATCGCGACCGCCTACGACCTGACCCACCGGGACACCTACCGCAGTGCCGCCCTGGAGTCGCTGGACTACCTCCTCGGCCGCAACGCCCTGAACCAGTCCTTCGTCACCGGCTACGGCACCCAGGCCAGCCACAACCAGCACAACCGCATCTGGGCCCACCAGATCGACCCCAGGCTGCCCAGCCCGCCGCCCGGTTCACTGGCCGGCGGCCCCGACTCCGCCCTCCAGGACCCGGTCGCGCAACAGAACCTGGTCGGCTGCGCCCCCGCCACCTGCTACATCGACGACATCTACTCGTACTCGACCAACGAGATCGCCATCAACTGGAACTCCGCGCTCGCCTGGGTGGCGACCTTCGCCGCCGACTCCGCGCGCTGAGCACCGCTGCCTGAACGCACGTACCGCCGTGGCTCCGTCCGCGCTCGGACGAGCGCGGACGGGGCCGAGCCGAGGGGCCACGGCAGCCCCGCCCCCAGAGAGAGGGACTCACCATGCGCTGGAAAGCCCTGCTCAAAACCGCCTCACTCAAAACCGTTACGCTCCGAACCGCCCTGATCTGCCTGCTCGTTGCACCGACGCCGCTCCTGGCGGCCGGTCCGGCGGCCGCCGCCGACCCCATCTCCCTGACGAGCGGCTTCTACTCCAACCCCGACTCCGGCCCGGCCGTCTGGGTCCGCAACAACCCCTCCGACACCCGTACCGCACGCATTCAGTCGGCCATCGCCTCCCAGCCGATCGCCCGCTGGTTCGCCGCCGAGAGCGGGGGCATCGGACCGGCCGTCGCCGGCTATGTCGGTGCCGCCGACAGCCACGACAAGCTGCCGGTTCTCGTCGCGTACAACATCCCGCTCCGGGACGCGTGCGGCGGCGAGTCGTCCGGCGGCGCGGGCAGCGTGGCCGAGTACCGCACCTGGATCTCGACCTTCGCGGCAGCGGTGGGCGACCGCCCCGCGGTGGTCGTCATCGAGCCGGACGCCCTGTCGGACTTCAGTTGCCTGACCAGCGCGCAGACCAGCGACCGCCTCGCGATGCTCGCCTACGCCGCCCAGATGTTCCAGCAGAAGGCACCCAACACCTGGGCCTACCTGGACGCCGGACACACGAACTGGGTCGCCCCCGCGACCATGGCGAGCCGGCTGAAGTCCGCGGGCGTGGCCAACGTCCGCGGCTTCTCCCTGAACGTCTCGAACTTCTACACCACCTCGTCCTCGGAGACCTACGGCAACTCGATCAACTCGGCGCTCGGCGGCGGCTCCCACTTCGTCGTCGACACCAGCCGCAACGGCAATGGCTCCAACGGCGAATGGTGCAATCCGGCCGGGCGCAAACTCGGCGTCACCGCGCGCGTGGGCGGCGGCGAGGACCTGCTGCTGTGGGTCAAGACACCGGGCAACTCCGACGGACAGTGCGGCATCGCACCGACGGTCCCCGCCGGGCAGTTCAGTCCCGCGATCGCCGTCCGTCTCATCGACGGCACGTGATTCGGGCGTACGGCACCTGATCGCGACCTGCAGGTCAACTCGGCGGCTCCAGGCGCACGTTGTCCTGGGTGCCGTCGGGCCAGGTGACGGAGGCGAGCGCGGTGCCGTCACCGTCGTGACAGACCTCCAGCCGTACGCCGTCGGCCGCGCACGCCCCCTCGACCGTTCCGGAGAGGCAGATCAACGCGGCGTACACAGCGCCCGGTTCGACCTCCGCGGCCGTAGCCAGCCAGGGCGTTGCCGAGTGCGGGCCGAAGGCGTTGGCGTCCCGCGCGGTGGCGATGCCCGCCTGGTCGAAACCGCGCAGCGCAACCACCGTGCTGGACAAGCCGGTTGGGCGCCGCACCCAGGCGACAGGCCCGGTCTCCTCGTACCCGAGCGGCGGTTCGGCGGCGGCCAGACAGTAGCCGCCGAGCCGTAGCCGCAGCGGTTCCTGAACCGGGCCGTCGACGCGCGCGAGCCGTACCTCCAGTGGGCCGTTCAGCATGGACGCCGTCGTGATCCACGGGCCCGTACGGAAAGAGGGCGCGGGGTCGTGGGCGTACGGGGCGGGTACCGGGCCGAGCGGCCAGTGGGCACGGTGGCGGGAGACTGCGGTACGCACCCCGAGATGCAACCGGGTCAGTGGTCGGCGGTGGGAGGGCCGCCCGTCGGCGTCGAGCAGGGCGACGTGCGAGTCGAGCGGGTCGTTCAGGCTCGCCTCCGTACTGTCGGGCGCGGCGTGGGAGGCGTAGGCCAGGCGGCCGTAGGCCGGGTCGTCCGCCTCGGCGTCGACGCCGTCGCCAACGGCGTGGTCGCTGCCGTGGTTGACAACGCGTACGACCCCGTCGATGGCAGTGCCGGAGACGAGCCACCCCGGGGCGGTCAGCGTCCGCCGCACGTCCCGGGTCTCGATCGGCAGCGCCTCCTCTTTCGCCGCCCACACCGGATGCTCGGCTGGCAGCACCAGTCCGGCGAAGCCCTTGCTCGACCAGTACGGCGAGCCCGGCCCGGAGTACGGCTGCCGGATGGCCGGGAACTCCCCGTGCCAGCCCAGCGGTTGCAGCCCGCGCCCGTCGAAGCAGCCGGCTTCGGTGAAGTGCCGCAGCACCCCGCTGGCCAGGCGGCGGGTGCGGCCCGCCGGCAGGGGAGTGGCGTCGAAGACGGCGCCGGTCCACAGCGGGCACAGCATCGCGTAGCGGTACGTGAGGGAGCGGCCCTGGTACAGCGGGGCGCCGTCGGCCGCCACGAGGTGCTGGGCGTCGTCGAGGTAGCGGCGCAGCCGGGCACGGTAGCGGGGGAGCAGGGTGGGGTCCGCGTCGGTGCCGGAGATGCGGCAGTACCACAGCGGGTAGTACTGCATGGCCCAGCCCGAGTAGTAGTCGAAGTGCCGGAGCGCGCCGCCGGTGCCGCCCCCGTCGGCGTACCAGCCGTCGCCCGCGTACCACTCCTGCGTCCGTGCGATCGCATGGTCGATGTCGGGTGCGCTCCATGGCGCGCCGACCGAGCGCAGGAACGCCGACGTGATCGCCCGGAACCAGACCCAGTTGTTGTCGGGGACGTCGCTGCGAAGCAGGTCCGTCATCCAGGCGACGATCCGCTGCCGTACGCCGTCGTCCAGCCGGTCCCAGATCCACGGCCGCGTCTCGTGCAGCGCGATCGCCACCGACGCGCACTCCACCTTGGCCTGCCCGCACTCACGCAGGCTCGGCCAGCGCTCCGGGGAGCTCGGGTCGGTGCCGGCGGTCAGGCCCTCGGCGTACCAACTGGCGTGGTCGCCCAAGTCGTTGTCGCCGGACTGGGCCAGCCGGAAGCCGGCGAGCAGAAAGGTGCGGGCGAATCCTTCGAGGCCGTCGCTGTGCCGGCCGTTGCGGCTGGCGGGGCCGGGCAGATGGAGCAGGGCGTGCCGGTCGGTGGCGTACGGGCGGACGGCGGCCAGCTGCGCGTCGGCCAGCGCCTCCCAGTGCGCACGCGTCCAGCCGGTGTACGGGGAGAGGAACCGGTCTTCGGGTATCAACTGTCCGCCTTTCCGACGGTGTTGAGGCGGGCGGGGGGCGCCACCGACTGGCGTACGACGACGTGCGAGCCGAGCACCACACGGCGGCTCGGCGGATCGGTGGGGCGGCGGTGCAGGGCGAGGCGGGTGGCGGAGCGGCCGAGTTCCTGCTGGGGGACGTGCACGGTGGTCAGTCGCGGGTAGAGGTCCTCGGCGAGCGGGATGTCATCGAAGCCGACCACGGAGAGGTCGTCGGGGACCGAGCGGCCCAGGTCGCGGGCGGCGGCGATGGCGCCGGCGGCGCTCATGTCGCTGGCGCAGAAGATGGCGGTGGCGTCGGTGCCGGTGAGCAGGCGGCAGGCCGCTTCGTATCCGGACTCGCGCGTCATGTCGGTCTCGGCGACGAGCGCCGGGTCGGGTTTGATGCCGTGCGCGCGCAGCGCCCGTTCGTACCCTTCGAGGCGCTGGCCCGCCACGCTGAACTCGTGCGGACCCGCCAGGTGGGCCACCCGGGTGTGGCCGGCGGAGAGCAGGTGGCTGGTGGCGGCGAAGGCGCCGCTCTCCATGTCGCACTCCACCACGTCCACCGGCGCCTTCGCGCCCTTCCACGGCCGGGCGCAGAGCACCAGGCGGGCGCCTACCCGGTCCATCCCCTGGGCGGCTGCGGCGAGTTGGGCGAGATGTTCCTCGGTCTCGGCCATGCCGCCGACCAGGATGATCGCCTCCGCGCCGCGCTGACGCATCAGGTTGATCACCGACAGCTCGCGCTCCGGGACACCCTGGGTGGAGCAGACGAGGCAGACCCGGCCGTCGGCGACGGCCTGCTCCTCCACCCCGGAGGCGACGTTCATGAAGAACGGCGAGGTGATGTCGTTGACCACCATCGCGACCATCCCCGAAGCCGTGGTGAGGGAACGGGCGTTGGCGTTGACCACGTAGTCGAGGTCGCGCGCGGCCTGCATGACCCGCTCGTGCGTCGCCGGGGGCGCCGTGTACGCCCCGCTGAGGATCCGCGAGACGGTGGCGACGGACACGCCCGCGCGCGACGCCACGTCACGAATCGTCGCCCGCCCTGCGGAACCCCGACCTTGAGCCATGCTCTGCCTCTCCTCGCCCCGGTGAACAGCCGATGTAAGTAACACCGATGAAAAAGTTACACAACTTGTCGGAGTTTCTCTATGCCCTGGCAGAGGTCAGGCCCGCCGGGCATCTGGCGCCGCGAGGATCGACTCGTCAAGCATCGTCGAACCTCTTGACGGTCGTGACATGCACCCTTAGCGTCCCGGTTACTGTAAACGGTTCACTGAACGTTACACGCCGATCGGCATCCCCTTCTCCGCCTCGGAGGAACACCAGATGACATCGTCGAACGTCTCCAGACGCGGCCTCCTGCGCACCGCCGCACTCGGCGCCGGCACCCTCGCACTGGGCGGCGGCCTGAGCGCATGCGGCTCCGGCTCCCCCTCCTCGTCGGCGGACGCGCTCACCTACTGGGACTGGTACGTCACCCAAGCCCCCTGGGTCGACAACGAGATAGCGCTCTTCCAGAAGGGCGACAGCGGCGTCAGCGTCAAGAAAACCACCCAACAGAACGCCAAGTACGCCGACTTGGTCGCGCTCGCCAACCGCAGCGGCAACCCGCCGGACGTCTTCATGATCCCGCAGGTGCCGAGCGTCGCCGAGCAGGTCGCCAAGGGCTGGCTGCGGCCGCTCGACGAGTGGGCGACACCGAAGTGGCAGTCGCGCTTCCCCGAGGGCACCTTCCTGGAAGGCGCCAACGTCTTTGACGGCAAGGTCTATTCGGCCCCGCTGAAGGGCTCGGGCCCGCTGTACCAGCTCTACATCCACCACGGCGTCTTCAGGTCCGTCGGCCTGACGAACCCGGACGGGAGCGTGAAGATACCCAGGACCTGGGACGAGGTGACCAGCGCCGCCCAGACGATCACCAAGAAGAGCGGCGGCACGTCGTACGGCCTCGGCTTCGGCAACGCCGACGGCATCGGCGTCCTCGCCTGGTGGCTGGACCTGTTCGTACGCGGCGCCGGCGCACCCGGCGGCGCCCCCACCGGCGCCGGAACCGGCATGGACTACCGCGTCGGCAAGTGGACGTTCGGCACCGACCGCTCGTACGCAGACTTCCTGGAGCTGTTCGTCGAATGGAAGAAGCGCGGCTTCTTCCACCCCAACTCCGTGAGCCTGTCCGACGAAGCGGCCCGCGCGTTCTTCGAGCGCGGCAAGTTCGGCATGACCGTCGGCGGCGTGTGGAACCAACCCGAGTGGACCCAGCACAAGTTCACCGACTACAGCCTCGTCACCCTGCCCTCGCCCACCGCGACCCCGCAGGGCTACTACTACGCGGACCCGGTCGGCAACGGCTCCTTCGCCGCGGTCTCCGCCAAGAGCAGGAAGGCGCACGAGGCGTTCCAGTGGCTGGACGCGCTGACGTCTCCCGCCGCCGGGCGCCGCTGGGTCGAGGACCTCAACGGCGTCTCGGCCCACCCCGCGAACAACGACCCGGACGGCATCGACTCCAAGCCCTTCGCCGCCTTCGTCGGCATGACCCAGCAGGTGCTGCGCGGCCCGGTGCCCCTCGTGCGCAACCCGGAGCTGGCCGGCGTCGCGCCCGGCGCCCCCAAGCCCGACGTCAGCGATGTGGTGACCGGCGTCTACACCGGCCAGATCAAGGACGTACAGAGCGCGTTGAGCAGCCTGGCCGACAAGAAGTTCCAGCTCCTCTCCGACGCGGTCGCCGCCGTGGCCAAGCAGGGCAAGAAGGTCAGCACGTCCGACTACGTCTTCGCGGACTGGGACCCCACCAAGCCGTACCCCACGAAGAAGGCATGAGCAGCCACCATGTCACTCCTCGCCACCCGCCGGCGCCGGCTGCCGCCCCGGACCGCACCACCGGTCGCTCCCCGGGCCGGCCTCTGGCACCGCGTCCGCGCCGCCAAGTGGTCGTACGCCTATCTGGCCCCCATGGCCGTGCTGCTGCTGGCTTTTGTGATCTACCCGATCTTCGCCTCCTTCGGCTACACCTTCTACCGCTGGAACGGCATCGGGGAACCGGGCGACTACGTGGGCCTCGCCAACTTCCGGCAGATCCTGCAGGACCGCATCTTCTGGGGCGCGGTCCAGCACACCTTCGTCTACGCGTTCGTGCTCGTCCCGGTGCAACTGGTGCTGGCGCTGGCCCTCGCGCTGGTGCTGAACAACCCGAAGCTCAAGTTCGCGCTGTTCTTCCGGACCGTCTACTTCATCCCCGTCGTCACCTCCGCCGCGGTCGTCGGAGTGGTCATCCAGCTCATGCTGGCCAACTTCGGCGACTCCGCGGGCAGTCTGCTCGCCAAGACCGGGGCGACCGACGGGCACATCGACTGGCTCGGCGACCCGCACACCGCCCTGGCCGTGATCATCGCGATCGGTATCTGGCACACCCTCGGCTACAACCTCGTCTACTTCCTGGCCGGCCTGCAGACCATCCCGGCGGAACTGTACGAGGCGGCGAAGCTCGACGGCTGCGGCCCGGTGCAGTCCTTCTTCCGCATCACCGTCCCGATGCTGCGCCAAGTCGGCGTCGTCATCGTCGTGCTGGCCTTCATCGGCAGTTTCCAGGTCTTCGACCTGGTGCAGGTCCTCACCGGCGGTGGCCCGTACTTCGCCACCGAGGTCGTCAACACGTACATCTACCACCTGGCCTTCGGCGGCTCCCCGGGCTCCGCCGCCCAGCCCGACATAGGCCTGGCCTCCGCGGCCTCGTTCCTGTACGGACTTCTGCTCATCGTCTTCTCCGCGCTGCAGGTCCTCGCCCTGCGCCAGATCAGCCGACGGCGCGCGGCCGCCGACCAGTGAAGGGGTTTCGTCGATGTCCACACTGTCCCCGCGCCCGCGTCCGCGGCTGAGCCTGCGCCAGGGCCGGCGCGGCCTGCTCTATCTCGCCTTGCTCGGCGGCGGGCTCATCTGGCTCTACCCGTTCCTGTGGGCGCTGGGAAGCTCACTGAAGAGCACCGACGGCTTCTTCTCCGGCGGACTGAACCCGATCCCGTCCGAGTTCCGCTGGTCCAACTACAGCGAGGCCTGGACACAGGCGGACTTCAGCCGGTTCTTCGTCAACACGGTGCTGTTCGCCATGGGTACGGTCGTCGTCACCCTGCTCGCCACCTCCATGGCGGGCTATGTCCTCGCCCGTACCGACTTCCCCGGCAAGAAGCTCTGGCTGGGCCTGGTCGGGGTGACGCTCTTCCTGCCGCACGGCTACACGATCATCCCGGTCTTCGACCTGATCCAGCGGCTCCATCTCCTCAACACCCTCTGGGCGGTGGTCATCGTCCAGTCGGCGGGCGGGATGGTCTTCGGCACCTTCCTCTTCATGGGCTACTTCACGACGATCGACCGGGGGCTCGAGGACGCGGCCCGCGTGGACGGGGCGAGCTTCCACCAGATCTTCTGGCGGATCATGCTGCCGCTGTCCGGGCCGATGCTGGCGACCGTGGGGCTGTTCGCCTGCATCACCGCCTGGAACAGCTTCTTCATCCCGCTGGTCTTCACCCTCTCCCGCCCCGAGCTGCACACGCTGTCGGTAGGCATGTTCAACTTCATCGGCCAGAACTCCACCGCCTGGACGCTGGTGTGCGCAGGGTCGGTCATCACCCTGCTCCCCATCGTCCTGATCTTCGTCGTGCTGCAGCGGTTCTTCATCAACGGGCTGGCCGGCGCGGTCAAGTAGGAGCGAACGGCGCTTCAGGAGGGACGCTCTCGGTACGGGCCGGGCTTGGCGAGTCGAGCAGCCCGGCGGAATCGGGGAGGGGGCGAAGAGCACCGAGGCCGCGGACCCGACCGCGAAGTCGCGTGACGCGAAACACCCTTCGCCCGCCCCGTCCGCCAGGTACTCGCGGTGGGCTTCCTCCGAGGGGTACGTCTCCATCCGTCAGGAGTGATCCACAGGTACGGAGCATGACTCGACTTCATGGATGCACACGGGCTCGCCGCTGAGGTGGCTCAGGGCCGGTAGACCATTCCGGGCTGGGGCTTGGCGGGGGCGAGCAGTTGCGACACGGTGACGATGGTGTAGCCGCGCTGCTTGAGTGCTTTGAGGATCCCCGGGACGGCGGGCACGGTCCCCTTGTGCAGGTCGTGCAGCAGGATGATGCCGTCGCGGTGGGTCTGGTCGAGCACCCGCTTGGTGATCAGGGCCGAGTCGGTCGTCTCGTAGTCCTTGGCGGTGACGCTCCAGAGCACCTGCGCCAGCCCCAGGTCCTGGCAGATCTTGGCTACCTTGCGGTTGGTGCGGCCCTCCGGCGGACGCATCAGGACGGGCCTGGTGCCGGTGATCCTCTCGATGGCGTCCTGTGTCCGGCTCAGTTCCTGACGGGCGTCGTCCTCGTCGAGGTCGGTCAACCGCTTGTGGTTCCAGGTGTGATTGCCGATTTCGTGCCCCTCGTCCGCGATACGGCGCAGGATGTCGGGGTACTTCGAGATGTGTCCCTTGCCCTGCACGAAGAACGTGGCGTGCAGACCCTGCTGCTTGAGGATGTCCAGCAGCCTGGGGGTCGTCGGGCTGGGACCGCCGTCGAAGCTGAGGGCCACACACTTCTCCATGCGGCAGTCGGCGTTTCCGGTGACCGATCCCGATGCCTTGGCTCGGGCGGCGCGCGGTGAGGTGTGATCGTAGGTGGTGACCGTCAGTGCCACAGTCACGGCGACGGCCAGGACGACGGCCGCCGCTGCCGCGACGGCGATGAGTATGCGTGACCGTCTGGTTAGTGCCTTGAAGAGCATGCGAGCCCGTCCTTCGGTGGGGTTCGTTGGAGTTGCGGTGGGGTTCCCGGGTTCCGGGGTCACTGGGTGCGGATGAGGGCGGGCTGCGCGGTGAGGTCACGCGGCCGCATGTCGAGCGTCAGGCGATGCCTCAGACGGCGTCCGAGCCGACGCTCCACCAGGGTGTGGACCAGCAGGGACAGCCCCAGCACGCAGATGACGGACAGCGTCATCGAGGGCAGTGGCCCCAGCCTGGGGAATGCCTGGATCAGGCCTTTGGCCAGGGGGATCCCGAGGCTCTGGTGGATGAGGTAGAAGGGGTAGGTGAGTGCCCCGGCGGTGACCGGCCAACGCCATCGCAGTCCGGTGAGCGGGCCGATTCCGGCGAGGGCCAGCAGCCCGAGGCACAGGGTGAGTACGACCGCGCAGACGGCCCAGGAGGGCCGGCCCTCGCCAGTGGGTACGGCGGCGTGGTCGGCCACCCGTAGTTCGAGCACGGTGAGCTGGTAGCACCAGGCGAGCCCGAGCAGCAGCCAGAGCAGGAGGTTCTGTCCGAACCTGTGCATGAGGTGGAGCACGATGCCGGCGACGAAGAGGCCGGTGTACCGGGGCAGGGCGAATTCGTCGAGCAGGGGTGAGTGGAGTTCAAGGGCGATGACACCGGCCAGGAGCCAGGCTCCGCAGAAAGCCACCACCCGCTGATAGGACAGGCCGAAGACGAGCAGCGCGGCCATCAGCAGGTAGAAGCGTGCCTCCACCCACAGGGTCCAGCTGACGCCGTCGACCGGATCGAGCCCCAGCGGTCCCGGGGCCATCGTCAGGTTCCCCAGGACGGTACGGGGGTCGACGCGCGTGGCTGCGGGCCGATGGCCCAGCCGCGAGACCAGGACGAGCAGGACGACCAGGAGTACCGCGCACCAGTAGGCCGGGAAGAGCCGTGAGATTCGGGAGACGGTGAACTGTGCGGGAGTCCGTCCCCAGCAGCTCATGCAGATCACGAATCCGCTGATGAGGAAGAAGAACTCGACGCCGAGCCAGCCGTAGCGGCTGATCTCGTGCAGGAGCGGGGCGGAGTCCCGGAGCTCGGCCCTGCCCCAGAAGTGCGGGGTGGGCGTTCCGAGGAAGTGGTACGCGGCCACCATCACCGCTGCCACCGAACGAAGCCCGTCTATCGCGGTCAGGCGCGACTGGTCGTTGTGATTTTCGGGGGACGGCACGTCGGTACCGGGGCCGTGTCAGCAGTCGCCGGGGAGGGGCGAGCGGCTGACGCGTATCTTGGACTGGCCGTGCGGGCGCTTCTCCCAGTCCTCCATGAACCGTGCGTGCAGGCCGTGCCGCTGTGCCAGGGCCACGAGGGTCTCGGTGCGGTAGTAGAAGTCCTCGCGCAGCACCTGGTGTTCGGTGCCCTCGGTGCGGTCGAAGGTGAAGTCGAAGAACCCGGTTTCGGTCAGCACGCGGCCGACGTGGGCGAGGCACTCGTCGATGACCTCCAGCGGCGAGTGGGAGAAGACGCTGTGCGCGTGGACGACGTCGAAGTGGTCCCCGGGCAGGAAGTCCAGGGTGAGGTCGCCGGAGATGGTCAGATGCGGAAGTTTTTCCTGCAGACGGCGCTCGACGAGGGTCTTCTTGCCGGCCATCAGGATGTCGGGCGAGATGTCGATGCCGTAGTAGTTGCCGGTGTCGAGGTGGTCGATGAAGCGCCAGCCGCCCCGCAGGTTGCCGCAGCCGATGTCCAGCATGCGGTGTTCGGGGCACAGTCCGTGTTCGACGAGGTAGTCGAACTGCATCTGCCCGAGCGCCAGCCAGCGGTCGTGGGTCCGGCTGCCGACCGCGGCCTCCGGGTTGCGCTGGGTGTCCGAGGCCATCACGGCCCGGTAGTAGCCGACGTGGTCGGGGTGCTTGAGACGCAGCCACGCGTCCCGGCCGGCCCGGCGGAGGTACGGGACGACGCGGCCGGGGTGGCGCAGGGCGTAGCCGGTCTTGTGGGTGAGGGCGGTGCGGTTGTGGCGCAGTTTCTTCGGCGACCTGGCGTCGGCGGGCATGGCGAAGCGACCTCCGTACAGAGAAAGGAAAAGAGGGGGAGTCCGGGTGAGGGGTGGGGGTGGAGTGCGGGGGAGGCGGTACGGCGACGACGTCAGACGCGGCGGCGCAGGAGCAGTACCGTGACGACCGTGAGCAGGACGGCCAGGCCGCCGAGGACCGCGGTGTCGGTCCACTGGAAGGTCCAGTAGTCACCGGCCGGGTTGGCCTCGTAGAAGCGGGCCACGTACCCGTGTGCCGTCATGCACTCCTTGAGCTGGGCGCCTGACGGGAAAGGGCAGTTGAACACGGAGTCGTGGCGGCCGGAGGCCGTGATCAGGCCGTAGTTGCCGGTCGACCACTTCTCGCCCATCGGCGCTTTGGGGATGATGCCGGCGCTGACGTAGGCGCGCGGCGGGACCAGTAGCCGGGTCCAGTGCATCCACTCCAGCAGGAGTGTCGTCATCGCCGTCACCAGCAGGGTCAGGCCCATTGCCGCCAGTACCCGGCGGGCCAGCAGGCCCAGCAGGGTGCCGGCTGCCAGGCCGAACAGGGCGGCCGCGACGACGCGGGGGCCCGAGCCGCTCAGGACCGTGTTGTCGTACCAGAACAGGCCGTAGCTGCGGTCGGCGGCCGGTCGCCACCACCATGCGAACACTCCCGCGAGCAGGCTGGAGAGGACGGTCGTGGTCGACGCGGCCAGGGCGAACCGGGAGGCGAACCACTGACCGCGGCTCAGACCCTGGGCGAGGACCAGGCGGTGTGTGCCCAGTTCCCGGTCGCGGCCCAGCAACGGGGCGCCCCAGAAGACGCCGATGACGACGGGCAGGGCGATGTTCAGCGCCCCGAGGTACTTCAGCGGCTCGACGTCCAGCAGGAGTGGCAGGCCGCTGTCGGCCCGTGTGCAGTACAGCGGCCCGGTGGCGCAGTGGTCGAACAGCCCGCTGCGCAGGGCGTCCAGCATGCCCGAGCGGTAGTACGCGGCGATCGCCGCGGTGAGGACCAGGGCGGCCGCGCCGATGCCGGCCGGCACGCGCTGCTGGCGCCAGGCGAGCCAGAGGGAGCCTTTCACGCCGCCGCCTCCGTTTGCTCGCCGGCGGCGGGATGCCCCGGCTCCTTCCCGGCCTGGAGGTAGCCGATCAGGATGTCCTCCAGCCTGGGCCGTGCTACATGCCAGTCACCGCGCAGTGGCCCGCGTTGGCGTATGAGGGCGGTCAGCTGTCTGCCGGCCGTACGGTGCTGTACGACGGTGTGCTGCGCTGCCAGGGCGCCGGCCCGGTCGGCGGGTCCGGTCAGTACGGCGTGGCTCTCGCGCAGTGCCTCGGCGTCCTCGCTCAGCTCGGCGCGGCCGTCGCGCAGCAGCAGCACCCAGTCGCAGGTCTCCTCCAGCTCGGGCAGGACGTGCGAGGACAGCACGATGCTCGTGCCGCGCTCGGCGGCCTCGGTCATGAGCTCCGCCATGATCTCGCCGCGTGCCACGGGGTCCAGGTTGGCCAACGGCTCGTCGAGCAGCAGGAGTTCGGGCCGCTTGCCTAGGGCCAGGGCGAGCGCGACGCGGGTGCGCCGTCCGGGGGACAGGTCGCCGACGCGGGCGTGGAGCGGGATGCCGCCCTCGTCGACGATTCGCTCGGCGGCCGTCCGGTCCCACGACGCGTTGAGCTTCTCGCCCATCAGCAGGGTGTCCGCCACGGTGAAACGGGGGTAGAGCGGCTTGTCCTGGGTGAGCAGAGCGACCCGGGCGCGGGCCTCGGTCGTGCCGGGCGCGGTGCCCAGCACCCGCAGTTCCCCGGAGCCGGCTCGCAGGAGGCCGCCGGCCAGGTGCAGCAGGGTGCTCTTGCCGGCGCCGTTGCGTCCGACGAGGGCGGCGATACGACCGCCGGGCACGGTGAACTCGCAGTCCCGCAGGGCCCAGCCGCCCCGCTTCCGGTACCGGAATCCGAGTCCCGCGGCGCGCAGAGCGGCCGGCGCGTCAGGCCCGGTCATACGTCCTCCTTCTTCCGTGCCCGGTCGCCCGGGGTGTGCCTGTCGTGTTCGTTGTCGTAGGCGTCCAGAACCGCTGTGACCATGGCGAGGACATCGGCCCGTTCCAGGCCTGCGGTCCGGGCGCGTGCCACCCAGTCGGTGACCTCCCGGCGCAGCGGCGAGTCGTCCTCCGCGCCGGGCCGGGCCAGTGATCGCGTCACGAAGGTTCCGAGGCCGCGGCGCAGTTCGACCAGGCCGGCCTGCTCCAGGTCGCGGTAGGCGCGTAGCACGGTGTTGGGGTTGATGGCGGTCGCCGCCACCACCTCCTTGGCCGTGGGCAGCTTGTCCCCGACCTTGAGGAAGCCCATCCGGAGCGCTCGCTCGGTCTGCTCGACGATCTGCACATAGGCCGGTACGCCGCTGCCACGGTCGATCCGGTAGTCGATCACGTCGTCTTCCTCGGCTCCACCATGCTTGTACTAATGAATTAATGGAAGCATGGTGGATGTCCGGTGGCGCTGTCAAACGTCTGTGAGCGCGCAAGCCCGAACGGGGCACCGCTGCCGGGCGAGCCGCAGCGGCGGGCCAGTTCGGCACTGCACAGTCTCCGTCCCGGCTCGGCCGAACCAGGGCCGAGATCGTCTCCCTGGCGCCGACCTGGGACCGGCGTGACACCGTCACCGTCCGGGTCCGCGGACACGCGCACCTCCCCGAGTGCTCGGCACCATCGGTCCGGTCCTTGCCGGCGTTTTTCCCGCCTCCTTCCCTGCGCTCGATAGGCAGGCGGTGTCACACCGTCTGGCCCTGCCTTGTCTAAGAGGTGTCGAACAACAAACAGAGGGTCTGATGCGTGACATTGTGATTGTCGGTGGCGGCTATGCAGGCTTCTACGCTGCATGGGGCCTTGAGAAGAGGCTGAGTCCAGCAGAGGCGCGGGTCACGGTTGTCGACCCCCGCCCTTACATGACCTACCAACCGTTTCTGCCGGAGGTGACGGCCGGATCGGTCGAGGCTCGTCACGCCGCCGTGTCGCTGCGGCGGCACCTGCGCCGCGCCCGGCTGATCGCAGGGACCGTGACCGCGATCCGCCATGCCGACCGGACGATCACGGTACGGCCTGCCAAGGGAGCGGACTACGAACTGCGTTACGACACCCTCGTCGTCACCGCCGGCGCCGTGACCCGCACCTTCCCCATCCCGGGGCTTGCCCAGCACGCGATCGGTCTCAAGCACGTCGAAGAGGCGGTGGCCATCCGCGACCGGCTGATGACCGCGTTCGACCAGGCGGCGTCCCTGCCTCCCGGCGCCGAGCGGCGAAGGCTGCTGACCGTGACGTTCGTGGGTGGCGGATTCTCCGGAGTCGAGGGCTTCGGGGAACTGCTGTCGCTCGCGACGGCGATGCTGAAGTCGTATCCGGAGCTGAGCGGTGACGAGCTGTCCTTCCACCTGGTCGAGGCCCGGGGCCGGATCCTGCCCGAGGTGGGGGACAAGCCGGGCGCCTGGGTGGTGCGCTCTTTGGAACGCCGTGGCGCGCACGTTCACCTCAACACACAGATCCGCTCCCTCGCCGACGGCCATGTAGTGCTCTCCAACGGGGAGGAGTTCGATTCCGGGTTGGTCGTGTGGACCGCCGGCAATGCCTCCAATCCGGTCGTGCACAACCACTCGGATCTCCCGATCGACGAACGCGGTCTGCTCGTGGTCCGTCCCGATCTACGCATGGGCACCGACAGCGAACTCGTGTCGGATGCATGGGCGGCCGGGGACGACGCGGCCGTTCCCGACCTGGCGTCGACGGTGCCGGGGGCTCACACGGTGCCGAACGCCCAGCACGCCGTACGGCAGGGCAGACGCCTCGCGAAGAACATCGTGGCCGACCTGCGCGGTGGAAGAACCAAGAACTACCGCCACAACAGTTTGGGGGTGGTGGCCACGCTGGGGCTGGGACGGGGCATCTTCCAGTACAAGAGGATCGTCATCAAGGGGCTTCCGGCCTGGCTGATGCACCGGGGCTATCACGTCCTGGCCGTGCCCTCGTGGGAACGTAAGATCCGCGTCCTCACGGTCTGGCTCACGGCTGCGGTCTTCGGCCGAGACCTCGTCTCCCTCGCCTCCGTGCAGCATCCACGCGACGCGTTCGTCTCGAGCGGCGATCCGCAGCGACCTGGTGAGAGCCCGACGAGTGGCCGCACGGCCGCATGACCACGTGAGCCGGGCGGAGCGGCCGGTCGGAGCGACGCCCCTGTCGGACGGCGGCCTCGGCGACTGAGCCTGGGCTTGTGGCGCGGCAGGTGTCTCCGGCCGATCGGACAACCGGGACGCCACGCGTGTCGCACCGTGGGCTTACCCTTCGTCCGGCAGCCGCGGGGTGCCTGTCACAGGTGGACGAACTGCTCGGTCCATCTGTTGTGAAGGCTGCACCACAACGGCGCGCTGGACAGTGTCCTTGCGGCTCTCTCCCGGGAAGCTGTCCACCGTTCGCGTCACCCGGCGCTTCGAGTCCGCCGACGGCACAGCCGATGTCGCCCGGATACGTTCACCGCCGACCGCAGCACCTGCTGCGGCCCCTGCCTTCGTCCACCTACCGAGCGCTGAAGGCGTCTCTGCCTTCCCGCACCCGGGCTTACCGCCTTTCCTGTGGAGCACACCATGAACACGAGTAAGGAGGCCGCGCGCGGCCTGACCGACATCGAGACCTTCCTGTACCGGCATGCTCATCTGAAAGCAGCACGGCAGCGCGTGGCGGTTCTCACCACGCGGGTGACGGGGCTGAACCAGGAGCAGAAGGCGGATATCGAGAGCTGGTACCTCAAGGAACAGACGTACGTCGCACGCATGGTGACGGAACACATCGCCGCGAGCATCAGCGAGGCGCAGCAGCACCGCGTCCGCGTCACACGATGGCTACGAGGAACACTCACCGCGATGATTCTGATCACCGTGGCCATGGGCTTGTGCTTCGCTGTGCTCCTGGGATCGTTGAGCTGAACTGCCGGGCGCCGCTCGGCTCACACACCGTGCTCGCGTGTGGAGCCGAACAAGGTGACCACCGCCGTGCGCTCGCGTCGTCGATGCATGACCTTGGCGAACTCGGCGGACCCCACCTCCTCGTTCGTCTCCGGCTCATGGTGTTCGACGACGTCGTGGACACATCACCGTGGTCTAGGAACGACGGGCGCGGTAGAGACCTCGCCCGGTCCGCTGGATACGCGAGGCGCCGACGAGGCGATCGAGTGTGCTGCGAACCCCGTTGATGCTTCCGCTGTCGGAGTCGCGGCCCAGAGCGGCGGCCACATCACGAGCCCGTACGTCGACGTCGTCGGCCGCGGCGAAGTACTCCATGATCTGCTCGGTGAGCTGGCCGTATTTCTTCTGCCCGTCCGTGTCGTCCTCAGCCGGAGCAGGACGGTCCGCGTCCTCGCTCTTGCTCGGCGGCTTCTGCGCCCGAGGCGCAGGTGTCGTCGCGATGTCCGCGGACTTGGCGGACTCGGTTGAGGCAGTCTCGGCCTGCGGGACGACGGGCTTCGGAACGTGGGCCTGGTCCGCGGCAGCCGGGGCACGCATCAAGGACTCGAAGGCGCTGAGGGCCCGTTGCACCGAACCGAGATGTGCCACGACCGCAGCAAGTTCCCTTTCCAGCGCCTGCTTCTGGATCTGCAGACGGGCCAAATCCTCTTGGAGGCCTTCGGCAGTGACCTCGATGTCGTGCCTCGAGTGGGTTACGGGGACCATGCGTTCCTCTCATCCTGTACCCCTCCGGCCACGTCTCGACTCAGCTGCGTGCCGCTCGGCCCGGACGCGGAAATGGGTACCCCACCACCATGATATGCACCCTTCTACAAGGGCGCCGTGACGTCTGACCAGGCTGCATCGTGCTCCGTGGAAGATCCGCCACGATCGCAGTCGGGCGATCCTGCCCCGACGATCCCTTCGTGACCTCGGCGCAGAGCACTGGGCTCGCACAGCGAGCGCCGATGGTGGTGATGCTGCGTCTGCGTGCTTGAGGGCCTGCCGGTCGGCGGCCGAGCCGTATCACTAGATCATGCGATGCGCCTCGGGAGTGCCCTGAGCCACTCTGTCTCTTCAGGCCTGTCCGGACGCGGTGTCCAATGTCCATCGCATGGTCGCCTGTGCAAGGAGCGTCCCGGTGCGACTGCCGCACAGGGTGTTTTGGGCTCCGTGTCACACCTTTCGCCCCCCCGGTCAATGGCTCGACAGGTCAGGCGGATGAGGGAGGCGGGCGGTCTTGGACGTCTACGACGCGGTCATGAGCCGAGGCGCGGTGCCCGGACCGCCGACCGTGGCACGCCGGATCACTCGATTGTGCGATGCGCCCAGGTGCCGCTATGGCCCAGTCTGACCTGGTTGGCGAAGATCGCATTTATTACCTGAAGAGAAGTGCAGCTGTTGCTCAGAGTCCTGATGTGAGCCAAGGGGCGGGCGGTGAGGCAACGATGTCTCTGCCTGACCGCCGCGGTTCCGACAACAGCCTGCGACATTCCCATGTGCCGGTTCGGTCGGAGGAGCGGGGCCGATTCGGATCTCTGATTCAGCTGCGATGGGACCAGTCGTGACTTTTGGTGGCCACATTTCCCGCACCACCAGAACAAGCCACGCGGAGCCTCAGGCCCGGCGCGACGCCGGCCGTGAGGAACGCGTCGCAGGACGGCTTGTCGAAGCCACCTGCTTGCGCGCGGTGGCGATGTGATCCCGCCATGCGACAGCCGTATCCGGAGGAACGAGGACCACAGGATCATGTATCTCAAGTCGTCCCCTATGACGAGTGACCTTGACGAGGCTGTTTCTGCCTTTGTGCAGCACCGCGCGCGCCTCTTCGGGATCGCCTACCGTGTGCTCGGCAGTGTGGTCGAGGCTGAGGACGTGGTCCAGGAGGTCTGGCTGCGTTGGCAGAAGACCGACCGCTCCGTGGTGGTGAGCCCGGTGGCCTTCCTGTCGAGCGCGACGACCCGCTTGGCCATCAACGTGGCGCAGTCGGCGAGGGTGCGTCGGGAGACCTACATCGGGCCGTGGTTGCCTGAGCCCGTCGACACCAGTTTGGATCCGGAGGTGGGCGCGCAACGGGCGGAGGCTCTGGAGCTGGCCCTGTTGCTGGTTCTGGAGAAGCTGAGTCCCACTGAGCGGGCCGCGTACGTCCTGCGCGAGGCGTTCGACTACTCCTATCCGGAGATTGCTGAGATCCTGCAGCTCAGCGTCGTCAACGTCCGCCAGATCGTGAGCCGTTCGCGCAAGCGTCTGTCGGGCGAGCCGCGCGCGAGTGTGGACGCGGGGGAGCATCGCCGCCTGCTGGACGCCTTCGTCTCAGCGGCCCGCACCGGGGATGTGGCCTCGTTGGAAGCCGTCCTCGCCCCTGACATCGTCAGCCTGTCCGACGGCAACGGGCTCCGCGGTGCCGCCCGCGTACCTGTGGTGGGCCGTGCGCGTGTGGCCAACCTGGCGACCGCCACTCCGCGGTTCTGGCGGGAGACGGACCTGCGACTGGTCCAGGCCAATGGTCGTGCGAGCGTGATGATGTACCGCGACGGTTCCCCCGCCACGATCCTGACGGTCGCCGCTTCGAGGGAAGGCATACACAAGGTGATGTGGGTGTTCAACCCGAGCAAGATCGCCGCGTTTCTGGGCTCCCGCGCCCGCTGCGCGACTGTTCCCGGTCTCGCGTCGGCTGACGGGTGAGAAGACGACCCGTTCCTGTTCGGAAAAGGGATGGGGGCGGTCGAAGGCGAACACGCACGAACCCACCGGGCGCCCCGAGGTGATCAGCGGCAGAAAGGCCCAGGCGTGCAGACCTTCCCGACGGACGGCCGGCGGGTAGGCGCGGGACAGTTCCTCGAACGTGGCGAAGAATCTGGGCCGGCCGGTGGCGAGGACCCGGACCGGGGGTGCCTGGCAGGTCAGCGGAGCTCTGTCGAAGTGTTCGAGGAGCCCGGGGTTGTATCCGCGACGGCCGATGACCCGCATTCTGCCGTCCTCGGCCGCGAGCAGGGCCACGGTCCGGGCCCCGAAGGCCGGCAGTATCTCTTCGGTGATCAGATCGACCACGCGACGCACGCCCACGGCTTCGGAGAGGGCGGCGGCCAGGTGGAGCACCTGGTAGACCTCGCCCAGGGGGATCGGCTCGCCGAGGAACGTCCCCGTCCTGGCGGGCTCGGACTGTGAGGCCAGGCCCGCGCCGGTCGGCGAAATACGGACGCTCACCCCGGATCCGTCGGGATAGAGCTCGAACGCGAGCCACTGGTCCGGCGGACGCATGGCGGTGAAGTAGGCGGGTCTGTGACTGACCAGTGCGCCGCGGAAGCAGTCCTCGAAGGGCGAGTCGGCACACCAGGGCACGGACTGCCAGGGAGGGGTGCCGGTCAGCTCGGGGATGCTGCCGCCGAGCAAGGTGGCGGCGGTGGCGCTGACGTAGGTGAACTCGCCCTTGAGGTCGAGCGAGCAGTTGCCCTCCGGCAACCGTTCGAGGAGGTCCGTCGCGGCCAGCGCCTCGGCCGGATCCCGGCTGCGGGCCGGCTGCTGCGGCAGAGTGCGCGGTGCCGGTCCCGGACGAACGGCGTGGCCGGTATCGGCGGCGTCGCGCAGGAACCGCCCCAGGCGGCGACAGACGGCGGCAACCCGATCGGGCGCCGGACCGGCGGCCCCGGCGGTGTCGGAGCCGGGCCACAAAAGCAGCAGCGCACCCCAGACCCTGGTGCCGGTGACGATCGGTGCCGCGGCCGCCGCGCAGTGGTACGGAAGTGCGAGGGCCGTACGCGGATAGCGCCGGGCGAACTCATCGGGGGCGCTCAGCCAGACGAGCCGCCGCTGGCGCAGCGCCTCCGCCACCGGAACAGGACTGGACAGCGCCACCCGGGACCAGGGCGCCAGATATTCCGCCGGCAGCCCTGCGGTCACCTCCAGCCGCAGCGCGTGCCCGTTGGAGGCCACCAAGAACACCGCACCCGCGAGCACGCCCGTGTCGTGCACGGCGAACTCCAGCAGCCGATCCAGCTCCGCCCGGCGAATCGATCCGGAGGCGGGTGAGAACGGAGGAGGCCCGTAGGGCTGTACCGCGCCGTCTTCCCGCATGGCGCACATACCAGCACCGTATGTCCGCACCGGCCGACCCCGCGCGCGAGAACCGCCTGAGCCCACGATCGCGGCAGCGCCTCTTGTCACAGATCAGAGCGGTATCCGGTCAATAGCCTGAAAAGGGAAAAGTAGGGGCGCAATTCAGCGCATGTCCGAGTCCGGAATGGAGAACGAGTCCGGAATTGAGAACGGTGACGAAGCAAGGCGTGCCGCAGACGTCTGCCCCGCCGCCACCTATCCGAGGACAACGAATTCGATGATCAGCACTGACAAAGTGATACCCGATAAGCAGCCGAACATCCGCGAGCCCTCGGAGTCGGCTATTGCGATGCTCGACGAGCAGGGGACGGTGGTCGGATGGACGCGGGCCGCCGAGCGGCTGGTCGGGTACTCCGCCGGCGACGTCGTGGGCCGGTCGGCCGCAGCCGTACTGCCGTACTCCGAAGAAGAGCCGACGACGGCGGAGTTCGTTGAGCAGTGCCGCGCCCAGCACGGCTGGTCGGGCACGACGACGGTACGGCACAGAGATGGTCACGGGCTCGACGTGAGCCTGCGGGTCTCGATGCTGTGGGGGCAGGACGAAACGGTCCGCTGGCTGGTGTCCGTGACCGACATCGGCGAGGTCTCCGGGGGAGCGACGAACGGACTGGTGCGGGAGTCGCTGCTCGCCCGCGTCCCGATGGGCATCGTCGTGGGGGACCCGCAACTGCGCTGCACCTGGGTGAACGACACGATGGAGAGCCACGACGGCATTTCCCGCGACCGAAGGCTCGGACGTCGATTCACCGATGTGCAGCCGGGCGCCGAGACCGAGGCACTCGAATCAGCGATGCGACAGGCTGTCCGGAGCGGGCCCACCAAGGTTCACGACTACCGGACGCGGTTTGCGTCGGGCCCGGATCGGGAGCATACGTTCGCAGCTTCGATCTTCTGCCTCCAGGACGCCGACGGCCTGGTGCTGGGGGTGTGCGTCATCAGCGTCGACCTCACCGAGAGCCGGCGGGCGCGCGATCGTCTGGCCATACTCAGCGAGGGCAGTACCCGCCTCGGCAGCAGCCTGGACGTGATGCGGACCAGCCAGGACCTGGCCGACCTGGCCGTACCTCTGCTCGCCGACTACGTCGCCGTCGACCTTGAGCAGTCGGTCCCCGGCGGCGAAGGGCCCCCGGTCCATGTCGGCTTCACGGGCGAACGCCTCCCTGTTTTCAGGCGCGCCGGTCTGGCCTCGATTCGTCATGGGGTCCCGGAGTCCCCGTGGGTGCACGGTGAGGCGGTTGCCTGGCCGCCCGCCTCACCCTTCGCCGACGTCCTGAGCTCCGGCAGGCCCTACCTTGAGCCGGTCCTGGACACCGCTCCGGGTACATGGATCGACCATGACCCCGCGCGGGCGCGGAAGATCCACGAGAACGGCATGCACTCCCTGATGGTCATTCCCATCCGGGTGCGGCGAGTCCTGCTGGGCATGGTGCTGTTCATCCGCACCGTGGACCCGGGGCCGTTCCAGGACGTCGATGTGCTCCTCGCCGAGGAACTCGTCAGCCGCGCCGCGCTGGCGTTGGACAACGCGCGCCAGTACGCCCGCGAGCACACCGCTGCCCTCGCCCTCCAACGGAACCTGCTTCCGCACCGTTTGAAGGGTGGCGCGGCGGTCGAGACGGCGTCGCGTTACCTCCCCGCCGACATGGATCACGGCGTCGGGGGTGACTGGTTCGATGTGATCCCGCTGTCCGGCGCGCGGGTGGCACTCGTCGTCGGCGATGTGGTCGGACACGGGATCAACGCGGCCGCGACCATGGGCCGGCTCCGCACCGCCGTGCGCACCCTCGCCGACATGGAGCTGCCGCCCGACGAACTGCTGACCCACCTCGACGACACGGTCCAGCGGCTGGCCGAGGAGGATGCCGACGCCCCGGAGCAGTACCCCGCGGCCGTGGGTGCCACCTGTCTCTACGCGGTCTACGACCCGGTCACCCGCCGATGCACCATGGCGCGGGCCGGGCACCCCCCGCCCGCGATCATCGACCCGCAGGGGCGGGTTGCCTTCCCCGACCTGCCCACCGGAACCCCACTGGGCATCGGGCTGGGAGTCCCCTTCGAGTCCGTGGAGCTGGAACTGCCTGAGGGAAGTCTCCTCGCCCTGTACACCGACGGCCTCATCGAGACCCGCGACCACGACATCGACGTGGGAATGCACCGCCTCGGCACCGCTCTGGCACAACCGAGCCGCTCCTTGGAAGAGCTCTGCGGCCGCGCGATGGAGACCTTCCCGGGGCAGGCGCCCTCCGACGACGCCACACTGCTCCTCATCCGGACCCGTACGCTCAGCCCCACCCAGGTAGCCTCCTGGACACTGCCCAGCGATCAGACCGCTGTCCGCAGTGCCCGGCACATGGCAGCCCGTCAGCTGGCCGAATGGGGCCTGGGAGGTCTTGAGGACGCCACGAAGCTGATCGTCAGTGAACTGGTCACCAACGCCGTCAGCCACGGCAGCGACCGGATCACTCTGCGTCTGATCCGGCACCAGGTGCTGACCTGCGAGGTGTTCGACACGAGCGCCTGCTCCCCCCGTCTGCTCAGCGCACGCACCCTTGACGAGAGCGGCCGCGGCCTCTTCCTGGTCGCCCAGTTGTCCCGCAGATGGGGTTTCCGCTCCGTATCGGGTGGCAAGGTGGTCTGGGCCGAAGAAGATCTGGCCCCCGCGTCAGCGCTCGTACCGGCGCTCGGGGTACCACCCATGCCCGAGGAGCGACCCGTCCTCGCCTGAGGTGCGTTCTCCATGCCGCGGGCTCCTGGTTTGTGAGGGCCGCCGACTGGAGGCAGGGTGGTCTTGGCAGCTCTGCGCGTGAGGCAGCAGGCGCACGGGCCGCGGATGCGGTACACCGGCCCACGAGCGGTGCCGGACCATCCGTTGCGGGCAGGCCCACGGAGGTGTAGCAGTGTCGGCACAGGACTCAGCGAACGAGACCGTCGAACAGGACAGTGGGTCGACGTTCGGCCCCAGGATGCTGGCGGACATCAAGCCGCCCTTCATTCCCGAGGGTGCTTCGGGGATGACCGTTCTCGTCGAGTGGCCGCCCGGCGACCCTGGGACTCCTCCGCACCGCCACTCGGGGCCGTGTTTCGGCTACGTCCTGGAAGGAGCGGTCCGGTGGGAGCTCGAGGGTGAGCCGGAGCACGTGATCAAGGCCGGTGAGACCTTCTGGGAGCCCGGCGGTGACGTGATCCACTACCAGAACGGCAACGCCTCGTCGGACGCGCCGGCCAAGTACATCGTGTTCATGATGTGCGCGCCGGGTCAGCCGATGCTCACCCTGGTCGAGGAGCGGGAGTTGACGCAGCGGGCCCATCTGCGCGCCCCGCGCCCCACCGACTGACCTGCCGGCTCACGCAAGCCGGTTCCGAACGGAGCCCGTCGACTCCGTGACCCGAGTTCGTTCCCCGCACGTTGCCGCTGTCGTTCAGCGGACGGCGCGCAATCGGCGGTCACCCAGGCGCAAGCGCCGATCACACAGGGGGACCGGCGTTGAGGGCACATTTGGCCTGATGCATGCTTGCCCCATGCGCAGCACAGACCCCACGGGCGACCTGGACCCCGGGCGCGGGAACCAGGCCGGGTCCGGGCTGAGCCTCAGGGGACGGGACCGTGAGATCACGGCTGTCCGCGAAGCTCTGGTGACAGTGCGTGCCGGACGGGGCGCCTGCGTCGTCGTGGAAGGCGTACCCGGCGTCGGCAAGAGCCGGCTGCTCGCGGAGCTGGACGAGCGGGCGCGGCGGTGCGGGTTCGACGTGGTCTCCGTACGGGCCGACGAGTTCGATCAGTACGCGGCAGGCGCCGCCCTGCAGTCCGCCCTGCAGGCCTCCGACGGTTCCGCCCGTGCCGCCGCGGCCGTGAACGACCAGCGGCTCTCGCTGCTGGACAGCATCGCGGACGCTCTGGAGGAGCGGGCTCAGCGCGCACCGGTGCTCGTGCTCGTGGACGACGCGCAATGGGCAGATCCGGCCACGCTCTTCGCGTTGCGCACGCTGCCCGGACGACTGGCCGCCTCGCGGATCCTGTGGGTGCTGGCCGTACGGTCGGAGACCGAGCGGCCGACCGTGGCCAGGGTGCGGGAGGACCTCGAACGCCTCGGAGCCCGATGGCTGACCCTCGGCCCTCTGCCACAGCAGGAACTGGAGAACATCGCGGCCGACGCGCTCGGGGCGAAGCCTTCACCCGGTCTGGCCAGGATGCTGCGCGGCGTCGCGGGCAATCCGTTCCTGGCGATCGAACTGGTGCGCTCCTTTCGTGACGCGGATGCCGTCAAACCAGAGACGGGCGCGGCCGGCCGCCTGTACCACGATCTCCCCGCCGGCTTCCGTCAGAGTGTCGCCGTACGTCTGGAGCAGCTCCCGGAGGATGCCGCGCGCCTGCTCCAGATCGGCTCCGTCCTCGGCCGCGAATTCGACTTCGGCACGGCCGCCCGCATGCTCGGCAGGCAGGTCGGCAGCCTGCTGGCAGGCGTGGAGGCCGCCCTGAACGGCGGTCTGCTCTCGGCGGCCGGTGCGCGACTCACCTTCCGCCACGACCTCCTGAGGCAGGCCGTCCACGAGAACCTGCCGCCGGCCGTGCGGACCGCTCTGCACCGGGAGGCCGCCGAGAGTCTGCACGCCACCGGGGCACGGTCGGCGGAGGTGGCCTGGCATGTCGTCATGGCGGGCGGCCCGGTCGACGACGACGCCGTGACCACGCTGCACACCGCCGTACGGGAACTGTCGTCGACCGCACCCGACGCGGCAGCGGACTTCGCTCAGCGGATCGCCGGCCTGCTGCCCCGGCGCGACCGGCGTCGTGTCGGTCTGCTGACCGACGCCGCCGAGTACCTCGGCCGGACCCGCCGGGTCCACGAGGCGCTCGACCTGGTCGACGCCGCGCTGTCGGACGGTCTGGAGCCGCCGCAGGAGGCAAACCTGCGCCTGGTGGCCGCCGAGATACACCAGGCCACGGGCGATGACGCCGCCGCCATGACACACCTGCAGCAGGCGCTGGACCTCCCCGCGCTGCCGTCCGGCCTGCGTGTCCTGCTGCTGAAGACGCAGGCGACGGGCCACGTGTACCTCGGAAACATCACCGCTGCCGAACAGATGGACACCGGACTGGTCGCGGCCTCCTACCGGAGCCACGATCCGGCCGTCGTCGTCAGCGTCATGGTGTTCCAGTCGCAGACGTTCTTCTACCGTGGGCGCCTGGCCCGAGCTCTGGAGCTTGCCGAGGCGGCCACCGCACGCGCCTGCGCCGAGCCCACCGTCCCCTACCTGCGGCCCCCGAGAATTCCGGCGCTGTGGCTGGCCACGGTACTGACCACCACCGACCGGCTCGCGGACACCGATCGGGTTCTGCGTGAGGGACAGCACGAAGCGGAGGCGCTGGGCCTCGGCTGGTCACTTCCCCACTGGCACGCTCGCCGTGCCTGCGCCCTGCTCGAACAGGGCGCGCTGGACGACGCGGCAGTGGAGGCCGAGGCCAGTCTGGCGGTGGCGGACGAACTCGAGATCACCCAGCCGAATCCGCAGGCCCGCTCCGTGCTGGCACTGGTGGCGATCAGGCGCGGTGACCTTGCCAAGGCGAGGGATCATCTCCGCGCCGCCGAAGCCGGCTCCGGCCCGAACGCGCGGCGGTACGGCCTGTGGGTGTCTCTCGCCCGCGCCTGCTTGGCGGAAGCGGAGGGCCGGGACGGGGCAGCGGCAACGGCACTCACGGGCAGCTTCGAAGACAGTGAGCCGGCGCGGCTGCTCGCCCTTCCGCCGTCCCACTGGCCCGGAATCGTGCGCATCGCGCTGCGCGGCGCGGAGTTGTCGGTCGCGCACGCCGTGTCCGGCGCACTGGGCACCCTGACCGCCCGGGACGACAGCCAAGAGATCATCGCGGCCGTCCGCGCCCATGTGGACGGCCTGCTCCACAACGACTCCCGTGCACTCACGTCCGCCATCACCGGCTACCGGAGCACCGGCAGGCGACTGGCTCTGGCCGCGGCATGCGAGGACCTCGGCGAGCTCCTGGCCACATCAGCCGATACGGCGCAGGCGATCCCGTACTTCGAAGAGGCGGCTCAGCTGGTGGTGGCCTCGGGGGCCCTGCGCGATCACGAACGGATCATGCGGCGTCTTCGGCAACTCGGCGTGCGCGCGGGCGCCCCGCGGCAGGACACGAACAGCTCCCAGGGGTGGGCGAGTCTGACCGAATCCGAGCGGAAACTTATCCCGCTCGTCGTGGACGGCCTCACCAACCGGGCGATCGCCGACCGACTCTACGTGTCCGTGCACACCGTCAACACCCACATGAGGCACATCTTCACCAAGCTCGGCATCAACACCCGCGTCGAACTGACCCGGCTGGCCGTCGAACGGGGCGCTATCGCCGACGGGGCCGAGTGAGCGGTGCGCCGGCCTGGGAGGTGCGGCCGCAACGCCGAAGGCGAAGCCGATGAGCATGCGCGTACGGCGAGCAGCGCCTGGCGCAAGCGGCAGCCGAAGTGATGACTGCCGCCGGGAGCTGAACCCTGACGGAAGCCAGGGTCCCCCAACTCTGCGAACTCTCCCCTTGCTTCCCCACGCCCTCGCCGAGCATTCCGTGCTTCCTCGGAGAGTGCGGCACGACTCACACGAAGGCGCTCTGCCCGGTGATGGACTTGCCGACGATGAGGGTCTGCATCTGGCGGGTGCCCTCGTAGGAGTAGAGAGCCTCGGCGTCGGCGAAGAACCGTGCGACGTCGTAGTCGAGGACGATGCCGTTGCCACCGAAGATCTCGCGGCTGGCCGCGACGACCTCCCGCATCCGGGACGTGGTGAACCCCTTGGCCAGCGCCGAGTGGTCATCGCGGCAGATGCCCTGGTCCTGCAGCCGGGCGAGCTGTACCAGCATGCCCCAGGAGGCGGTGATGTCGCCCAGGCTCTTCACCAGCAGGTCCTGCACCATCTGGAACCTGGCGATCGGACGCCCGAACTGCTGACGCTCCTTGGCGTAGGCGAGTGCGAGCTCATAGGCACCGATCATGACACCCAGAGCCTGCCAGGCGACACCGCTGCGCGTGAAGCGCAGGATCTCCGCGACGTCTCGGAAGGAGCTGATGTTCTGGAGGCGGTTCGCCTCCGGCACCCGTACGTCGGTCAGGGCGATCTCGGCGTTCTCCACGATCCGCAGCGCGATCTTGCCCTCGATCTTCACCGGCACGAAGCCGGGGGTGCCCTTCTCGACGACGAAGCCCTTGACCTGGTTGTCGTCCACGTCCCGCGCCCACACCACGACGTGGTCGGCGAAGGTCGCGTTGCCGATCCACCTCTTCGCGCCGTTGAGGACCCAGGTGTCGCCCTTGCGCTCGGCGGTGGTCCGCATGCCACCGGAGACGTCGGAGCCACCCAGCGGCTCGGTCATGGCGAAAGCGCCGATCTTCTCCATCGAGGCCATGGCGGGCAGCCACCTCTCTCGCTGCTCCTGGTCCCCGCCGGTGTAGATGGAGTGGAAGCTGAGCCCGTTGTGGACGCCGAAGAAGGTGGCGACCGAGGCGTCGACGCGACTCATCTCCATCGCCAGCATGCCGCCGAGCAGATGGCTGGCGGCGGGCAGGTGCTCACCGTAACCCTCGTAGGACAGGGCGGTCAGCCCGCTCCCGCGGAACTTCTCGATCAGCTCCATGGGGAACTCGCCCTTGTCCCAGTACCCGTTGACCATCGGCTTCACTTCGTCACGCAGGAAGGCACGGGCCTTGCGCAGTATCTTGCGTTCGTCGTCCGGGAGAAGCGCCTCGTAGCGGTAGAAGTCGGCGCCCAGGAGGTCGTCCGGCGGCTCAGGGGGAGCGGTGGTCATGTCATTCTCCTTCGGTGACGGACATGGGGCTGTCCTGAGAGGGCGGCGTGATGTGTGTCGGAGTTCCCGGCCAGGCCGTCTTCGCGTAAGGGCATGGCGCAACGGCCTTGTTGAGAAGCGAGACGACGACGGCGGGTCACCCCGGTTGTGACGGCTGCCGACACACGGTCGGTCCGGCTGAGCGGGGTTCCGGCGAGGAGTCAATGGGGCATCAGAAGCATGACCGCCGTCCCCATGGCTGTCGCTCCGTCCCAGAAGCGGTTGCAAACACTCCTGAGACTGGTCGGGTTGTCGGCCGTTCCGGCGGTTGCGCGCAGTGTGGGCATGTCACGGGTCAGCGAGCGAAGAGAACATGTGAGGAGGTACAGCGCCAGCACTCCTGTGACGATGTTGTCGGCCTTCGACCCACCCGTGAAGTGGCTGAGACGCATGGCCTGGTGTGCTGTCGGAACGCCCTCGGCCACCGCCTGGTGCGCATGGCCCGCCGCGCGGTACGACATCCAGGTCATCGCCGCCATACCGACCGCGTAGGGCAGTCTCCTCGCGGTTGCCGAAAGCCGTCGCTCCTGGCCGCACTTGACGGCGGTCAGCGGGAACCACAGTGCGGCGGTGGCGAAGAAGAGCGACTGTGGCAGCTCCGGCAGGGCACCGCCCCAACTCCACGGCATCACTGCCATGGCCAGGGCCATGACGGCGTGCAGCAGATGGTCGACACGGCTGCGGCAAGCACGAGTCCGTGTCAGGACAGCCTGCCGGAGTGCGCGGACAGCGGCCGCTGCGAAGAGGGCAGTCAGCATGTAGTGGACAACTTCAGCGGCACTCATGCCGGATCGCACCCTCCCACGGAGCGGCCAGAATCCGTGTCGGAACTGATTGTGTGAGCGGGTGGTTGGTCAGTCGGTGGGGCGCGGGGCGCGCAGCCGGGCCCGTTCGGCCAGCTCCTTCTCACTGACCAGTTCGAGCATGGGCTTGCCCGGTGCGCACATCATGGTCACGACGAACCGGGTCCGTGCGTCCGCCAGCGCGTTGCCGTCCTGGTAATGGATCACATCACCACCCGGCTCCCAGAACGTCCCGCCGGCCTCGATCACGCGCTCGGGCTCGCCCTCGAGCTCGAAGCGGACCGCTCCCTCGACGACGTACCCGAAGGCAGGTCCCGAGTGGCGGTGCGGCGGCGTTCCCGGGTCTCCGGGCTCCCACTCGACATGAATGGTCATCGCGGACGCACCCTCGGGAATGGTGATGGGTGCGGCGTCCTGGAGCATCGTCGCCGCCGTCTTCCATCCTTGCGACGGGGACTGCTCACCGTGACCGTGCGCCGCGTCCTTGTCCGACATCGTGTTGCACCTCCGTGGATCCAATGTGTCTTGAGCCGGACATATCTCGTGAACGGAATACCTCCGGACGGACATGCCCTTGGCCGGCCGTGCGTACCCGCGTCCGGGTCCCTGCACGTTTTGCAGTGATGACCGAGCGCACGGTGAATCTGTGACACAGGGGACTGCGTCGATTCTTCGGGGGACGCCGTTCGGATCGCGCACGCGTGTCAGCGCGATGTCACAACATCGAGGCGAACGCTGTCCTAGGTGTGGTGCGTGGCTGACGTCATCGTCAGGCGTACGGAGGCATCAGCGGGGCCACCCCCCCCGACGGGAAGAGATCCAGATGAGAGTCGTTGTTGCGGGAGCCACCGGTCTGATCGGTTCCAAGACGGTCGTGAGGCTTCGGGACCACGGAGTGGAGGTCGCACTCGTTTCACGCACGGAGGGCGTCGATGTCATGACCGGGGAGGGCCTTCCCAAGGCCCTGCGCGGCGCGGATGTGGTGGTGGACGTCACCGATGCGCCCTCTCGTGCGGAGACCGCGAGCGTGGAGTTCTTCGGTACCTCCACACGCAATCTGCTGGAGGCCGCCAGGTCAGCCGGTGCCGAGCACTATGTGATTCTGTCCGTCGTAGGGGCAGACCGGTTGCAAGCCGTCGGCTACTTCCGCGCGAAGGCAGCGCAGGAGCACCTGGTGCGGCGTTCGCCGATTCCCCACTCCATCGTGCGTGCCACACCGTTTTTCGAGTCCGTGGAGGACATGTCACGCTCGGTGCCGTACACGGACAGCGTCCATGTCGCACCCGTCCTGACACGCCCCGTGGCGACGGACGATGTCGCCGCCGCGGTCGCTCGCGTCGCAGTCGGCGTGCCGCTGTTCGGAGTACTTGAGATCGCCGGCCCGGACGAGGTCCGCCTCGACAAGCTCGCTGAGAAGCTGCTGGCCGCGCAGGATGACAAGCGTGCGGTGATCGCCGACGCACACGCCCCTTTCTTCGGCGTGGAGCTCCAGGAGCGGACTCTGCTGCCCGAGGCGGACGCCGGCAGCTTCGGGCGCCGGACTTTCACCGAGTGGCTCGCGCGCCCCTGACCGTCGGCATGTGATGCCCGTGGGGACCACCTGGTACCGCTTGCCGCGGACGGACGGACGGACGGACGGACGGACGGACGGACGGACGGACGGACGGACGGACGAGCCGGAGTCGACGGCCGCGCTGACGCTCGCTGCCCGTGAGGGTCCCAGGAACGGCCGTAGCCACGCAGCGACGCGTGCGGAGCCATTGTCACCAGCGCACGTGTCCGTGACAGTGATGGGGCACTGTCCCATGCGACGAGGCAGCTCGCGACGTCGCCGCTTGCCCCTTCAACGCAGTCTCCAGGCTCACGGACTGGGCCTGAGGGCGACGCCCAGCAGTTCTCCGAGTCGCGTCACGGAGTGCTCCGCGCTGCGATGCAGGACGGTGGCCATTCCCAGTGCCTCGGCGGGCGGCAGGTTCACCGCGTTGTCATCGACGAAGACGCATTCCTCGCCGGGCACTTCGAGCATCTTGAGGATGAGCTCATACACAGCCGGCTCCGGTTTGCGTAGTCCATGCTGCCCGGAGATGAGCGCCGCGTCGAAGGCCGCGTCGATGTCGAAGCCTCGATACATGTTCCACGGCGCCAAACCCATGCTGTTGGACAGCAGACCAATCCTCAGTCCGGAGGCGCGGGCCCTGGCCAGCACCGAGACCATGGATTCGTCGAGACGGGAATCCGCGAAGATCCGGCCCAGGAGATCGGTGCTGTCGATGCCCAGCGCCCGGCCCATACGGCGGTTCCAATCGAACTGAGTGGCCCTGCCACGTTCGAGGTCGTGAGTGAGCGCGACCACCGCCGGGTCCCGATACCAGGTGTGCTCCACCGCTCCTTCGCAAAGGCCTTCACGGACCTCGAAGCCGCGCACCGCGTCGTCGAGCGATGTCGTGAGCACACCGCCGTAGTCGACTATGAGACATGTTCTCGGCACAATCTTCCGAACCTCTCTCCCACACCGTCTGGTTGACTCATGTTGTTGGATAGACCGTGGAGAGGCGGAGCGCGTGACGCGCCCGGTCGCGCCTTGCTGGATATGCGCCCTTCCCTGTCGAAAGCGCCCGTCGATCCCCTCGAACGAGAGCAGCAGGGTGCCTACCAGATCAGCACCGAGTGCCTGCAGGCCGAGCCGTCGGCTCATGGTCGCTCTGTTCAGTGCAGATGCTCATTGGCGATCTCGTGGTACTCCTGCGTGGTCGGCTTGGGGATCTGCGAGCCTTCGCCGTAGAGGGCGCCGCTGAACCTGACACGCAGGCGGCGGGCAAGGCGGCTGCCGGCACCCGGGTTCTCCGCGGTGCCGTTCGCACCGGGTGCGATCGGCGTGTATTGCTCATGCTGCGTAAGAAGGTGGAGTTCCGCCTGGTTGAGAGGCTCGTGCACCTCGACGAACTCGCCGTGCGGCAAGCGCTTTATGACACCTGTCTCGCGGCCGTGCAGCACCTTGTCACGGTCTCTGCGTTGCAGACCGAGGGCGCACCGCTTCGCCACGGCATAGGCTGCGACAGGCGCGACGAAGAGGCCGATGCGGACCGCCCACGTCACTGATTCGACCGAGAGATGGAACCGGGTGGCGATGATGTCGTTCGCCGCGCCGATGAGCGACACCAGATAGAAGCTGATCCAGGCGGCACCAAGTGCCGTACGCACGGGGCGGTTGCGCGGTCTGTCAAGAAGGTGCTGCTCACGATCGTCCCCGGTCAGCCAGGACTCGATGAACGGGTATGCGCCCATGGCCAGGAAGAGACCGACGCCTGCCACCAGCGGAATCAGGTTGTCGAGCGCCAGGGTGTGGCCCCAGAAGTCGATTTCCCAGCCGGGCATGACTCGCAGCAGTCCGTCCGCCACGCCCATGTACCAGTCGGGCTGCGATCCGGCCGAGACCTGGTCGACACGGTAGGGGCCGTACAGCCAGATGGGATTGATCTGCACGAGTGCTGCGATGGCGAAGA
This sequence comes from Streptomyces sp. NPDC048417, assembly GCF_040651615.1. Classification (NCBI taxonomy): domain Bacteria; kingdom Bacillati; phylum Actinomycetota; class Actinomycetes; order Kitasatosporales; family Streptomycetaceae; genus Streptomyces; species Streptomyces sp. NPDC048417. The sequence continues at coordinate 30,854 of NZ_JBEZKI010000002.1, read as the reverse complement.
TGACACCGGTCACCAGGAAGAAGAAGCCCGCGGACTTCACCGCCCGCACCTTGAGCGGCAGGCCCACCACATTCTTGTTGCTCCGCCCCGGGCCCGGATACTGCGTGTGCTTGTGGTGGAGCAGCAGGATCAGATGGGCCACGAGCAGTCCCACCATGATGCCAGGGATGATCAGAACATGGACTGTGTTGAAGCGCGCCACCAGTTCACCGCCCGGGAACTCGCCTCCGAAGAGAAACATCGAAAGGTAGGTTCCGACGATCGGTATGGAAAGGATCGTCCCGTTCACGACGGCGAGCCCGGTTCCGGAGAGAAGGTCATCCGGAAGGTCGTATCCGGTCAACCCTCCGAACATGCCGAGGACCAGCAGCAGGAACCCGAACAGCCACTGGAATTCGCGGGGCTTGCGGAAGGCGCCGGTGAAGAATACACGCAGCATGTGGACGAGCATGGCCCCGATGAACACCAGTGCTGCCCAGTGATGGGCCTGTCGGATCAACAGGCCGCCCCGGACGTCGAAGGAGAGGTGCATGGTCGAGTTGAAAGCCTCCGACACCGTCTGCCCCCGCAACGGCATGTAACTGCCGTCGTACTGCACCTCTTTCATCGACGGATGGAAGTACAGGGTCAGATAGACCCCTGTCACGATGATAACGAGGAAGCTGTAGAGACAGATCTCTCCCAACAGGAAGGACCAGTGGTCCGGGAAGACCCTACGTGCTTTGGCCCGGATCAGGCTGTACGGGCCCAGGCGTCTGTCCGCCCAACGGGCAATCCGCTCTCCACCGCCTCCTTCGCCTGCTTCTTCTATCTGCCTCTGATCATCCATGCCCCTGAAACCATTCCTCATCCGGCCCGAAAAGGACGTCTTGATGTCATGAGCCCGTCTTATTGCCGGCAGGAAATGGATACGGCAGGTCGGTCGCCTGTCGTGGGCGGAACCGAGACAGCGGGGCGCCGAGTCCGCACTCCTTGGGTGCGCAGGCTCATGACTGCTTCCACCTATATGACCGGGCATGAGGCGCGGATGTGACACGCATGACCCCCAGGCGGTGCTCAGCGCTCGCACGCCGCCTCATCAGACGGCGTTCGCCCTCTGTCTTTCCGCCCCAGATGCCTTCCACCTGCTCGACGCTCATGGCCCAGTTGAGACACTGATCCATGACCGGACAACGCCGGCAGACGGCCTTGGCCTCGGCGATCTGAACGTGCGTCAGGCCGCCGTTGCCTATGGGGAAGAACAGATCGGGGTCGATGCGCAGGCAAGCCCCCCGTTCGCGCCAATGCGTTGCGTGGTCGCCTTGTTCTGCAGCCATGACAAAGAAAACCTCCAGGATTCGTCGCTCGACAGGAGGACCTGGAATGCGGTCACGGTCTTTCTCGTCTCCGTGAAGGATTCAAAGTGCTGTCAGGTGAGACCGGGAACCTGGCAGATTTGTGACACGCCGGCGGGCACGAGGTGTGTATTCAACCGCTGATCGTGGTTGTTGCGAGGGGCTGGACGACTCTCGAAAGGGATCCGGAACGCCAGTGCCGCGGAACCGTTGGGCCCGAAGGGCAAGGAGGAGGGCTTCCGCTCGGCCGGTGTCCGGCACCCCCCACACGGCCCGGGCGGATCACACGCGGCCGTGCGTGATCCGCCCCGTTCGCGGCGTGGCCGTGCCGATGCCCGAGTGCCGGCCACGCGCGCGGGCCATCGACCGCCGTACTCAGACCACGATCTTGCGCGGGTTGAAGTTGCCGCCCGGGTCGGCAGCGCCGAACAGACCCGACATGAGGGCGACACCCTCCGTCGAGATGTCCTCCTCCAGCCAGGGCGCGTGCTCCAGGCCCACCCCGTGGTGGTGCGAGATCGTGCCGCCGGCGTCGACGAACGCCTGCTGGATCGCGTGCTTGACGGTGTCGTACTCGCCGAGCGGGTCGTCACCGAACACGAAGGCGAAAGTGAAATAGAGGCAGGCTCCGGAGTGGTACGAGTGCGACATGTGTGACATGGTCCAGCCGGTGCGGCCGATCTTCTCGTAGGCGTGGTCGGCCGCCGCGTAGACCGCCGCGTGGATGCCACGAAGCTTCGACCACGGGCCGGCGGTCTCGCTCACGTCGCCGGCGGCACCGCGGTCGAGCAGGAAGTCGCGGATGTACGGCGTGTCGAACTTCTTCTGGTCATAGAGCGCACCGGGTCCCTTGCCGACGCCGATGCCGTGATGCTTGCGCACGATCCGGCCGACGAGCGACTTCTGCCGTTTCACGTGTGCCTCGTCGCCCTCGAAGCCGATGAAGGAGAGGCACATCTCGTCGAGGTTCCAGCCGCGCCTCTTGAGATACGCCATGAGGCCGGCCTGCGCCTTCTTCTGAACACCCTTCGACTCCTTGCCCGTCGCCAGGGAGAAGGCCGTCTCATGCGCGTCCGAGATACGGGTGACCGAGGGCGAGACGTCGCTCTCGGCGATCTCCTGCATCGCCGCGAGGCCGTGGTCGAGATTCTTGAAGAAGTAGGCGTGGATGGCCCGCTTCTCGGGGAGCCGGTGCACCTGCACCGTGACCTCGGTGATGACGCCGAGCCGCCCCTCGGAGCCCATCACCATCTCCCGCACGCTCGGCCCCGTCGACGCGCTCGGAACGGCACGGATCACGAGGACCCCGTCGGCTCGCACGACGCGCAGCCCCTTGACGATGTCCGCAATGTCGCCGTACTTGTCCGACTGCATGCCGGACGAGCGCGTGGCGACCCACCCGCCGAGCGTCGAGTGGGTGAACGAGTCGGGGAAGTGCCCCATCGTCCAGCCCTCCCGATTGAGTTGAGCCTCGAGATCAGGGCCCAGCGCCCCGGCCTGGACGCGCGCCAGGCCGGAGTCGGGGTCGATCTCCAGCACCTGGCTGAGGCGGCCGAGGTCGAGTGAGACGACCACCCGGGACTCGTCCGCGTGCGGCTCGAGGCTGCCCGCGATATTGCTGCCGCCCCCGAAGGGGATGATCACGGCGTCCGCCTCGACAGCCGCGTCGACGACGCTTTGCACCTCCGCCTCGTCGGCCGGGTAGACGATCACATCGGGACTGCGTGCTATCGCGCCGGCTCGGATACGGACCAGGTCACGCAGGCTCTTGCCGTACGTGTGGACGACTCGGGACAGGTCGTCGACAACGGTGTTCCCGGCTCCGACGATGCCGCTCAGAACCGCGACGAACTCCTCGGGCGCCGTCGAGGCCGGCACCTTCAACTGCGAGAAGTCGGGCCGTTCGGTGCGCTCGGCCGCCCAGAGATCGAGACCGACGGCCTTCTGTACGAACGGCGCGAAACCAGGCTTGTCCTCGTGTTGGAATCCGACGCCCTCCACGCCCCAGCCCCACCACTTCATGTGTTTCACATCGTCGGTGCGCATCGTGTCGGTGCGGCCGGTGGGCTCGGTCACGAACGGTCTCCTTCAGGTATACGAGGTGAGGTGGCACTGACGCCGAGGATGCGGTCGGAGTTCTCCTCGGTGAGGGTGAGGATCGCTGAGCGGATGCGTTCGGTGAACTCGCTCCTCAACTCCCCGGGAAAGGCGGTGAGCGGTTCGCCGAAGACGACCCCGACCGGCAGACGGCCCGGTTTCGGCCAGTTCGACCCACGAGGATGCGCCGCATGCGCGCCGATGACCGCGACGGGAAGCACCGGCACCTCGGCCGACGAGGCGAGTGCCGCCGCCCCCGGCTTGAACGCCCCGAGCGATCCGTCGCGCGAGCGAGTCCCCTCGGGAAAGATCAGGAGCGGCACTCCCCGGCTCAGCAGAGCCTTGGCGCTCACTCCGCGCGCGTTCGCCCCGGTGCGGTCGACCGGGAAGGCGTTGAAGAAGAGGGCCGTGAGGCCGCGCCGCCGCCACACGTCGAAGAAGTAGTCGGCGGCGGCTCCCACCGCGAGGTAACGCGCCAATCGGCGGGGCAGCGCGCCCATGATGAGTGGGGTGTCGAGGTGCGAGGTGTGATTGGCGACGACGACGTACGAGTCCTCGACGTTCGCCAAGTGCTCGCGCCCGAGCACCGTGACGCTGGTCATGCTCCAGACGAGAGGCTTCAACAGCCCCCGCTGCGCGATGAAACGCGCCGCAGCGTGGGAGCGTGAGGTGAAACGGCCGCGTATCGTCGCAGGCATCCGCTTCCTTCCCGTGCGGGCTCGCCCGCACTGATTCCTTCAGTGAGTGAGACTGTCGTTGCGGTTCGACGAGATCCGTCGCGAGATCCACCGCACCGTGCGGCGTGGAAGATGACGTGTGAACCAGATGAGCACCCGGTACCGGAGGCTCGGCACGGAGATCACCCGTCCGCGGCGCACGTCGCGCAGACTCGCCTCGACGAGTTGCTGGGCGTCGAGCCAGAGGAAGTCCGGAATGCTCGACGACCTGATTCCGGCCCGCGTGTGGAATTCCGTGCGGACCCAGCCCGGACAAAGCGCCGTCACGGTGACGCCCGTGCCATGGAGCTCGTTCGCCAGTCCCTCGGAGAGCGAGGTCACGAAGGCCTTGACGGCCGAATAGCTCCCCATCGTGACGAACCCGGCCGTGCTTGACACGTTGACGATCGCACCGTGCCCGCGTTCGCGCATGGCCCGCCCAGCGGCACCGGCGAGCACCAGCACCACGCGCCCCATGACCTCGATCGCCCGGTCGTGCGGAGCGGTGTCGGCCGAGGTCATCGGCGCGTGCACGCCGAAACCGGCGTTGTTCACGAGCATGTCCACGGGACGGGCGGGGTCCTCCAGCCGGGCGGCGACCCGCTCGGCGGCGGCACGATCGAACAGGTCGGCGGGGAGCACCTCGACAGCACGGCCCCGGGATTCGAGCTCGGCCGCAGTCCGGCCGAGCCGCTCCGTGTCGCGCGCCACCAGGACAAGGTCCCATCCGCGGTCTGCCAGAGCGAGCGCGAACGCCGCGCCGATACCCGACGTGGCACCGGTGACCAGTGCGACCCGTGTACGCCTCAGCACGGTCTCATCTGCCACCTGCGCGACATCCGAGCTCCCCGCTCGGAGCCAACTGGTCAACAGCGCGCTTCTGCATGGGAACCTGAAGATCCACGAGGCTTCCATGTTCGACGTCCGACGAGCCGGCCCAGGGGAATTGCCACGGTCGCACCACGGCAGACGGCTGAGTCCTCGGGCATGACACACCTTTCGTTTCTCGGGTCACTGCGTTAGACCGGGCGCGCATCCGTCTTGTGACACGAGCTTCCGCACCTGACGGAGGCGAGCGATGCCCAGCAAGGCCCGGTGCACGCCGCCCGCACCGAGACACCACGCGCCGATACTGCGGGATCTCGCGGTCTTCCCCGCAGGGGACGCACATGCGGGCCCCGTACGGAACCAGGTCACGTGTCACACATGTGTCGGCTGCCCGGTCTCACGTGACGGCCCCCGACGGCTTCTCGCACGCTCCGGGGCTTCTGCAGCGTTTCCCCTGCTCCCGCCCCAGAAAGCCTGTGCATGAACTCGAACAACGAGACGACGACCGCGCCGCCCGAGACAGCGGGCTTCGACGTGCGTGAGTTCGCCCGTACGGCACACGGCAGCCACCGCGGAACCCTCGACCTCGGGGCGCTCGCCGAAGAGCCGCTCGATGCCGAATCCGTCCGGCTCGTTCGCGCGCTGCGCGACATGGAACGCGCGACGCTGCACCGTGTGCGCGACCTGCTCGTCACGGCGACACACAAGGATGCCCGTGTCACCGCGTTCCTCACCACGTGGATGTTCGAGAGGTACTGGATAGCCGATGCCCTCGACGCCGTCCTGGATGCTTCTCCCGCCGCCTGCGACCTCCCTTCGAGCGCCGGTCCGGCGCGGCGGGTACTGGCGGAGCGTCGCGAACGCCGTGGCCCGATCCGTCGTTCCCTCATCGCCAACATCACGGGTACACAGATCGTCGCCGAACACGTGACGACGGGCCTCGTGGACGAATGGATCACGCAGGCGGCCTACCGGCGTCTGGCCGGCGTGTCCTTTGCCATGGCGTCGATCATCAACCCCGTGGTGGAGATCAAGCATCGCCACATCCGCTTCCTGGCCGAGGAGGCCGAGCGCCGGCTCCAGGGCTCGGCCCGGGCCCGGCGCATCACCCGCCGCGCCCTCCGGCGCGCCGCCTGGCCGCTCGGCTCGGTCGGTCGCTCCGGGCACGAGCGCACCTTCTTCGAACGCCATGTCTTCGGCGACCGGAGCGGACGAGCCGAGGCGCGCCGTATCCGCGGGATGGTCGCCGCGCTCCCCGGCATCCGCCCGGGTGTCGCATCCACCGTGGAATCGAGGCTCCTTCCGTGATATCGCACAACGCGAAGACCGAACTCGGCAACGCGCACGTCCTGCTGACCGGCGCGACCGGCTTCGTCGGGCAGGCCGTGCTCGAGCGGCTGCTCACCGACCACCCCGGCACCCGTATCTCACTCCTCGTGCGCCGGAAGGGCAGCCAGAGCGGGGAGGACCGGCTCCGGCAGCTTCTGCGCAAACCCGTGTTCGAGCGCTGGCGGGATGCTGTGGGCGCCGAGGAGGTCGAGCGCATCGTCAGTGCACGGATCACGGTGCTCGACGGCAGCATGACCAGCGTCCCCGAACTGCCCTCCCACCTTGACGTCGTCATCCACTCGGCGTCGACCGTCTCGTTCGACCCGCCCATCCACGAGGCGTTCGACACGAACGTCAACGGCGCCGTAAGCCTCTACGAGGCCTTGCTCGCCTCCGGATCCGACCCGCACGTCGTCCACGTGTCCACCTGCTATGTCGGAGGGCTCCGCCGCGGTGTGGTGCCCGAGGCCAAGCTCGAACACGATGTCCTCTGGCACACCGAGTGGACCTTGGCGACACGGACCCACGAGCAGACCGAACTCACCTCGCGGGAGCCGGCGATGCTCGAGCGGTTCATGTCCCGCGCCCGCGGCAACCACGGGAAGGAGGGCCCGATCGCGGCGGCCCGCGCGAGCGAGAACGCGCGGCGCGAGTGGGTGCGTTCCCAGCTAGTGGCCGCCGGCCGGCGGCGCGCGCAGAGTCTGGGGTGGACCGACGTCTACACCCTGACGAAGGCACTCGCCGAACGTGCCGCGGAAGACCTCTGGGGCGAGGCCGGGCACCGGCTTTCGGTGGTCCGGCCCGCGATCATCGAGAGCGCCCTCCAGCATCCGTTCCCCGGCTGGATCGACGGCTTCAAGGTCGCCGATCCACTGATCTTCGCCTACGGCCGCGGCCAGCTGCCCGACTTCCCGGGGCTGCCCGACTCGATCCTCGATGTCATCCCCGTCGACTTCGTCGTCAACGCCATCCTGGCCGTGGCGGCCAACCCGACCCCTGTCGACGAGCCGAAGTACTTCCACATCGCCTCGGGCGCGTCGAATCCCCTGCCGTTCCACCGCATGTACGAGAACGTACGCGACTACTACACCCAGCACCCGCTGCCCAAGGGCGACGGATTCGTCAAAGTACCGACCTGGAAGTTCTCGGGCGAGCGCAAGTTCAACCGAGGCCTTCTGCTGGCGAAGAAGAAGGCCGATCTGTGGGACGCCGCTCTGCGGCTGATGCCGAACGACGAGCGCAAGCGCGCTCTCGCGACCGAGAACGCCAAGCTGCGCGCCGGCATCGCCACCCTCGGCAACTTCATCGACCTCTACCGCGCGTACGCGCAGACCGAGATCATCTTCGACGACCGCAACGCCCGCGCGCTGAACAACGCCCTTCCGGCCGAGGTGCGCGAGGACCGTGGCTTCGACGTGGAGCGGATCGACTGGGAACAGTACCTGCAGAAGGTGCACCTCCCCGCCCTCAGCGAGCTGACAGCGGCCTACCGCCGCCGGAAGGCCGCGGCCGCCCGGCCGGCGAACGCCCGCCCGAGACGCGAACTGCCGCGGCGTAGCGACGTACTCGCCGTCTTCGACCTCGAACGGACCGTCGTCGACTCCAACATCGTCGAGCAGTATCTCTGGGTGCGCACCGCGGGCTTCCGCAAGGCGGCCTGGCCGAAGGAGGTGGCGGACCTGCTCGCCTCACTGCCCGGCTACCTCCGCGCCGAGAAACGTGACCGCGGGGAGTTCATCCGCGCGTTCCTGCGCCGTTACCGCGGCATGTCCATCGCCCGTCTTGAGGAGGTCGTACAGCGCGGGTACGCCGATACGATGCTGCGGCACACGAGCGCGGACGCCCTGGCACGCATCCGCGCGCACCGTGCGGCAGGTCACCGCACCGTCCTGGTCACCGGCTCCATCGGCCTGCTCGCCGCTCCGCTCGCCGACCTGTTCGACGAGGTCGTCGGGAGTTCCATGCACGTGAGGGACGGTGTGCTCACCGGCTACCTGGCGAAGCCGCCGCTTGTGGACGAGGCCAGGGCCGCGTGGCTCCAGCGGTACGCCGAGGAGGGCGGCTACGACCTCGCCGCCTCCTACGGTTACGGCGACAGCCACTCCGACCTGCCGTGGCTGTCGCTGCTGGGCAAGCCCTCGGCGATCAACCCCGACGCCGAACTGGCGCGCGAGTCGCACAAGAGGAACTGGAACATCTACCGCTGGAAGAGGGGCGGTTCGGGGGTGCGCCGCGACGTCATCGCGGCCCGAGCGACGGTTACGACGCGCACCGACGAGAAGAGCGACTGATGGCTTTCGACATAGACAAGTACACGAAGAACTCCACCGGCGTGCAGTGGGCCGACCTCGACTTCGACGAGTTCGAGCGCAGCCCACTGCCCGAGGAGACATTGCGCACCCTGCGCTACATGTGTGACATCGAATACCACACAGTGTGCTACCTGCGTGATCTGCTGACGACGCCGTCTCATGACGAGCCCGCGGTGGGCGCCTTCATGACGATGTGGAACCGCGAGGAGTTCTGGCACGGCGAAGCACTCGCGGCCGTGCTGGAGCGCCACGGCCTCCGCGTCGACTTCGACGAGCTCAAGGCGACCCGTCTGAAGCTCGGCTGGAAGGACCGCCTGGGGACGGTGAAGCAGACAGTGATCGGTCGGCTGGTCGGAAACGACTTCGTCGCCGTGCACATGGCGTGGGGCGCGGCGAACGAGTGGTCGGCGACAGCGGCGTACCACCGGCTTGCCGCGCTGGAGAGCCACCCGGTGCTGGTACCCCTGCTGAAGCGGATCGCACAGCAGGAGACGAAGCACGTTGCGTTCTACGCGTCACAGGCGCGTGACCGGCTCGCGGCAAGCAAGAAGGCCCGCGTGGTCGCCCGGCTGGCGCTCGAAAAGGCCTGGGGCCCGGTCGGCTCGGGCGTCATGCCCGAGAGCGAGGTCACCCACGTCATGACCCACCTTTTCGCGGGCTCCGAGGGCCGCAAACTCATCCGCGACATCGACGCGCACATCGCGAAGCTGCCGGGCATGGACGGGCTGCGCATAGTCGAGGACGCCATGGACAGGCGTGGGATCGCTTCCTGATGCCGATGTCAGAACGGCTGTCACAACGGCCGGCACAGTGGGCCCAGTTGTCGGGGGGTGATGAGGCGGCAGGGGAGTTCGAGGAACGCTTCATGGATGTCCAATCGGCGTTCTCAACGGATGCGAAGGCGGCGGAAGCCGTGCGCTTTGCCCGGTGTTCCCCGCCGTGTCCGGCACGGCTCTGGAGCAACTTCACGGGTTGCGTCGTGAGATGCAGCGCCGCCGCCACGTCACGCGCCCGACCGTGACGGGCAGAAGGTACCGCTGACTATTCGTCGACGAATGTGACCGTCTCGTCGAGCGGTGCTCGGCCTGTACGGGTGTAGCGCTCTGCGGTGTCTTCGAATCCGATCGACATGCCGCAGAAGAGGATGAGGTCGGCCGGGGGGGACAGGACCTCCGCGACGGTCTTGCGATAAACCGACCACGCCATCTGCGGGCAACTGTGCAGGCCTTCGGCGCGGAGCAGCAGCATCACGGTCTGCAGATACATGCCCACGTCGGACCACTGGGGCCGGCCCAGACCTCGGTCGATGTAGCAGAACAGGGCGGCGGGCGCGCCGAAGCACTGCCAGTTCGCGGAAGCGGCCCTCTGACGCGCCTCCCAGTCCTCCTGCGCGATACCGAGTGCGCTGTAGCGCTCCGCACCGAAGGCGGATCGACGCTCGCGGTACGGGGACCTCAGTGTCTGCGGGTACATCTCGTATTCCCGCTCGTCCCAGGCATCGCACGCGGTCACACGGCCGCCGGCGAGCTCCTTGAGTTCGGTCAGCGGTCGGCCGGTCAGCACGTAGACATGCCAGGGCTGGAGGTTCGACCCGGACGGCGCCCAAGCCGCAGCGGAGAGCACCCGCTCCAGTACCTCTCTCGGGACGGGCCGGTCGATGAATCCACGTACGGCTCGTCGGCTCGTGACTGCCTCGTAGACGTCCAAGTCCACCCATCTCCCTCGTCTGCGCTACGTGCCCCCTGGCAGTCACAAGACCATTAAATGCAACGATATGCACAAAATGCTACACATGGCAGTAGTGCCGGTTCGCGCCCCGTCCGGCCTGCCACGCGGAAGCGTTCGCATCGTGAGAAATGGCGCCGTGGTCTTGGCGAGGCAGGATGTCACGACGGAGCCGCCGGCTGCCCAGCGGTGTTCCGGGCCTTCCTCCGGGGGGGCCATGGTGTCGGGTACCTCGAAGCCTCTCGTGATCCACACTGACGGCCTCATGGAACGCCGGTGGGAAGGCATCGGGACGTGCCTCGACCGGCCCGCGGACCCTGGTCCGCAACCAGGGCGCCGCGACCGACGACACGGCCCTGGTCATGGTGCGGCGGTGAACCCAACCCGCTACTTCCGCGTGCTTGGTCAGTTCCCGCAGACGACGGCGAAGTCACCGCCGGTTCTCACCCTGCCCGCGGTCAAGAACGGTGCTCCCGTTCCTCCTGGTTGTCGGTCGCCCCCCCGGCCGAGGCATGTGTCCGGCTGCGGCTCCCCCCTGGCCGCCCGGAAAGGGAGGTCAGGGGCCTGGCGTGGCCGGTTGATCAGATACCGGTCAATCGCTTGCCGCAAGGTGATCCTCCGCCCACAAGAACAGAACGGCCAAGGGGATGAGGAAGGCGTTGCCATGCGGAGAGAGTGCGTAACGGGTTCGCGATGACGGCCCGGGCGGGACGTCCTGGGTGATCAGATCGATCGCGGTCAGTTCCTGGAGCCGCTGGGCGAGCATGCGGTTGCTGATGCCGGGGAGGCGCTCGCGAATCTGCGCGAAGTCCGCAGGGTCTTTGGCCAGAGCCATGAGGATCAGGCCGTTCCAGCGCCTGCTGAGCAGGGTGAAGGTCCGAGTGATGGCCGGAGAGTCATCGGTCGACTGCGGAGGCGCGGTTCGGCGTGCCGACTGAGGTTGTTGGGGGGTAGTCATGGTGTGTATCCGTTTCGGTACGGCGCGAGCTGTCGCGGTTCAACACCTCGCGCTGTACTCGGTGGTCGTGGTCGTGGTCGTGGTCGTGGCCGTGGGCGTGGCCGTCGTTGTGTCGTGAGTCGGCCCGTGTGTCTGCCGGCCGCGCCCCTGGGGGCGGGCTGGCCCATGGAGGTGGCGCGCCCTCGTGATGTCGGCTCCTGCGGCGCCGGGCCCTGGGTGTGCCGCTTGCGTGTGTGGGCAGCCGGGACCGCTGTCTACGCCGCCAGGAACATGGCGCCAGAGGCGACGAAGGCCAGGGAACAGGCGTGCGTCGGCGCCTCATTCGCCTTCGACACTCTGCCGAAGTCGGCGGCGGACAGGGCCTGATTGCACACATGAAGCGCTCGGCATCAGCCGTCGTCGTCATGGCGACGGGCGTGGGCGTGCGCGTGACGCCGAACCGGCAAAGCGGTGCCGGACCCCGGCAGGGCCGGGAGCAACTCCCCGGAAGCCGGCGCCGTGGTCTTCGTGCCGCGGGCTTCCCTGATGACCCAGTGGCCGCACATGACCGCTGTGAGCCCGCAGACGCTCCACAGGGCGAGGACGACAAGGTGGCCGGCTTCGGCGTTGCCGTCGAAGTACGTGGTGTCGCGAAGCAGACTGGCTCCGGCGCCCGGCGGCAGCCACTGGCCGACGTGGTCGACGCCTTGGGGAAGCATCTCCGGAGCGGAGGTGGCGCCGGAGAAGGCGTTTCCGACGAAGACCATGAGCGCGGCGCTGAGCCCGAGGCCGGCCGGCCCGAGGAGTCGGATCACGCCGGCAGCAGTGGCGCTGATGGCGAGCAGATCGAGCGACAGGATCGCCCATGTGGCCACGTGGTTGTGGGGGAGTGCCCCGAGGAAACCCTGGGCCACGAGATAGACGCCGAGGGCAGCGACGGCGCATGCGACGAGAAGTGTCAGCACTCGGTGGCGCGGGCGGGCCAGGCCGCGAGCCATCGTGACAAACGCCCCGATCAGGATGCCGCAGATCGTGAGCGGGAAAACCGATGAGCTGAACACCACACCCCGGGGGTCCTCTGTGGCGACGGGCACCACGTCGATCGCCTTGACGAGGACCTTCACCGAGGAATCAGCACTGGCGGCTCCCTGCGGGGCGGGCTTCCGCCGGGCAGGGCCCTGCTGGGCGGCCGCCTGCTTGTGGGCCTTCGCCGGGGAATGCGCACTGCCGGCCTTCTGCTCGGCAGCCTTCTGCTCGGCAGCCTTCTGCCGGGCGGCCATCTGCTGGGTGGCCTTGTCGGCCAACTGCTGTCCGACATCGGTCAGAAGCTGGGCCACGGAGGGGCTGGCGGCGGTGGCCTTCAGCACCGTGATGCTGTGGCCGGAGACAGCGAAGGCGCCGTAGACATCCCGGTTCTTGATCGCCGACCGCGCGGCCTGCTGGTCGGGATAGAGGTGGAAGTCGAACGCGCCGGGCATCTCATGGGTCAGCCCTTCCACCGCGCGCTGGCCGGCCGGCCCCGTACCCACGATCCCGACCGGCACGTCGCGCGGCGAGATCCGCCCCGCCGGCCAGGCGAACGCCATCACCGCCAGAGTGATCGCTATGGGCAGCACCACGGCGGCAATGGCTACTTCCCGCCATGCCCGGTGTCGCGACAAGGGGTTCCTCACAGCATGCCTCACAAAAAAGAATGATCGTTTTTCTTGGGTTCTCAGTTTGACCTGCCACATCGGTGAACGTCAACACGAATGTTCGTTTTCTTTGCTAGGCTGGCCTCATGCCCAAGGTCACCCAGCAGCACATGGACGCCCGTCGCGAGCAGATTCTGGACGCGGCGCGCCGTTGTTTTCTCCGTGACGGGTTCCACTCCACGTCCATGCAGGACCTGTTCGCGGAGTCGGGGCTGTCCGCGGGTGCGGTGTATCGACACTTCACCAGCAAGGACGAGATGATCCTCGCGATCGCCGAGGAGAACATGCGTGATGTCCTCGACATCACGCTCGCCATCGCCACGAACCGGCGGGGCCGATCCATCGGGGCGGTCCTGGCGGAACTGCTCGACGTGATTCGGGCCAAGTCCGTCGAGGAAGACGTGGCCGGCCTCGCGGTTCTGGTCTGGGGAGAGGCGATGCGCAATCCCTCGCTGGCGCGCAAGCTCGACCATCTCATGGGCCGCATACGCGCGGATCTGGTCCCCTTGGTCCGTGCCCATCAGGAAAGCGGCGGTCTGCCCGCGAACGCGACGGCCGAGGGGATCGCATCAACGATGCTCTCCATCCTCCCCGGCTACATCCTCCAAGTGGCTCTGCTCGATCAGGCTGTTGTGGCCGAGGTGCCCGACGCAGTGCGGGCGTTGTGGCCCGGGTCGGCCGACGAGCGCTGAGCGGCCTCGCCACCCGCAGGGCTGCACGCGCTGGTCACAGGTGGGATATCCGTCGGCTACGGTGCGGCGTGGTCCGCGAGCCGCCACAGGGCGTAGCTGCGCAGGCAGTTCGGCGTCGCCCGCTCCTGCACCACTGTGCGTGACTTCGTCACCGCCCGCCGCCGCGTGATCGCCGAAGGGGCAGGGGTACCGACCGAGGTCGGTGCACCGCGTCTTCCGTTCCTGCCGGCAGCAGGCGTTCTTCGAAGGACACATACACGCGCTGTCCGTGCTGGGCGGGGTGCCGGCCGGGTAGGTGCGCTTACCCGACGGCCGCGGCCCGGGTGAACGAGCTGGTCGTGGCCGCCGATGACGAGCAGCTGGGCAGGACGATCGCCCGCTACGGGCGCGTCGACCTTTCAGAAATCGACGAGCTGGGCTACCTCGAACTGGACCGCCGCGGCGCCGACGTGGACCGCCTCACCTTCAACGCCGGCCTCATCGAGACGGGCACCGAGTCCCACCGCCTGGCCGACACCAGGGCAAGAAATCTCAACGAGGCGAAGTAGCCCCCTTATCGGCCATCAGGGATAGGAGGTGGTGCGGGCGACGTGGGCGTGCAGCAGACTGGGTGACGATTCGAAACCGTGGCGGGAGTAAGCCGGAATCGCACGGGGACTGGAGTGCACGGTGACGCGTTCGAGCCCGAGTTCCCGAGCGCGGTCCAGGACCGCATCGATGAGCCGGCCCCCCAGGCCACCATCGCGTTCGCCGGGAACGACATACACGCACTGCAGGTCTCCTGACGCCCGCTGCAGGGCGCGCGGGCTGGGCACCCGTGGGAGGACCGCCAGCCAGGCCATGCCGATGATCACCTCATCGCGGACCGTGACCAGGCAGCGATGCGACGACGTGTTCTCCCTCGCCCACGCGACGAAGTGCTGCACGAACTCCTCACGCCCGATGAGGGGAACGTCTTGGTTCTCAAGGATCCACTGCCATCGAAGCTCAGCGACGACGTCCATTTCATCGGAGGCGGCCGGACGGATGATGATGTCGTTGTCCACTCGCGCATTGTGCTGTGGTCCGGCCGAGGCCGTCATCACCGCAACGCGGTCCCACGGCCACCGCGTTCCGCGTCTCCGCCACCTCGGTGGTCCCCCATCGAACCGCCCTCCGACAGCCAGGTCACAACGCCTGATCCTCACGAATCAGAGGCAAAATGGGGCCAGTTGGAGTCGCCTCGGTGGAGCCATTGAACACCGCCAAAGCCACACAACGCAGTGGTGTACGGCCTTGCTTCCAACCAAACCAGCCCACAGTTCGGGCACGGCCGTCTCCGAAGTCGTTCTGCTCTGGCCGCGGTCAATCCTTTGAAGCAGGCGCGCCGTGCCGTGCGGTCCGCGTTCGCCGGGCGCCTCTGCTGAGTGCCTGTCGGGGACAGCGCATGGCAAGGATGGGCGGGCGGTGCGGGCGAGATCCACGACAGACAGATGTGTCCGCGGTGGTGGGGACCTCGTGCCTTCGCGTATCGCGTCGGCGGCGCCCGATCAGGGCTCGCGCTGAAGGGTCTCGCTCTTCATCAGCCGGGTGAGGCACGCTGGGACAGGAACAACGCGTTACCTACCCCAACAAGGTGCGCCACCCAGAGTTGTGCGACGGGCGGCACGGCCGGTCGGCGCCGAGTGCCGGACGTCTGCGGTCCGTGCGACTGCTCAACGCGACGGAGGCTGCCGCAGAGCGGCGGAGATGGCATTCATCTGCTCGTTGAGCGCCACGAGTTCTTCGTGAAGCGCGCCGATACGCGTGTGAAGTTCGGCGGCTTCGGCGGTCAGCGCTACGACTGTGGCCGCCAGGTCGATGCCGTTCTCCGTGGCTTGCGTCATCGTGTGTCCTTCTGCTGGATACGCCGGCAGGCGTCTCGAGGCCTATGAGCCGTGTGCCTGGTCCAGCCGCACGGCACGGATGTCGAGAGTCACCTTCACCTTGTCGCTGATCAGAACTCCGCCCGTGGCCAGGGCCCTTTTGCTGTCAAGCCCCCAGTCGGAACGCTGCAAGGTGGCCGTGCCCGTGAAACCGACACGGTTCCGACCGTGAGCGTCCCGGCTCGCTCCGCGGAACCCAAGGTCGACGTGCACGGGTAGTTCGATGTCCTTGATCAGGAGGTATCCCGCCATACGGAAGCGGTCGTGACCGGCACGGAGGAATCCGCCCGAGCGGAAGCTCATGAGAGGGAACGTCGCGGCATCGAGGAAATCCGGGCCGGTGACATGCTCATCCCGTTCCGGATAACCCGTGTCAACGCTACAGGTCTGGACACTGAGGTAGGCCTCGGACCGGGTGGGACATTCTCCATCGAGCTTGACTATGCCCTCGAAGGCAGTGAATTTTCCGCGCACGTTCGTGACCATGCCGTACCGGACGGAGAGCCCGATTGTGCTGTGGATCGGGTCGACAGCGTAGACGCCGGTCAGCCCTGCAAAGGGGGCAGTGCGAAAAAGAGTGGTTTCCATGCAGTTGAACATGGCGAGCCGGTTCCTTCGTGCGTGGATCTCAGACAGGGGCGCATTCTGCGGCGAATCTGCGTCCGGGGTGGCCCCTGACTGCCGTCAGGGGCCACTCGCAGGGTCTAGCGCTGCTGCCCGAGCCAATCGGTGAACCGGGTCTCGGCGATATGCGCGTCAGGACCTGGCACGAGCGTGGTCTCCTTCAGCGTGGCACCCGAGTACGGGGCGCTCGGGTCTGTGACGACCGTGCGGGTGTCGCCCTTGTCGGCGAGTACCTGACGGATGAGACCGTCGAGCTGGAACACGTCCGGGCCGGCGACCTCCACCACGCCGTTGACCGGGGCGCCGACCGCGGTGCGGCCGACGGCCGCGGCCACGTCGTCGGAGTAGATGGGCTGGAACTTGACGGGGGCCAGACGCACGGTGTCGCCCTCGGTCGAGATGTCCGCGATCCCGTTCACGAACTCGAAGAACTGAGTGGCGTGGACGATGGAGAACGGGATGTCGGAGGCCTTGATCAGCTCTTCCTGCGCCTGCTTGGCACGGAAGTAGCCGCTCTCCTGGAGGCGGTCGGTGCCGACCACGGACAGTGCCACGTGGTGCGTCACACCAGCGTCCGCCTCGGCCCGCAGGAGATTGGTGGTCGAGGTACGGAAGAAGTTCATGACGTCCTCGTCGTTCCACGAGGGGGAGTTGGACACGTCGACCACGACCGACGCGCCCTGCAGAGCCTCCAACAGCCCTTCGCCGGTCAGCGTGTTGACGCCGGTGTTGGGCGAGGCCGCGACCGCCTCGTGCCCGTACTCGTTGAGCTTGCCGACCAGCTTCGAGCCGATGAGCCCGGTTCCACCGATCACTACGACCTTCATAGCGGTTTCCTTTCATAGGTATTCATGGTGCGACGTGCAACTGCGAGTTTCTCGTCGGCGCCGAAATAATTTCGGTCCGCACTAGGAGAGACCGGACAGCAGGTTCATTTGTGACAGAGTTTCGTGAGAATCGAGAAAATCCCCGTATCGGGCCCCAGGGCTTGGCCTGCGCGTACGAGAGCGAGGCTCTTCACCGGGACACGCCACATGGGTTATTCGGCGAGCTTTCCATCGGTCGAGACCTCTGCCATCAGCGAGGAGATCTCGTCGGGGATGGAAGGAATGCTCTCCCGGGTGATACCAGTCGTGGGCGACCACACGAGGTTGACCTGCTGAGCGGGGTCCAGGTGGGGGTAGTCGCTGCGGTTGTGGCAGCCGCGGGTCTCACGACGCTCAAGTGCTGCTTCGAGGGTCGCCCGGGCCGACAGTGCCGCGGACTTGAGATCAAAGGCATGCGCGAGATCCTGGAAGCCGGCGATGTCCGGGTGCACGCCGACGTCCTCCATCCTCTTCTCGATCGCCGCGAGATCCATGAGCCCGGCGCGCAGGCCTTGTTCGTCGCGTACGACTCCGGCGTGTTCCGTCATGGTGTTGCGGATGGCGCGCTGCAGGGCGCGGACGTTCTCCGGTCCGTCGGCCACCAGCAGATCGTCGATCTCCGCGCGGGCCTGGGCGACAGCCGACGCCGACCGGGGCTGGGCGGTCAGGGACTGCGAGTAGGCGGCGGCCGCCTGGCCCGTGATACGGCCGAAGACCAGCAGTTCGATGAGACTGTTCCCGCCGAGGCGATTGGCACCGTGCAGGCCGCTCGACGCCTCACCGATGGCGTACAGACCGCGCACGTCGGTGCTGTGGTCCTCGGGACGTACCCACACCCCACCCATCGAGTAGTGCGCGGTGGGCGCGATCTCGATCGGATCGCGGGTGATGTCCAGCATCTGCAGATCCAGCAGGGTCTGGTAGACCCGGGGGAGACGCGTCATGATCGTCTGCCGCGGCAGATGGGAGACGTCGAGCCACACTCCGCCCTTGGGCGTCCCTCGCCCTTCCTTGATCTCCGTGTAGGAGGCCAAGGCCACGCGGTCGCGGGTCGACAACTCCATGCGGGCGGGGTCGTACCGGTTCATGAACCGCTCGCCGAGCGCGTTGCGCAGGATGCCGCCCTCACCGCGCGCGGCCTCGCTGACGAGGGTGCCGGCCGCGTTCTCGGGCTCGATGATCCCGGAGGGATGGAACTGCACCAGCTCGGGGTCGCGCAGACGGGCGCCGGCGTCCACGGCCAGCCGGAACGAATCGCCAGTGTTCTCGTCGCGCCGGGAGGACGTTCGCCGCCAGATGCGGGTGTGACCACCAGCGGCAAGAATGACCGCGTCGGCGTGGATCAGGTACCGCGTTCCATGGGTGAGATCGAAGCCGTAGGCACCGAAGACGGCGCCGTCGTGGACCAGAAGCCGGGTGATGTAGACACCGTCCAGCACCGGAACGTTCAGCTGGTCCGCGCGCCGGATCAGCGTGCGCTGGATCTCCAGGCCGGTGTAGTCGCCGGCAAAGGCGGTCCGCCGGAACTTGTGCGCGCCGAAGAAGCGCTGGGAGATCCGTCCGTCTTCCTCCCGAGCGAAGGCCATACCGAACCGTTCCAGGTCGCCGATGCCCCGAGCGGCCCCCTGGGTGACGATCTCCACGGTGCGGGGATCGGCGAGCAGATAGCTCTCCTTGAGCGTGTCGGCCGCATGCTGCTGCCAGCTGTCCTCGGGATCCATGGTGCCGAGGGCGGCGTTGATTCCTCCGGCAGCGAGCGCCGTATGCGCGTCCTCCTTGGGGCGCTTGCCGACGGCGAGGACGTCGACACCGGCTTCGGCCAGTTCGATCGCTGCTCGCAGCCCAGCACCTCCGGTTCCGATCACCAGCACCATGGTGGAAATACGTTGTTCGCTGATAGCCACGATCTACTCCGATCGCCGAGGGATTGTCACTCAGTACGACCAGGACGTTCCGGAATCTGTGACACCTTTCGCGGACGATCTCGTGGGTGATGGCGTCCACTGACATCGACGTGGGGGAGAGACGATGTGTACTGCGGCACACCGCCGCTCGTACCTGCCGGCATGTGTTTGCCCGTCGGCGGGCCACTGCGACCCTGCTCCCGCAGTGCCTCACCCCGGCGACGACCTGGGCGGGTCAGGCGCCGGCCGTCACAACCTCGAGGGCTTCATGGTCATACCTCCAGTCGGCCACCGCCCTGGCGAGCCGGCTGACCACTGGTCACCTCCGTCGGGTAAAGGAGCGGAAGATGCCGTACGTCAGTGCACAGCCTTGCGCCGACGTCGATCGATGACGGGGCTTGCCTCATCGAGCGCCCGGTGGACTGCCACGCACGCGCACCCGTCTGTCCGGTCGACGCCGTGTTTTACGAGAGGATGTCCCAGAGAACCGGGCGCAGTACACGACCAAGGCCGAGTACTCCCAAGTGCCCTCGGCGCAGGGGGGCGTGCCGTTCGTCCCCGAGGGCGATCACCGTCTGATCGGCGACTGGAGACGGGAGCCGGAACGGTCCGAAGCGCACGCGGTGGCCTGCTTGCCCCCACCTGGTCGTGTCGAGACTTCGCACCGTGCTCGATGTCGTCTCCCTGGCGAAGCACACGTGCGGCGGCTCGGAGCAGGCAGGCTCCGGGGCCATGGGTGGCTGGTGGCGAGGGCGTCCCCGGCGAGGAAACGAGGCAGCAAGTGGGAATGACCGTTCACCCCGGAGGCCGAGCCTTCCGGCCGAGCTCCGCTTCCGGCGGTACTCGGCGCCTCGACCTCCGCCTGCGCCATGAGCGGCTGGCGTTCGTCAGGATGCGCACGTCGCAGGACCGGTTCGCGGACGCGATCACTGCCTTCGCGGGCACGATGGGCTTCGTGTACGTCCATGTCGTCTGGTTCGCGGTGTGGATCGCCCTCAATCTCAGGCTGTTCGGCTCCGTTGCCGTCTTCGACCCCTACCCGTTCGGGCTGCTCACCATGATCGTGAGCCTGGAGGCCATCTTCCTGTCCACATTCGTCATGGTGAGCCAGAATCGGCAAGCGGTACGTGAGAACGTCCGGGCCGACCTGGATTTCGAGACCAATGTGCGCGCCGAGGTCTGGGCGGTGCACACGGGTAAGGCGCTCGGCCTGAATCCGCAGGAGATCGAGCTTCACGTCCAGGAGATCATCCAGCAGAGCAGGAGCGCGATGGAACCGGGGTCCGGGGTTCCTCCGGTGGCCCCGGATGCGCTGTGAACGTGGACTTGCAACGCCTGAGGCTCGGCATGTCCGGCGCGCGCAAGCGGCCGGATGTTGTTCAACGGTCAGGGGCTTACCCGACCACCCACCGGTGGAGGCTCATGCCATTGCCACGGCACGGGGTGGCGGGTCCGATCCTTCGGGTGCGCTTTGCGGCGTCCACCAGGGCCGGCAACCGGGTGACGACGTTGAGGCTGCTGCCGGTCAGGGTGACCGGCAGCACCGTGCCGCTCCCGTCGGTGATCAGGTGGCGTTTGTGGCCTGCTCGCTCCCGGTCGACCGGCGACGGGCCGGTTGGTCTCCGCTTTCCGTAGCCGTCGTGTGCCGGCACGACGCACACGACGGCTACGGAAACGACATACAGCTGGACAGGCAGCCTTCGCCGTCGGCTATGAGGCCAGCCTGATGCTTGTCGGTGTTCCCCGCTGGGCCATCTTCGTGTAGGGGCACAGCGAATCGGCCTTCTCCACGAGCGGGGCGGCGACGGCAAGGTCGATGTCCGGCCATCTGACCTCAAGGTCGACGTGCAGCAAGTAGCCGCCGTCCGCAGGGTCCCGTCCGAAGGCCACGGTCGCCTCCACGGAGATCGCTGCGGGGTCGAGCGCGGCCTGCCGTGCGACCAGACTCAGCGCCCCGTGGAAACAGGCGGCCATGCCGGCGGCGAACAGCTGCTCGGGATTCGTCCCCTGGCCGTCGCCGCCCAGTTCTGCGGGCATGCGCAGGTTGAGATCCAGGACTCCGTCGCCCGAGCGTGCCCTTCCCGAGGCCCGCCCGTGACTCACCACCCCCCCGCTCACCGTCACGGCCGTGGTGTAGATCGGGGCGAAGGCCTTGCCGTCGAAGTCTTTGTCGGTGGACAGATTGGGCAGCCGGGTCCGCTCAGTCATGGCATGACTCCGTCAGCGGTGCAGTACACGGCCGGGCGCTGAGCCGAAAACGACGCGGGAAAGGTCGCGTCCGTCGGCCTTTTTACGTCACGTGGCCTCTTTGTGCCGTGCCGCCATGCGATGCCGGATTCCGCGCCATGGGCAGAGCCCAATGGACTCGTAATGTCGTATGCCATATTTGGTGCACCTTCGCGTATGGAGGGTTTCCAGATGCGGACAGTCAGTTGACCGACACGTCCCCGCTGTTGTGACAGTCGGTGGTGTGCGGCTCGCTCGGCGAGTGCCTCAGCCCTGGCCAAGCGGCGAACGGGCATGTACCGGGCGTCGACGGACATGTGCCGGGCGTCTCCGAAAGCACCGACGGTCGCCCGTTCGCCCACGACGCGGGCCCTGCGCCATCAGACATTCCGCGCCCACGGCTCTTCGTGCAGGTGCACGCCAGATTGGGCCGTCGACCGCTTCGGCCACGAACCCGTCCCCGGCAGTCGGGCAGCATGTGCCCAGGCCAAACCCATATTGCCCACATATAGTGGCTTATGCAATCAATTCAGGCGTACTACCGGCGAAAGGGCATGTCATGAAGTTCGCAGTCATCGGCGGTACGGGACTGATCGGGTCGCAGGTCGTCAAGAACTTGAACGCCGCCGGACACGAGGCGGTACCGCACTCGCAGTCCACGGGCGTCGACATCATCAGCGGTCAGGGCCTGGACGAAGCGGTCATGGGAGCCGACGTCGTCGTCAACCTGACGAACTCCCCGACCTTCGACGACGCCTCCTTCGCCTTCTTCCAGACCTCGATGGACAACCTCCTGGCGGCGGCCGACAAGGGTGGCGTCGGACATTTCGTCATTCTCTCGATCGTCGGCACGGACCAGGTGCCCGAGATGGACTACTACCGCGCCAAGGCGCTCCAGGAGAAGATCCTCGCGGATGGGCCGATCCCCTACTCGATCGTCCGAGCCACGCAGTTCATGGATTTCATGGATGCGGTGCTGTCCTGGACCGCCGACGCGGACAACGTCCGACTGCCCGCCACGCCCATCCAGCCCATCGCCTCCAAGGACGTGGCGGAAGCGGTGACGGAGGTCGCCATCGGCGCCCCGCTGAACGGGATCCGCAACATCGCCGGCCCCGAGATCTTCCCCCTGGACGAACTGGGCCGGATCACCCTGTCCCACAAGGGCGACCACCGTTCCGTCGTCACCGACCCCACCGCCGGCATGTTCGCCGTGGTCAAGGGCGACGTCCTCACCGACAAGAACGCCCACCTCGCCCCCACGCGCTACACCGACTGGCTCTCCTGAGGAACTCGCGCTGTTCGGGGCGCCCGACGAGTTGGCGGCGTTCCATCCGGCGCCGGTCGCGTCCTGGGGGTTCGGGCGCCGGCGGCTGCCCCAGAAGCAGCCGTGCGGCCCGTCGCACTGGTGGACATGGGTACGGCATCCGGATCGCCGCGCAGCCTGGCGTGAGGTGCACGGCAGGTGCTCCGACGGAAGGCCTTCGGCCAGGCTCTCGTGCGACGGGCCCGCCAAGGCGAGCTTCGTCCGGGCCGTCGCGGCCATGCAGCGGTCAGCGGGAACCACGGAGCAGCGGCTGCGAAGAAGGCCGTCTGCCGCGGTCTCGGCAGCCGGGGACCGCGGTTCGACTGCGGCACCGCCATGGCCCTGGCCATGGCGGTGACCGGGCTGTGCGCAGCCGGGAGGTCAGTCGGTGGGCCGCGGGGCACGCAGGTGGGCCCGCTCCTTCAGTTCCTCGTCGTCGACCAGGGTGAGCATCGGCTGGTTCGGCGCGCACATCATGAACACGATGTACTTGGCCGGCGCGTCCGACGAGGCGTTGCCGTTCTGGTAGTGGATCACGTCACCGCCGGGCTCCCAGAAGGTCTCACCGGCCTTGATCACGTGCTCCGGCTCACCCTCGAGCTCCCACCGGACCGCTCCTTCCAGGACGTAGCCGAAACACGGCCCCGAGTGGCGGTGCGGAGGAGTCCCAGGGTGACCGGGAGCCCACTCGACGAGGACAGTCATCCCCGAAGCACCCTCAGGAACGAAAGGCGGTTTGACGTCCGCCAGCATCTTGGGTCCGAAGCCGTCCTCTGAGTGCATTTCGTGCATGGTGATAAACCTCCGTAGACCGGCCCGGAACGGACGATCTCGTGTCGGCAATTCCGGGCTCACAACAAATTGCTTTACAGCGAAGACAAAGCGTGGACCGCATCTGTGACACGCCGCGAGCCCCCTGCTCTGCGCACAGCGAGCTTGCTGCTTTGCGCACAGCGGGTCGGCGGTCGCCCCCATTCGGCCAACGCGACATCGAGAGCGCGGCGGCACCACGGTGATGTGTGTAGACATGCGGCCACGCCCATACCGGGCCCCGAAGAAACCGGCTCAGCCGACCACGTGTCGAGCGCGATCGGCTGGCGCCCGGAAGCCGTTCTCCGCGCGAAGGCAGCGGTGACGCGGACGAAGCACCGTCCGCGTCCGGCTGGACTCCGGCTCTGGCTCAGCCGAACATGCCGACCTTGTAGCTGCCGGCCGGCTGCTGGGTGACGATGTTGATGCGGTTGTAGGCGTTGATGATGGCGATGAGGGTCGTCAGCGCGGCGAGTTGGTCCTCATCGAAGTGCTTGGCGGCGTTCGCCCATGCCTCGTCGGTGACACCACCACTCGCGTCCGCGACGCGGGTGCCCTGCTCGGCCAGTTCCAGCGCGGCGCGCTCGGCCTCGGTGAAGACCGTCGCCTCCCGCCAGGCGGCGATCAGGTTGAGCCGCACCGAGGACTCCCCGGCGTGGGCGGCCTCCTTGGTGTGCATGTCGGTGCAGAAGCCACAGCCGTTGATCTGGCTGGCGCGGACCTCCACCAGATACTGAATGGTGGCAGGCAGCGTCGAGTCCGACAGCACCTTGCTGGCCGAGAAGAGGTGCTTGAGCACCTTGCCGGCGAGGGGATTGCCGTAGTAGTTGAGGCGTGCGTCCATTGGCCCTCCTGGCGAAATCGCTGGTACGCACTACTGACCGGACAGCCCGGCAAGGTGTGACACCGAAGCGCGGTGTGATGCAGGTGTCGGTGGCCAGGGCAGCGTTGTACAGCCCCGGCTGTGGGTCGTGCCCCGAAGGACTTCGCGGTTTCGGTGCAGGCGTACTCGAACGCTTCGCGCAGCACGTACGTGGCCTGCGAGGCTCGCAGGCCCGTCGCATCGGCACAGTGCCGAGGACTGTCACAAAAGTGGCAAGAGTGCGGTCCTAGGTGCTGTGAACGGCTGACTTCACCCCACCCACGCACATCTTTGACCGGTCGGCACCGGAGTACCTCCGTGTCGGCAGTCGGTCTCTCACCTGCCCACGCTGTGACAGAAAGGCCGCCATGAGTGATCCGTTCCGGCCCACTGAGTTCTCTGCGACGAGCGAGCTCGACCAACTACCCGACTGGGACACCGAGGAGACCGCCGAATGGCAGGCATCACTCGACGCTGTCGTGCGGAACGCAGGGCCGGATCGGGCGGTGTACCTGCTGCGACGAGTGCACGAGTACGCGGCCAGGTCCGGGATCGCCCTGCCCGGGCTCTTGTCCTCGGACTACATCAACACGATCCCCGCGTCCGCGCAGCCCGTCTTTCCCGGTGATGTCGCCGTGGAGTCCAGGATCACCGCCGTGAACCGCTGGAATGCGGCAGCGATGGTGACACGCGGCTCCCGCCTGGGGCTCGGCGGTCACATAGCCACCTACGCCTCGGCGGCATGGCTCTACGAGGTCGGGTTCAATCATTTCTTCAAAGGCAAGAACGGGGACGGCTCGGGCGATCAGCTGTACGTGCAGGGGCATGCCTCGCCGGGCATCTACGCCCGAGTGTTCCTGGAAGGACGCCTCGACGAGAAGCAGTTGGACAGTTTCCGGCGCGAGGCCGGCGGCCACGGACTGCCCTCCTACCCCCACCCCCGCCGCCTGCCGTGGCTGTGGGAGTTCCCCACCGTTTCCATGGGACTTGGCCCGCTCGCCGCCATCTACCAGGCTCGGTTCAACCGCTACCTGCACGCGCGCGGCATCAAGGACACATCCGGGTCCCGCGTATGGGCGTTCCTGGGGGACGGGGAAATGGACGAGCCCGAAGCGACGGCCGCGTTGGCGCTCGCCGCCCGCGAGGGGCTCGACAACCTGACCTTCGTCATCAACTGCAACCTCCAGCGCCTCGACGGCCCCGTACGGTCGAATTCCAAGATCGTTCAGGAACTTGAGGGCCGGTTCCGCGGAGCGGGCTGGAAGGTCGTGAAGTCCCTCTGGGGCGAGGCCTGGGACGCCGTGCTGCGACAGGACACCACAGGGGCCCTCGTCCACCGACTCGGCGAGGTACCCGACGCCCAGATGCAGACGTACGCAGCGCGGGACGCCGCCTACATACGCAGGCATTTCTTCACCGGTGATGCGCTCTCCGGCATCGCCGCCCGGCTCAGCGACGCGCAGCTCACCGATCTGTTCGAGAACTCGCGCGGTGGGCACGAACCCCTCAAGGTCCATGCCGCCTATCGCGCCGCAGTCCAGCACCACGGAGCACCGACCGTCGTCCTCGCCCAGACGGTGAAGGGCCACACGCTGGGCGCGGGCTTCGAGTCCCGCAACGCCAATCACCAGATGAAGAAGCTGACCATGGCGCAGTTCCGCGACATGCGGGACGTGCTTGAACTTCCCATTCCCGACAGCGCGTTGAGCGGCGACCTGGTGCCGTACTGGCACCCCGGTGAGAATTCGGAAGAGGTGCAGTACCTGCGCGACCGGCGTACGGCTCTGGGAGGCCCCGCCCCGGTACGCAAGGTGGTGGCCAAGCCGATGCAGCCGCCCCCGGCGGGGCCCTTCGAGTCCCTGACGAAGGGCTTCGGCAGACAGGAAGTGGCCACCACCATGGCTCTTGTCCGACTGGTCAAGGACCTGATGCGCGTCGAGGAGACCGGCCG
This sequence comes from Streptomyces sp. NPDC048417, assembly GCF_040651615.1. NCBI lineage: Bacteria > Bacillati > Actinomycetota > Actinomycetes > Kitasatosporales > Streptomycetaceae > Streptomyces > Streptomyces sp. NPDC048417. Next base: position 4,737 of record NZ_JBEZKI010000002.1, on the reverse strand, counting down.
GCGCTGGGTGCCGATCATCCCCGACGAGGCCCGCACGTTCGGCATGGAATCCCTGTTCCCGACAGCCGGCATCTACTCGCCGCACGGTCAGACCTACGAACCGGTCGACGCGGATCAACTGCTCTACTACCGCGAGGCCAAGAACGGCCAGCTCATCGACGAGGGCATCACCGAGGCCGGCTCCATGGCCGAGTTCACCGCTGCGGCGACCTCGTACGCCACTCACGGCGAGCCCATGATCCCGTTCTACATGTTCTACGCCATGTTCGGTTTCCAGCGAACCGGTGACCAGTTCTGGGCCCTGGCAGACCAGATGGGGCGCGGGTTCGTCATCGGGGCGACGGCCGGCCGTACGACCATGACAGGTGAGGGGCTGCAGCACGCCGACGGACATTCCCATCTGCTGGCATCCGCGAATCCGGCCGCGGTGAGCTACGACCCCGCCTTCGCGTACGAGATCGCCGTGATCGTCAGGGAAGGGCTGCGACGGATGTACGGCGACCAGCCCGAAGACGTCTTCTACTACCTGACGGTCTACAACGAGCCCAAGCAGCAGCCGGCCATGTCAACCGGGCCGGAGGTCGAGGAGGGGATCCTCCGGGGCATCTACCGGTTCCGGCAGGCGGAGCAACTGGGCGCGGGGCCGCGGATCCAGTTGCTGGCTTCCGGCACGGCCATCCACTGGGTGCTGGAGGCCCAGGAACTGCTCACCTCCCAGTGGGGAGTCCAGGCTGACGTGTGGTCGGTGACCTCCTGGACGGAGCTGCGCCGCGACGGCATGAGCGCCGACAGGGCGCGGCTTCGGGGTGAGGAGCGCGTTCCGTACGTGACGGCTGCGCTGTCGGGCGCTCCAGGGCCCGTTCTGGCGGTCAGCGACTGGATGCGGCAGGTGCCCGACCAGATCAGCCAGTGGGTGGGGCAGGACTACACGTCGCTGGGTACGGACGGGTTCGGGCTGTCGGACACCCGTGATGCCGTACGCCGCTATTTCCATGTCGACGCCGAGTCGATCGTCGTCGCCGCCCTGGACCAGTTGGCGCGGGTGGGCGCAGTCGTCCCGGAGATGGTTGTCCAGGCTCGCGATCGCTACGGCCGCGCTGCGATCGCATGAGGAGCAACCGAGAGCACGGTCGCCCGCCGGCTGGAGCAGCTCGGCGAGACAGCACAGGCTGACCTGGCGCTTTCCCCCTGGGCCGCCCACGCGCAGCGAGCGGCCCAGGACCGGGAGCGGCTAGGCCGAGGACGGCCGGCGGAAGTGGACCTCGATGGCCGGGACGAGCCGTTCCATCAGTTCCTCGAAGTCAAGAGAGGCCAGCGGCTCCACCGCGAGGACATAGCGCAGTGTGGCGAGGCCGACCAGTTGCGCGGACACCAGTGACGTGAACGTCGGTGTCCGCTCGGTCTCCTCGGAGGCGATCCGGCCCAAGCACGACACGAAGGCCGCCTCGAACTCGTTGCCGAACGTCTTGGCCGTCGTCTCGTCCGACAGGCCGGCCCGGTAGACGGCGACCAGCGCGGGGCGGGTCGACTGGTCCTCCCAATGGGAGAGGAACGTCCGCGCGATCCGCTTCCCACGGTTCTCCTCCCGGACCTTCCTCTCCTCTCCCTCTTCTTCTCCCTCCTCCGTCTTCTCCGGCCGGGACTCGAAAACGGCGGACATGTCGATCCGGGAGGAAACGGCCTCTCGGAAGAGGCCGTCCTTGTTGCCGAAGAAGTGGTGGATCAGCGCGGGATCCACGTCCGCCCGCTGGGCGATTCCGCGCATCGTCGTGCCCGCATAGCCCCCACCAGGACCGGGCGACCACCCGGTCTGTGACACCGGCCGCGTCGGCGAAGCGCTGGGCCATGAGGCGGCCCCGCGGATGGCCAATCAGGACTCGCGTGGTGAAACACCAGGAGCAATTGACCTGTCAGAAAGAGGGAACCGTCCGCGGCGACCGGCCCAGGGCTTGTTCGGCCCAGATGGTCTTGCCCGCCGAGGTGTAGCGGGTGCCCCAGCGCTGAGTGAGCTCGGCGACCAGGAACAGTCCCCGGCCGCCCTCGTCGCTGACCCGGGCCCGGCGCAGGTGAGGGGCGGTGCTGCTGCTGTCGGAGACCTCGCAGATGAGAGACCGCTCCTTGATCAGCCGCAGGCGGATCGGTTCGTTGCCGTATCGGATCGCGTTGGTGACCAGTTCGCTTACCACCAGTTCCATGGTGAACGCGGCCTCCTCCAGCCCCCACGCGGTGAGCCGCTCGTCCACCAGTTTGCGTGTCTCCGCCACAGCGGCCGCGTCTGCGGGCACGCCCCACTCGGCGACCTGTTCCTTGCGGAGGAGGCGGGTGCGGGCGACGAGCAGGGCGATGTCGTCGGTTCGCGTCTCGGAATGCAAGGACTCCAGGACTGTGTCGCACAGTTCTTCCAACGAGGGCACGGACCGGGCCAGGGCGTTCCGCAACTCGTCGATTCGGTCATCGACGTCGTGGCCGCGGGTTTCGACGAGTCCGTCTGTGAACAAGGCCAGCAGGCTGCCCTCGGGAATGGTCAGCTCCGTAGCCTCGAACGGCAGGCTGCCCAGCCCGAGCGGAGGCCCGGCGGGCACGTCGACGACCTGCGTGGTGCCGTCCGGACATACCAGGACCGGGGGCGGATGACCTGCCCGGGCCAGCGTGCAGGTACCGGACACGGGGTCGTAGACGGCGTACAGACAGCTGGCGCCGATGTCGCCGGGGATCGCGTTGTAATCGGTGGCACCGGCATCGGTCTCGTCGCCCGTCTCTTCCGCCGGGTGGGTCACCATGTCGTCGAGGCGGGTGAGGAGTTCGTCAGGCTGCAGATCGAGGTCCGCGAGAGTACGTACCGCCGTCCGGAGCCGGCCCATGGTGACCGAGGCGCCGATGCCGTGGCCGACGACGTCCCCGACGACCAGGCCGACGCGCGTACCTGGCAGGGGGATCACGTCGAACCAGTCCCCACCCGCCTCGGTGGCGCGGTCGGCGGGTAGGTAGCGGGCAGCGGTCTCCGCGCCCGGATGCACGATCGGGCCACGAGGCAGCAGGGTGCTCTGCAGGAACAGCGCGATGCCGCGTTCGCGGGTGAACCGGCGGGCGTTGTCCAGGCAGATCGCAGCACGGGCGACCACGTCCTCGGCGACGGTCAGATCGTCGGCGGCGAAAGACTCGTGCGAGGTGCCATGGCGGAAGAAAGCGGCAGCTCCGAGAGTGGTGCCGCGGGCTCGGATCGGCACCGTGATCAGCGAGTGCGCTCCACCGGCGCGTAGCTCAGCCGCGGTCGCGGGGGCGTCGGCGAACCAACGGGCCATCTGTGGATCGGTGACGTCGTGCAGTTCCGCCCTCCCCGTCGCCACACTCCTGCTGACCGGTGAGGAAGCCGGGTGCCACCGCGTCTCGCCGAGGGCGGGACGTGCCCCCGTCGCGAGGAATTCAGGCCGTTGGGCGGCTCGGCGCAGCAGAACGGGGCCGGAGGGAACAGACGCGGGCAGATCACCGCCGAAGACCTCCTCGAACAAGTAGACGCTGACAACGTCCGCGAAGCGGGGCACGAGGAGCTCGGCGAGCTCGTCAGCCGTTCCCTCCAGTTCCAGGCTGGCGCCGATGCGGGTGCGTGCCTCGCCGAGCAGGGCCAGCCGTTCTCGTGACTCGTACTGCTGGGAGTAGTCGTACGCCGACATCGCCACTGCGCGCACCCGGCCGACCGGGTCCTTGAGCGGGAAGTAGTCCACGGTCCAGGCGTGCGCCTTCGGTTCGCCGGGGACCTTCAGGAAAGCCTCTCTCTGTGCCGGCTCGCCCGTCGCGGCCACCCGCCGGATCCATCGGTCGTTCTCGATCAGCGAGGCATCCGGGATCAGGTCGCTGACGCGCCGGTCCCGGAGTTCGTCCTCGCGCAGGCCGGTGGCCCGGGCCATCGTGTGGTTCTGCTTCAGGCTCCGGGCTTCGCAGTCGAATACCCCGAGGTGGGCGGGGTGCTGCTCGAACACCCACCGCATCAACGCCTCGTCTCCGGGCTCCTGCGTACCCGACCGAGCCTCCGCGGCCACCTGGGGCTCCGCGGTCAGGAGGAACCCGCCAGGCAGTTCAGAGGCCACCAGTGGCGACAAGCAGACCCGCGCCTCGACGGAGCGGCCGTCACGATGCAACAGCGCCGCCCCGTCGGCGGTGAGGAGACCGGTGAGCGACGTGCCGATGACTTCCTCGGGCCCGTAACCCCACAGTGCCTGTGCGGCGCTGCTCCAGAGGACTATGCGGCCCGAAGAGTCCGAGACGGCGATGGCCGCGGCTGTGTCGACGTGGAGCGGTGCCGACCCCGGAGGCAGCGGGCCCGACCGCGCGTGGGAGTGTGCCATGGTGCCTACCTGGTGTGCCGTGCCGGATGACCGCCGGATTACCTTCGCCATCGGCTCTATTTCACGATCGTTCCCCGAACGACCGCCGTCAAGGCAAGCCTCGAGTACCCCGGGGTGATCCCGCGCCGGCGTTGTCAGGCCGCAGCGGAGGCGGGCACAGTCACAGTTTGTTTCAAACGATACCGTATTGGATGAATGGGTGGCTGGTAACCTGGAGTTGTGATTGCCGACGCTCCTCACCCCTCGGCCGGTTCGCGTGCGACCGACCGTCCCGGGGACACCTCGCCCTTTGCTCTCGGCCTGTTGCTGCGGCGGGCGCACTGGCGGGCGGCGGGGGTGATGACGGAGGCGCTCCGTCCGCTCGGTATCGAGTTGCGGCACTTCGCGGTGCTGC